>CAYRAX010000035.1:0-19057 GCA_964422285.1 uncultured Chthonomonas sp.
TCGGGATTGGTGCATCAGCCGCCAGCTCTGGTGGGGGCACCGCATTCCTGTTTACTACACCGAATCTGGGACCGCGTTTGCCGCGCTCAATTGGGAAGACGCTCAAGTGCAGGCGGGTAGCGAAAAAATTGTTCGCCAAGACGAAGATGTCTTGGATACTTGGTTCAGTAGCGGGCTTTGGCCCTTTGCAACCATGGGATGGCCCGAAAATTCGGCCGATCTGAAGCGCTATTATCCAACTTCGCTACTCGTAACCGATCGAAACATCATCTACCTGTGGGTCGCGCGCATGATCATGATGGGCTTGGATTTTACGGATACCGAACCATTTTCAGAAGTCTACATTCATGCAACGGTGATGACGGAAGACGGACGCCGCATGAGCAAGAGCCTCGGCACCGGCATTGATCCGCGCACGGTCATCGAATCCAAAGGCGCGGATGCCATGCGATATACGCTCCTGAGCCAAGCTGGAATGAACCAGGAATTGCGCTATAGCGAGCGACGGACCGAGGACGCGCGCAACCTCTGCAACAAAATTTGGAATGCGGCGCGGTTCATTTTGATGAACTTGGAGGGATTCACAGACCAAGAGCCCGCGGAATTGCACATTGTGGATCAGTGGCTGCTCAGCCGGCTGGCACGGACGGAATCTGCGGTTCGCGAAGCCTATGAATCCTATGATATTCAAGCAGCCGCGCAGAATTTGTACACTTTCTTCTGGTCCGAATTGTGCGATTGGTATATCGAAGTCAGCAAGCCGCGCTTGGCGGATGAGGCGCAAAAACAGACTACTCAGTGGGTCCTCTTGCGCAGCCTCGAAGCGTTCCTGATCATGCTACACCCGATCATGCCGTTCATCACCGAGGAGCTTTATTCGAACCTGCCCAACCGCAAGTCCGAGTTCATTTTGCACGAAAGCTGGCCCCAAATCCCGAGCGGCTGGGTTTCAGAATCGCATGAGTCAACGGTCGAGCGCTGGTTCGAGTGGACGCGCGCGATTCGTGCCTTGCGGGTTGAGGCCGGCCTAGGTTCGCTGAAAGATAAGGTTCCTGCTTTCTATGAGGGCGAGCTTGAAGGCGGTGAGGGAGTAGTGATCTCTCAGGCCGGACTATCAGAATTGCTTCCTGGCAAGCCGACGGGAGTCGCGATTTCGTCTACTTCAAATGGCGTCGATTTTCATATTCCGATCGAAGGCTTGGTCGACACCGAAAAGGAACTCGCAAGGCTCAAAAAGGACCTCGAGAAATTCGAATCGGAGCACTCAAAACTAAGCGAACGATTAGCCAATCC
Organism: uncultured Chthonomonas sp.; assembly: GCA_964422285.1. GTDB lineage: Bacteria > Armatimonadota > Fimbriimonadia > Fimbriimonadales > Fimbriimonadaceae > UBA2391. Next base: position 1,294 of record CAYRAX010000035.1, read on the forward strand.
GATGTTTACTGAGCGAGCGAAGCCAGAAATTGTTGCACGTGAAACAGCGCTGGCCGAAGAGCTTTTGGACAAAATTGGCAAAACTAAGGATCGAATTCGACTATTTGGCGGATAATTTGCGCGTGAAACGTCCGTCCGCGCCGATTTCGTAGGTGATTGCGCCGTCGCGGTCCGTACGCAAGATGTTGGCACCTGATCTGTTAATGTTTTCCAGAACGGGTTTCGTAGGGTGGCCATAAACATTGTTTCGGCCGCAACTAATGATTACGTCCTTCGGGCGAACCATGCTTAGCCACTCTGGGCTAGTGGACGAGCTGCTTCCATGGTGCCCAGCTTTGAGAATATCGCTCGGCCAGCGAATACCTTTGCCCAGATAAAAGGCTTCGGCAGCGATGCCAGCATCTCCCATAAGCAAGCATGAAGCGGGGCCGCGAGCGATGCGCACCACCATCGATCCTTCGTTCTCGGTGAGCAGAGATGTCGGCGGCGGACACTCAAAATGAATCTGCCAATCGTCTATTCGCAGGTCTTCATGGCTCTGCACCCACGAGATATTGTCCTCGGACAATCCCGCCAAGTCGAGCCAAAATTTCAGGTCCTGATGACCACGAAATGCAGCGGGCATCATGATCCGTTCTATCCGAAATCGGCGCGCCAACGCAGGTAGGCCGCCGATGTGGTCCGCATCGGGGTGGGTCAAAATCATGAGGCTGATGGAGCGCACTCCCAGGCCATACAGCTGGGGCACGCCGAGCCTCTCTGTGGTGTCAACTTTGTCGTTTCGCGGCCCAGGGTCGACCACCATCGTCCAACCACGGTGCTGAAAAACTGTGCAGTCGCCCTGGGCAACTTGCAGAAAAGCAATGCGCGTGCGCTGCTCGCCGCGCTGACCGCCCCAAAGCGCGCCCGCAAAAATCGCCAGCACCAAAATAGCAATCAAGCTACGTGCCTCGATAGTATGGTTTCCAAAGGAATAGCGCCAGAACATAGCAGATTACTAACCAATAAGCGGAGAAGGGAGGGATGGCGAAAAAGTACGCATTTGAACCCAATATTTCGTTCATTTGGCGAAGGCCCTGGGCCAATGGCGCCACCGTCATTCCCGCGACGCGAGTAGCAAAGCCCACCGAAATCGCCGAAAGAAAAATGCAGCACGCCGAACAAGAAAGCAGAAGAATGAACGGTATCCACGCCAAAACTGTCGCGATTGGTACGGAAAGCGAAATAAAGTATTGGTGATACGCGATGAGCGGCGCGGACATCAGCCAGCAAACGACCGAAACGACCATCGCGTGCCGAAGAGCGGTTGGCATCGCGTTGCGTTCCAGCCGCCTTTCCAACCAATGGTTGACGTCTGGCACAAAAAGCGCGATGCCCAGGATGCAAAGAATCGAAAGTTGAAATCCGACATCAAAAATGACCCGCGGCCAAACCAGAATATTGCCCACAAAAACGCATGAAAGCGCGCTAAGCGCATCAAATTCGCGCCGAAATAGGGGGCAAACCAGATAAATTGCACACATAAAAAAGGCGCGCATACCATTTGCGGTCATGCCGCAAGCCGCCGCATACAAAAGCAAGCCGGTCAGAACGATCGCGGTTTGAGTCCAGCGAGGCAACGGAACCTTAGATAGTAGCCAAAACAGTACACCGGCCATGAAATAGATTTTTGCGCCGACCGAGCCGATGAGGTGTGCAAGACCAGAAACAGACAGGCGGTGCATGGTTTCGGCGTCCAATTCCACCGTATCATTCAGCAAAAACGAATCCACAAGCGCCGCATCCTCTGGTGAAAGGAGTTTTTGAAGCGCGCCAGAACAGTACTCACGTATCGCAACCGCCCACCGCCAAAAAACTGGTCCGCGTGAAACAATCGTTGGTTGCGACCTCACTCGAATTTGAAGCACTACATTTTGGTCATGCCAATGACGTTCGGAAACCTCACTAAGCTCCTCAACTCGACCGCGCACATCCAATCGGTCGCCTAACGATATGGGGTACCGCTCGATCGTAGTTACCAAATAGCGGAGCGAGTTGGATTCGCCAACGAATCGATAGCCTTCGGAAGTTGAACGGGGAATCGACACCACGTCGATTTGATTTGCAAAATATCTGGCCCATTTTTTGGGTTCGGTGACTTGTTCGCGCGGCGCGAGCGACCAGCCCACGCAAAACATGATGACGAGCAGCACCCAAGACCGATAGGATCGACCCAGCAAGGCCCCTAAGAGCAACGCCAGACCATTCCAGGGCACCAAACCGGCTGCAATGCCAACCCCCAGCCCCAAAGCCGCAAAAAACGCTGGTCGCCGGTTCAGCTGGTCAATCCAGGTCTGATTCTCCGTCGATCCAATTCCGGCGCGGGGGCCTGGTTCCAACCCTGATTTGCTCAAAAAGTGTTTCTCCTGCCGCTTCGTTCAGCCGCTTCAGCACCTCAGTCTTCATGAGCCGAATTTCCTGAGCCCATGCGTTTCCTGATGCAGCGATCCAAAGCGTGCCGTGTTCATATCGATCAGGCACGGAATGCTGGCCGATGGTGTCTCCGACGATGGTTGCCCACTGCCGAATAACGCGCTGTGCCCGGCCAGCCCGCAGGATTTCGGGTCGATCAAATGCACGCGGGAGAACGTCGCCCAGCTTTTTCATTCCGCAATTACCGTACCCGACTCGACACGAAATGTCGCCGCGTCGTCGATAAGCTGTTTGTGAAAATTATCGATTTCCGTGCAGGTGATGAAGACCTGGTCGGCGGACGCGAAGCCGACGCGCAACAAGTTCTCTCGACGCCGATGATCCAGCTCGCTAAAAATATCGTCGAGCAGCAGCATTGGCTTCTTCTTCATGATGCGGTCGAGGTAGATCAGTTCGCAGAGCTTGAGCGTGATCGCGGCCGAGCGCCGTTGTCCTTGCGAACCAAAGGTGCGCAGGTCGGTTCCCATCAGTTCTAGGGCGATATCGTCCCGATGGGGACCCAGCTGCGTCGCTCCGCGCCGGATATCAAGCTGCCGGGTCTCGCGCAATTCATCAATCAGCGAGCCTTCATCTTTCGGCGCGTAATGCAGCGAAAACAACTCGCCTCCCGAAAGCTCCCTATACACATTTTTCGCATCCGATAAGATGCTGTCCAGAAATTCGGTGCGGTGTCGCCGGAGCTCAATGCCGTGATCGTGAAGCGGCTGCTCCCAAACCGCAAATGACCCATCGTCGACCATCTCGTTTTGGGCCAGCTTCAGCAAAGCGTTGCGATGTTGCAGCGCGCGCTTATAGGCAGCCAAGTGGTTTAGATATCCCGGCAAGGCTTGTGAAAGTGCAGAGTCCAGATACAGCCGGCGCTCCGCGGGCTCGCCCGAAACCAGCGCCAAATCCTCCGGAATAAACGTCACCGACGGCAATCGGCCGAGCACGTCAGAAGCGCGCGCCACCGACACGCCATTGATGGTGATCCGCTTCTTGTGATGCCGATTCAGTTGAACGTTGATTTCGGTCTCATCGCCCGCGCAGGTTCCCACCACTCTCGCCTCATCCTGACCGTGTTGAATGCAATCGGCATCCTTGCCGCCACGCAGCAGCCGACCGGTCGAAAGCAAAAAAACTGCCTCAACAAGATTCGTCTTTCCGTGACCATTTCTCCCGTGAATCAAGTTGATCCCTGGCGAGACCCTTAAGGAAAGAGAATCGTAATTTCGAAAGGTCCTGAGGGTGATGTCAGCGAGCATTTTTCACCAAACAGTGACCATAACCAAAATGAGAATAGAAAGAAGTTAGATCTATTATTAGGGATTCCTTTTTTGTGGAAAACTCGATGTTCGTGTAGAGCTTTTTGCGCCAAAGTTCATGCTTTAGGTTCAAACCAACTTGTTAACCATTGCTCCGGCGTGTGGAAAAGGCTGTTGAAAAACCCACCAATGTGCAAGTTTCAGCGTGCACTTTTCCCGCCGCCAATCGCCCAAAAACTCATCATCAACTTATTCACACGTTTGTCCGAAACCTTTGCCCCAAGTCGCTTACGCTCACATCAGGTCGTGCAATCGAGCGTACTTCATGACGGCGGCCTCCATCAAGTAAACCGGATGCACGTTATCAAGCGGTTTGATTCCATGTTTTTCAGCGAACGGCACCCAAACTTCAACGAGCAGGCGGTCCTGGACCGGGCTGGGTAGCTCGGGAAACCGATCAGCGAGACGCTTGATCGCAAGATATTCGTTCATCGACATTCGCCGTAGCGTGCCCACGTGGTCTTCGAAAGGATGCACGCCGAAAGCGTGGGGCGCGGGCGCGAACTTCGGGGCGGGAATTCGCTCGTGGGTGACCATGGTGTTCGCGACAATGTCGCCAAGCCGCTGCGATTTCTCGGTCAAAAAGCTGAGCACCAGACCCAAGAAATAGATCGCGGGCATGAAATCAGCCAAGCGAAAAAGATTGCGGTAAAAAGACGCCAGCAGCGTGATCGGCGTACCATCCGCCATACGGACCCGAATGCCAAGGGCGAATTTTCCGGGCGTCTGACCGTTCCAAAGTCCTTCGAACAAGATGAAATAGCCAAAATAGGAAAAGGTGACCATCACGCTGAAGAACGGGTAGAGAATTTGCATTAAGCCCGGCTGAAGATTTTGCAACGCCGTCACGAACATATTGGCGAGATACAAAAATACAAGCCAGCACAGCAAATCGAGGAGATGCGCCATCATTCGGCTCATGATCCGCGCGACTTGGTAAGATATCGCAACCTTTTCTGGCGTGAGGATCGCAACCTCGAATTTCACAAGATGCAATTTACCCGGAGCGAAAAGTGACAATTATTCCAACGGCCAAGTTGATCAAGCTGTTGGCGGGCGGCATCGTAATCGCGTTGCTGGCGCTTTTCTTACCCGGCCTCGAGCTGGCGATCGTCCCATATAACGTTGGATTGCTTGTTGCTGCGCTTGTTTCGGCTTACACGGCACCTAGAGTTGCGCGTTTGTCGGTTCGGCGGCGCTTCGACCAAGTGCTATCCGTGCGCGTGCAAAACCGCGTCGAGTTGATCGTTACCAATGATGGTGTCGAGCGCATCGTTGGTCGCCTTCGCGATTGCCCGTCCACGGACTTGGTGCCGACAAAGGTTGAGTTTCCGCTGGATCTCGGCCCGAATCGCGACGTAGTTTTTTCCTATCATGTTTGCCCGCGATATCGTGGCACCGACGCATTTGGCGATGCACTGGTGCGCGTTCGCGGACGGTTCGGCCTGGTGGAAGTGGAACACCGCATTCCGTGTGCGCAGCCAGCGCGAATTTATCCCAATGTGTTGGCCCTGCGCGAATTTGAACTGCTGAAGCAACGCGGCAAGCTCAATTTGATGGGGATCCGAAAGAGCCGAATCAAAGGGCAGGGAACCGAATTCGAATCCTTGCGGGAATACCACGACGATGATTACCGGCGGATAGATTGGAAATCTACCGCCCGCCGCGGCAAGCTCGTGGTGCGCGATTATGAAACCGAAAAAAACCAACCAGTGATCGTGTGCATCGATGCGGGGCGCAATATGCTGGCCGAGGTAAACGGCGTGCCGAAGCTCGATATTGCGCTCGACGCGAGCTTAATGTTGCTTCACGCGGCCAAAACTGGCGGCGACCAAACCGGGCTACTAGTGTTTGCTGACCGAGTCCTGTCATTCGTTCCGCCGAGAAAATCGCGTGGTCAAGAAGGCGCGATTTTGGACGCGATCCATGACCTGCAGGCGGACGCCGTCGAGCCCGATTACGATCAAGCGATGAGCTACTTGGCAAGCCGGTGGAAGCGCCGATCCTTGATTGTCGTCTTTACAGACGCCGAGGATGAGGCCCAAGCCAAGCGGTTGAGCACCGCGCTATCTGCGATTCGTCGTCGCCACCTGGTGATGGTCGTCCGCGTTTCCGACCCCCACGTCAAAGAGATGGCGCGGCTGTTCATAGGTTCAGATCGCGATGTTTTCCAGCGTGCGGCCGCACTTTGGTACCAAACCGAGCGTCGCCTTGCGGAGATAAACCTGACCACCGGCGGTGTGCAGAGCATCGACAGCGAGCCGCAGGACTTGGCGCAGGCTCTGGTTTCGGCCTACTTGGTCGCAAAAGAAACCGCCGCGATCTAAAGTCCAAAACGCTGACGGATCATTTCATAAGCGTCGTCGATTACTTGTGCCAACGGCTGCGACGCATCAATTTTCTCGAATCGTGCAGGATCGAGCTCCATTTCTTTCAAAAATCCATTGCGAACTTTGACGTGAAAATCGAGCGGCAGGCCACCCAATCGGTCAGCGTCCAGTTGTCGGCTTAGCCCGGTTTCGGGAATAACCTCTAGCAGCACCGTCAAGTCTGGCTTCTGGCCCTGGGTTGCGATCGAATTCCACTCGCGCAGTGTGTCGATGTCGAATCCGCGCGCGTAGCCTTGATACACGACGGTTGAGTCGGCGTGTCGGTCGCAAAGTACCCAGTCGCCGCGTTCGAGTGCCGGCTGGATCAACTCCGTCATGTGTTGCGCCCGGTCGGCCATGAAAAGAAATATCTCGGCACGCACATCGAGCTCCACCTCAGAATGGAGCAATATGTTACGGATTTGGCTCCCAACTTGTCCATTTCCGGGCTCTCGAGTGCGAATGACGGTCTGGCCATTTGCGGTCAACCGTTCCGCGACCGCCGTCAAAACTGACGACTTGCCCGCGCCCTCAACGCCCTCAAACGTGATGAACTTTCCGCGGCTCATTGGCCGGGATTCTCTGGGCTTTTGGTGGGTGGCGTTGCGGTGGGTCCGGTCTGACCGCCGGGGCCCTTGATCTCCAGCGATGCTTTCAGAATTTTTCCTCGGGCATAGGCGTAAATCGCGACGATTCCGGGCTTCATGGCTTGCACGGTGCCCGATTGGTCGATCCATCCTTCGCCCTGGGCCGCCCAAAGAACCTCGGAAGTTTGTACCATGACGCCCTTGGAGTTGAGCACACGGTAAACGGATGCTTTGCCGGGTTGCGTGACGCTTGGCCCTTCGATCTTTAGTTCCTCGTCGGTCGCCGATTTTGCTGTTCCCATGATGAGAATCGCGTTGGCAATTTTGCGCTCTTGACCGTCGCTCGGTCGGTTCAAGGTCACGCCAAACAGGTTTATGGTCGTCGATCCGCCGCCATCCAAGTTTATGGCATCAACGCACCCGAGCCGGGTCATAATCGACGCCATTTCTTGCAGCGTGCAGCCAACGCTCATGTCTTGGCGGCCATCGACCGCTGCCATGATGACTTCGCCCGTCGCCGCCCGGCCAATCGCCGTGCGCGGATGCCGGTTTTTGTAAAATCCTTCGCGGAATCCTTCTTCTTCGGCGTCAATCGCCACCACGCCGCCTCGGAGCAAAAATGGCCCGCCACCGACGACTTGATCGTATAGCCGCCAATCGAAGCCCGAGGTTTGCATGTCGATCGTGATCGCTTGACCGGTGGTTAGCTTTTTCAGCATCACCGCGTTGGCGCCTCGACCAGCAAGGATCGCGGTGCCGGGTTGCACTTCGATTTGATCACGGTCCTCGTAGCTCATCACCACAGTGCCGGTTCGGGTGCAAGTTGGTGCCCAGCGATTTTCTTTCAGGCTCAGCTGAACGTAAACACAAGGCGTTTTCGCGGTGGCAAATGCGCTGGAATCGGTGAACAGGACGAGTCCGTTTTCCTGGCACTCTTCGTTGATTCCGGTCAAAGAAGCGCGTTCGTTGGAGGGCAGCGTGACTCCGCCTACCCAGGCGAGTTTGCCGACCGCGCTACCGCCGCGGCCCCAGCCAAAAACTGCACGACGAGCGTCGGGTTGGCTCATCAATTCGCCTGCGCGCACCATGGCGCCGAGTGGGTCTGCCGTAAAGGGGAAAAAGTCGGCGTTGATGCCGCCAATAGCTCCGGTTCGCTTGATGATGGATGAAAGTTCTTCGCGGCCCTTGTCGTTCGGCACCGAGAAAATCCGCAATCCCGCTACTTCTGGGCGCATGCTGATTCCTGGAGCGCCGGGTGAGAACCGAATCACGTGGATCAGTCGTGGGCCAGTGGGGTCAACCTCGGCTCGGTACGTGATGCCGGGCATGATGAATTTCTCCCACGCTTGGCTCCAGGCGACCTGGGGGCCAAGAACGGCCACGGTAGTGATAATTAGGGCTAATCGGCGCATGGTGATTCCAAGAACGTAAGCGTTCCTTCTCGTGTATCAAGACGAGCGCGAACCCCTAAAGGAATGCTGAGCATCGTCTTCATGTGTCCAAATGGGTAGTGGGTAACGGCGGGAATTCCGAGCGGCTTGATGCGGTCGGTGACAATGTCCAGCCACGGCCGCGGGCCAATTGTCGGATCGCACATTTTATCGCTGTTGGTCATTTCGCCAACGACGATTCCCGCGCATTGTTGCAAAATTCCTGCGTTCAGCAGGTGCGTATACATAGCATCGAGCCGGTGAGGGTTTTCATCAACGTCTTCGATGACCAAGATTTTCCCTTTGGTATCCAGTGCGTTTGGCGTTCCGATTGAATCGCAAAGCAAGCAGAGGCACCCGCCGGTGACTTCGCCTTCAGCGACGCCATCGACCAGCGAAACGGCTCGCTTCGCGTCGTCGGGAGGCGCAACATCGCCGCTCAATGCTCGAAAGAACGACTCATAAACCCAATCTTCGCGATCATAGGCCAAGGTCAGCGGCATCGGCGTGTGAAAGGTGACCAGCCCACGCTTATTCAGCGCGAGATGGAGCGTCGTGATGTCGCTGAAACCCATGAACATCTTGCGCGTGGCCGCGAGTTTGTCTAGGTCAAGGTACGGAAATAGCCGCGCACAGCCATATCCACCGCGCGCACAAACCACTGCCTGCACTTCGGGATCCAAAAATGCCGCAGTCAAATCTGCGGCTCGGTCGGCGTCGTTGCCCGCCAAGTAGGTGTCGTTGTCCAAAGTGTGGGGGTAGAGCTTGGTTTTGTAGCCGCCCTTCTCCTCGATCAGCCGCATTCCTTTGAACAGTCGCTCTTCATCAATGCCGGAAGCAGGGGAAACGATGCCCAACGTATCGCCGGGCTTAAGTGCTTTGGGCTTGAGCTTTGCAACAGCGCTGGTTACCGCAGACATGGGTTCAAATGTACCCGTTTGGCTAGGCGTCCAAGAACCTGTAACGGCTTTCGTACAGGAACTGCACCATTTCCTCGTGCCGCGAACCGCACCGCAACGAATCAATCAGCTCCATTCGAATGACCCGGCGCCCCGCGATGCTGCCGTCATCCTCGTGCACCATTTCTAGTTCGATCAGAGGCGCTTCAAACCTTCGAACAAACGCAAACTCCTGGTCCTCGCCGGAAAACCAGAACTTACAGCACCGCTCTTCACGGCATGCTTCGGCAACCGCGTGCCAAATGCTCATGGGTTCGTCGAGCACCGGCGTTTCCATGGGAGCAACAAATCGATCGCGATGGTTGTAGATCGTCTGCATGCCATGCAGGTAGGGCGTATCCACTTCCACCCACGAAATCGCCGAGATTTCAGCCTCAGCTTCTTCTTCGTCGTTGTCCGAAAATCCGAATTTGCCGACATCCTCGAAGATCGCAAAGCCCTCTTCCACGGCACGGAAAAACCCACAGCAGAAGTACCCAGGCTCCTGATCTTCTCGGTGATAAGCCACCAAGAGATTGTCAGTTTTTGCGCGTTCGAGAACCTCGACGATTTGCTGTTCGAACTCAGACACGATCAGGCTTATTGCGACGGCGCGATCACGACTCGGCGGTTGGGCTCTTCGCCCTCGCTGTATGTGGTCACACCCGTAAACTCAACCAGCGCTCGGTGCACAACTCGGCGCTCGAAAGCGGGCAGTGCATCCAAAACAGCTTCTTCGCCGCGTTGCTTCACTTGCTCGGCGATGTCTGTCGCGAGCTTGGTCAGTGCTTCTTCGCGGCGCTGTCGATATTCGTTGCCGTCGATCGTTGCTCGCACGCCGTTGTTGAGCTGGCGATTCAAGATCACGTTGAGCAAGTACTGCAGATTGTTCAGGACCTCGCCGTGCTTGCCCACCAAGTAGGCGACGTCTTTGCCATCCAGCACAACGTTCACGTACCGTCCGTTGATGCCGCTTTGGGTTGCCGTTGCATTGAGTTCTGCCAGCCGCAAGATCTCGTTCATGATCGATTCGATCTTCTGCGCGTCGGCTTCGGTGGCAACGACTTCAACCGCTGCCTCTTCCTCATCGTCATCTGCAGGTGCAGCTGCTTGCGGTTCTTCTGCTTTGGGAGCGGCCTTGGTTGCCCGTGCTGGTTTTGCAGCCTTTGCGGGCTTGGCTTTGGGAGCCGGTTCCTCTTCGGCAGGCTCGGGGGCTGGTTTTTCTGCTTTGGCGCGTGTTTTCTTGGCCGGAGCCGCTTTTTCTTCGCCCACCGATGCTTTCACTCGCACCACGGATTTTCCAAAAAGGCCCTTCGTTTCTTCCAACACGTCCAAAACAACTTGGGATTCCGATACCCCCAGCTTTTCAGCGGCCAATTGCTTGGCTTCGTCGATCGATTTTGCTTGTAGTTCAATTGTTGTCATGGCTAAACTCGTGTGCTTGGCTTATTTTGCCTTTTGTGATGGTTTTTGTGGCTTGGGGCCTGTTTTGGCTACGCCATTGGTGTGTTTTGTGGGCGATGCGCTGATCGGCACAACTCCGCCTCCCGGAGCATTCTTTTTCGTCAACGGCGGCATCGGCAACCGATAAGCTCGATAGGATTGCAGCGCCGAAAGCACGTTGGTACAAATCCAATAAAGCACAAACGCAGAAGGCACCGGGAACCCAAAATACATGAACGCGGTGAAGATGAGCGCGACCGCGATTCCGATCGAGCGCTGTTGCTTGACTTGGTTCGGGTCGGTTACCGGCGCGAGCATCGTCGATGCGATCATCGAAATGCCGTAAACGATCAGTAGCAGCGTGTCGGGCTCGCCAAGGCTGGGCGAAAAGAACCCGCCGCTACCAGCGCTCGAGCTAGGGTTGATCCACAAAAAGGTTCCGTTGCTAAACGCAAATCGGTAGTGCAACATGCACGAATAAACGAACAAGAAGAGCGGCATTTGCGCCAGCGCCGGCAAACAGCCCTTGAGTGGATTGATGCCGTACTCTTGGTACATCTGCATCATCTTCTGCTGATATTCCGGCGTCGACTTGTATGCGCCAGAGGGGTCTTTCTTTTTGTAGGCCTCTTCGAGTTCCTTTACCAACGGCTGAAGTTGGGTCATTTGGCGCGACCACATTAGCTGGCGTTGGGCGAGCGGCCAAATGATCGCGCGAACACAGATCGCGAGCAACAGAGCCGCAAATGCGTAGCTGAATGAAGGCACGCGCCCCGTCAGGCTGACCAGCGTGTCGATGAATTGGTAGCCCTGCACTAGGCCCCAAACGTAGTCCGTTTTGTATAACTTATCCAGCTCAGTCTTGATGGAATCGAAGAGTTGCTTCGGCGACATCGTGCGCTTGACCGTTGAGCCTTCGGCGTCTGGTGCGAGGTCCACCGGCGTGGTCCAAGCCTCCGAGTTCTTGTAGGCTCGCTCCTTGCCGTGCATCGGGTTGTAGGCCCGTTCCAGGAGCAAAACCGGGCGCATCGAAGGAGCCTTGGATTGCGACGCTCGAAGAAGCGTCTCGCCCTGAATAACGTCGCCCACCAACTTCGCTTGATTGATTTCAAGTGTCGATTTGCCAGCTTTGGTAAGTTCTTCTTGAACCTTCTGTTCGTACAGCGGCACCAGCGTATCCACCGAACTTTGGTCGAGGCGAGTGCTGAACTTTTTGATTTCGGTCAGGATTTCGGCTGACGTGCGGGAATCGGGCAGCGGCTTGCGCGCATTGGTGAAGAGTTGAAAACCGAGCAAGATCAGACCCATCCAGAGGAAGGTTCCGATCATTTGTTGTTTGGGGGTTGGGGTGGGTCGGGCCATGTTATTTTGTCATTCGATCCAGTTGTGGCACGGGATCATAGCCGCTCTTGCCAAATGGGTGGCATCGTGCGATTCGCTTAATTCCGAGCCAAGACCCGCGCAGAGCACCATACTTTTCGATGGCCTGGGCCGTGTATTCCGAGCACGTGGGACTAAATCGGCAGGTCGCCGGGCGAGCGGCCGAAGTTGCCTGATACAGCCTGATCAGCTTTAGGATGATCCTTTTTCCCATCGTTCTATCAATCTGTCGCTCGATACTTGCCAGGCTGCCACCAGATCCAAAAGGCTACTATTTTCCGCTTTTCGGGTTCCGGTGACGATCCAGTCAAAGGTTTTGTGGCGTTGGTCAAAACTCGGTCTTATAGCTTCCCGAATACGTCTTTTGAGTCGATTTCGTTGCGGTTTGCTACCAATCGCCTTGGCTGTCGTAATGCCTAAAAGCCCGCTTCCGGGTAGGCAAGCCACTTTGAGGGCGCTTTGCGATTCGATTAGACCTTCTTCAAAAATCTGCTGAAATCGCGATTTTTTGGGACCGCCAGCCAGAATTACTTTGTGGTGCGCGCAGCGAGTCGGTGTCGCCCTTTCGCGCGTCGTCGGCGCAACACGTTCTGACCGTCCTTGGTTTGCATTCGAACCAGGAAGCCGTGCGTCGTGTGCTTGTGCCGGTTATTGGGTTGGTAAGTTCGCTTCATATTTGTCTCAACTCACTGCAATGAATGGCGGAGTATACCCCCCGACCCGCGCGCGGATCAACCTGTCAAAACGAGCCGGATGGCTTCAAATCGCGGATCATCGACTTAATGGCGGTATCCAGATCGCGGTCGCGAGACATCAGCTCGCTAATCTTCTGGTAAGCGTGCATCATCGACGTGTGGTCGCGGTCGCCAAAAAGGGAGCCGAGGTGCTTCCAACTATCTTGGGTTACTTCGCGCGCAATGAACACGGCCACGTGGCGAGCATGCGCGATTGGTGCCTTTCGCGAGTCGCCGACGATCTCGTCAGCGGGAATTTTGTAGTATTTGCTCACGACTCCGACGATTTGCGGCATGCCGGGCTTTTCGTTCCGAGCGTGGCTGTAATACTTCTCGACGCATTGCTCGGCGAGCGAGATCGTGATTGGCGTGGACGCCAGCGATGCCATGACCGCGAGCTTCGTGAGTGCACCGACCAAATGGCGGATATTTCCGTGGACCCTCTCGGCCAAGAAAAGGGCAATCTCAGGTTCAATTTCGAGGTTTTCTTGGCATGCCTTGCTCAAGATGATCGCCGCGCGAGTTTCGGTGTCCGGCGGCTGAATGTCCACCACAAGGCCCGATTCAAACCGCGATCGCAGGCGCTCGTCCATTGTGTACAAATCGCGCGGCGGTCGATCTGCGCAGAGCACAATTTGCCGGCTCATATCGTACAGGTGGTTGAACGTGTGGAAAATCTCTTCCTGCGTTTTGTCTTTGCCCGCAACGAACTGGATGTCGTCGACCAGCCAAACATCGACCTCGCGTTGTAGCCGGCGGAATTGCTCAATTCGGTTGGATTGAAAAGCTTGAACGAACTGCTCGACGAATTGCTGGGCAGTAATGTAGCGAACCAGCGTCTTGGGTCGGGCCGCCAAAATTTCGTTCGCGATGGAGTGCATCAGGTGCGTTTTTCCCAAGCCAGGCGCGCCATAGATGAACAGCGGATTGTATCGAACGCCGGGATCGTGCGAGATTGCCGAGGCACCCGCCACTGCCATCCGGTTGCTTTGGCCGACCACGAACGTATCAAACCGATATTTCGGGTTCGGTCTGAATTCGTTTGAGTCCACCGAGACCGTGTGCTGCACCAGCGCGACGGACGGAATATCGACGGCATCTTTCGCTCGTGAACCCACCCGAAGGTCGATTGTTACAGGTTCGCCAAGCTCGTCGCCAAGCATCGTTTGCAGGCGTTTCAGAAATCGCGACTTCACCCATTCAGCGGCGAATTGTCCGGGCACGACCATCAAGACTCGCCCCATGGCGAAATCTTGCACGGTGATCGGGCGAATAAACTTGTCGAACGAGCTGCGCTGGAGTTCAAGCTCAAGCGATCGGCGCACTTCATCCCATGCGGCCTTCAGCCGAATAACTTCGCCACGATCTTCAAATGTGTACTGGTCAGACATAAGGCAGATGCCGGAAAAATCGCCGGGATCGTCATCACCCGGGAAGGCCATTATTCCACAAGTCTGCTCGCGATTGTGGGAACATCGAAACCCGAAGAATGGCAACAAAACCCGAAAGAAGGAGATTAGAAAAGACAAAAAGCAAAATAAGATGATTTTCCTGCCGTGGATTCGTATTTTCGCGGTGAATGTCTATAATTAGCTTCAATTTCTGCAAGAAAAAAAGTTGCGTGCCATCATAGGGCAATCGTGAGAAAGACGCTGGGAGTTTTGGGCGGAAACGACGTTTTGCCTGGCCAAATTCGGGCATGGCTGCAAAGCGCCGATTTCGTCATCGCTGCGGATCAAGGGGCCGAATTGATCCCGCCAGATATTCGTGTTCCAGATGTTTTGATCGGTGATCTCGATTCGGTTTCCGAAGTAGCCGCGGCGCGCGCAAAGCAGGTCATCCAGATCGCTTGTCAAGAAACCACGGACACAGAAAAATTACTCACATATTGTCTGGATGAGGGCCTGACGCCGGTAACACTGATTGGCTTTGAGGGCGACCTGCTGGACCACGTCATCGCGAACGTGTACTGCCTAGCGCGCTACGATCTCGACCTGCGGGTCGCTTTGCGGGCAGGAATCATGTGGTTCGTCAGCCCGCGGTTTGCGCGCACGATTAACGTGGCTCCCGGCGCGCGGGTTTCTCTGCTACCGATCAAATCTTGTAGCGGCGTAGAGCTTTCTGGCGTCGAATGGCCGATTTTGGGCGGTGACCTTTCGCCCGGCGGATTGCATTCTATTTCTAATCGCGCGACTTCGAAAGTGGTGCAGGCAAGCGTCAGGATGGGCGCTGCACTACTATTTATTGAACTCGCGCAGGGTGAAATGCCGCGTTGGGACGGGTAATCTCCGGTCAGGAGATTTTCGTACCCCATGACAGATAGCCCCACGAGTGATGACCTGAACGTTTCTCCGGACTTCGAGACGTCCGATTCTTTTGCCGATGCCGAGCCTGTAACCGCCAGCATCACGCTCAAGCGCAACGGGGCCGAAACCAGCGAGGTGTTTCCCGTCGCGCCACCATGCGTGATCGGCCGGTTCGACCCAGCCACGGGGCCGATCGATATCGACCTTGCTTCGCTACCAGAAAGCGCGTACATTTCTCGAAGCCACGCCAAAATCACTTGCCAAGACGGCGTTTGGAAGCTCCACGACATGGGGTCCAGCAACGGCACGTTCATTCTGCGCGACGATTTTGAACGCGTCGAGGAAGCAGAACTCGCCGATGGCTGCGAATTTGCGCTCGGCAACGCCCGGTTCATTTTCCGCACGGGGGCTGAAGCGTGAATTGGTGCGCTGCGAAAAAGCCAATTGCTGCCATCGTGGGCGTGGCCCTGGCCTGCGCAATCGGCGCGCAAGATGCCAAGCCCGAAGCGATTCTCACCAAAGCGAACGCCGAAAAGCACATGCAAAAGCTGACCTCGAAAGAGTTCGCGGGGCGCATGACTTTGACCCACGGCAATGACCTTGCCGCCGACTATTTGGTCCACGAATTCAGCCGATTTGGACTAAAGCCGCTCGAAACAGACTTCAAATTTCCGTTCGAGGCCAGCGTTGCCAAGAAAACTGGCTATGACAACTTGGCGATTTTTCAGCCCAAAGCGGGTCGCGGAATCAAGCTCAAGGTAGGCGATGATTTTGTGCCGTTGCTGAACTCGTCCACGAACAGCGCGGTCACCGGCAGCCTGGTTTATGCCGGCGAAGGCGTGGTGAAGCAAGGCCGAAACGACTATTCGAGCATTGACGCAAAAGGCAAAATCGTACTGATTTTGCGAAGCGGCAAACGCGATGATGGCAGCCCGATGACGATCGCCGACAAATCGCGCGCGGCACTCGCCCAAGGCGCCATCGGCCTCATCGTAATGGGTCCGCAAGAGATTGGTCTGCGTGAACTGCCGAATATCCGCACGGCCCAGGGGCTCGCCAATTCGGCGTCTTCGCTTGTCGGAATTGGTTTGCATCGAAAGTACGCCAACCAATTGCTGGGCCTTTCTTATGAAGTGCTCATGCGTACTCCCGGCCCGAGCCGCAACCTGGATTTCACCGCCACAATTCGCGCAAGTTTCCAGCCGAACAAGGGCACTTCGAATTGTGTAGTCGGCGTTTTGCCCGGCAATGATCCAAAGCTCAAGGACGAGTACATCATTTTTGGCGCTCACTTCGACCACTTGGGTGAGGGCGAGGTGGGTTCACGGTCCGGCTCAGAGAAAATTCACTTTGGCGCCGACGACAACGCGAGCGGCTCAACCGCGTTGCTCCTGCTCGCCGAGCACTATGCCAAGCTAAAATCCAATCGGCGAACCTTAATTTTTCAACTGTATTCGGGCGAAGAAATCGGGCTGGTTGGTAGCGAAGCTTGGGCCGCCGCCCATCCCGCGATCCTGCAAAAAACCACCGTCATGGTGAACATGGACATGGTGGGTCGCCTGCGCAAGGAGGAACTTTCGGTCTTCGGTAGCGAATCCAGCGAGGAAATGCCCAAGTTGCTCGATGCCGTCAACGTTTCGGGCGTCAAGCTCGTTCGCTCAGCGATGATTCCGGGCAACAGCGACCACGCTTCATTTACCAAGCGAAATGTGCCCGCGATCGCGCCGTTCACCGGATTTCACGATGAATATCACACCGAAAACGACCTGATCGGCACGATCAACATGGAAGGCATCGCGCTGGTGGCACGAGCGGTCAGCCAATTTGTCGACGCAGCGGACGCTCTGCCGAACAAGATGACTTTCCGAAATGCGCCAGTCGCGGCTGGGTCTCAAGGCTCGCAATCGGGACGTGGCCGCCGAGTTCGAACTGGCATGCGTCCGAGCATGACCGACAGCGGTCCAGGTTTGTTGATCGAGTCTGTTGGCGCGGGAAGTCCCGCGGAAAAGGGCGGGATCAAAGCAGGCGATCGGCTCGTCGAACTGAACGGAAGCCCCATCAACGATATCGAAGATTTACAGGAGGTTTTGGTGAATTTGGAACCTGGAAAGACGGTGAAGGCGATTGTCACCCGCGATGGAAAGCGCATTGAGCTTACGATCACCGTCGAAGCTGCACAAGGCGGCTAAATCTCGTTCGAACGAATTGGGGTGAACACAACGTCAAAATAGGTATCCTGCCAAAATCAAATTTTATACTTTGATCTGTTTGGACAAGTTCAAAAGCTATGCAAAATCCTAACGCTCCGACACCTCCGCCGCCACCACCCAACCTTGGCGCGCCTGTACCTCCGCCGCCAACGGGTCAACCGGCACCGCAAACGGGCGAAGCCGCAGCACCAGCCACCGTACAAGTCGGAGCCCCCAAGGACCTCGAGGATCTGCACATTGATGAGCTTTTGCACATCATTGTTGACAAGAACGCCTCTGACTTGCACATCTGCGCCGACTCGGAACCGATCATCCGACTTGATGGCGAACTCAAACGGCTGAACTACACCAAGTTCACGCCGCAACAAACGCAACGCATGCTGTACGAGATCATCAGCGACGACAACATCCAAAAGTTTGAGACGACGCTTGAACTCGACTTTTCCTATAGCTTGCCGCGCCGCGCTCGTTTTCGTGTGAATATCTACCGCGAACGCGGTTCGGTCGCTGCCGCATTCCGACTTATCGCCAGCAAGATTCCGACCACGCGCGACCTGAATTTGCCGCCGATTTTGGACACGCTGACCGAGC
>CAYRAX010000036.1:0-18953 GCA_964422285.1 uncultured Chthonomonas sp.
CGCGCGCACGGCAACATCTGCAAGTGATGGTTTAACCCACATTGAAGTGCGCGATGTCGATTCTGGGCAAGTGATTACATCGATTCCAGCGCTGCCACCATTCTATTTTATCGACGTAGCGGAAAAGGCTGAGAAAGTGATGTTTAGCCACGCTCAAATCGACATAAATTCGGGCAAGATTCTGCGTTCGCGAGGTGACTTGCGGCGAGACCCGGGTGCAATCAAGCCATTAGAGCTGATTAGTCCCGATGGCAAGTACATTGTTGGTAGCAAAGTGCCTAGGAACGGAACTCCATATTGGCTCCTCGACGGCACAACACTAGAGCCGATTGCCCAGTTGCCCGCGCAATTAACTTATCCAACAATGTGGAGCGGTGACAGTAAGCACCTTGTCAGCGTCGTTGATAAGACAGTAACATACTGGGACGTTCAAACATTGTCGCTGATATCCACTAAGACTTTCTCTGGAGCCGAAGGTCTGTACTCGTCTCAATATGCTTTCATCAAAGATACAAATGAATTTGCTCACATGATCCTTTCGTCAGATACATTGAATGTCTATGACATTGAGACGTGGCAAATCAAGCGTTCGCTTAAGTTGTCGCAGGATCTGTACACCCAGAAATTTTGGGGAATGAAATCTAGTGAAAATGGCAGATTCCTTTCAATATCGGTCTACGACGGATTTTTCGGGGGACCCATCAAGAAGTTGTACGACGCGAAAACGCTGAATATGTATGCGATAGTTTCATCAGATGATCGTGCTGAAACGATTCATCTTTCAAATGATGGTAGATACTGTCTTTTGTATACTAACACGGGTTATGACGGTTTTGAAAGCATATTCGATGCAAAGCGCATGGTCGAGGAACGCATCACCAATAGTACACCCATTGCGATTCGAATGCTTAGGAGTCCCATCGTATCATCAGTCAATGGCGGCGAGCTGCTAATATGCTACCCCGGGGATATCGGTAGCCTATGCGCGCTTCGAATGCCCTCATCTTTTGGTGGCGTAGTAAGTGTGCCTGGTCGCGCTCGTCGATGCTCTGAGATGCTCGCGACGCTCAAAGTCTTCTCGTCTGACGGTACACAGATCATTAATCGCCAGACGAGGCTGGGGCAGGCGGGTCGGTTTTCCGCGGGCAAACCATTGGACGACGGAACCTACGATGTATGGATCAAGCCGGTAGGGTGTTTGGCAGCGCGAGCTTCGGGTTGCACGATCCCGATGAAAACCGATGTTTGGAGACCTTTTTCCTGTGTTCCTGGCGACGTGAATGGAGACAACAAGATTGATGCGGCGGATGCAAACGCATTGTCCAACGCGTTCGACACCTTTGAGGGTGATGAAGGATACTTGCCCGATGCTGAGTTAACGGGCGACCACTACGTGGGGACCGATGACTACCTACTAATTAGTCAAAACGTGGGCAAGGTCGGAGCCGACTAGCGAATTCTTGTTGCAGCTAAGACAGGCTCAGATGGGATCGAATGGCGTCTTCCTGGCCCGGGACGCCGTGGGCCTCGGTGAGCTTTTTCAAAAGCGGTTCGTTCATGGTGACAGTATAGCGAGTCCGCTTGCAGCCCACTAGGGCGAAATTCCCTTGCAAATGCAACGGGTTCGGGTTGGGTTCGGGTCAACGACGCTCGGGTATAAATAAGTTTCTTCCGCCTGCCCAGGTGGCGAAATTGGTAGACGCGCTAGTTTCAGGTACTAGTCCTCGCAAGGGGGTGAAGGTTCGAGTCCTTTCCTGGGCACCATTTGCCGTTTGTAACTCGCTATGGACGAGAAGCGCGGTCCCGCCGAGAGTGTGCGAGGGCAATGAGTCCCGTCCACGGGACGAATCGGGAAATCCTTTTTTGGGCACCATTTTTTCCGATGCTCGAGTTGCGGGAACGCACGATTGGCAACCAAACGCGCATCGCCAAGTTACGCTACCCGTTAAATACAAGCTGGGCGCCGAAGTGGCCGGCAACGCCGACCGCGACGGCGGCCAGCGCGACAACCGCAATATACGCCGCCTCGTTCTTTTTGCCCGACTTGCGCATCAGCAGCGCGGCGATCATCAGCACCACCGCCACCACCGCGCAAATAAAGTGTACGAGCGGCGGGCCTTGCCAGTTAAGCTTTTGGATCAAGAACGCGGCTAGCCCGGTCGGAACAACCAGAATCGTACTGAGCGCCCCCCACAGCAAGCACGGGGCTGCGGCATCACGCGCGGACGCTGAGCCTTTTTTCCAGCCAAAAATGTCCATGATTGCGCCAAAAATGAACAGCGCGATGGGGAAGTGCACCAGCGCAGGGTGAAAAACGTGGTCCGGAATTAGCCCTTCATTTTCCTTTTCCTCATGCTCGCCTTCTTTCTCGTGCTCCTCGCCTTCCTCAGATTTCGCCGGAGCTCCAGCCGTTCCGGTCGGGTGGTCGTTGGGGTCGCCAGCGAAAGTGTCGGCCTTCCATTCGTCCTCGTTCTTCCAGCCATCGTTGTCCGAGTCCAGCTTGGCCAGCGCCGCCAAAGTTTGCTCGGTCAAAAGCCGTTGATTCTCCTTTTTGAGTTCATCGTGCACGGCTCGGCCAAAATCATTGAATCTTGGCGGGCGAACAAAGTGGCAGGTCATGCACTTTAGGTCCTCGATCCGGTTGGTCGCGCGCTTGGGCAGCAAACCATGGAAGGAGCGCATGCGATCGGGAGTTGCCGAAGCGCTTGCCACGAAGAGCATTGCAAACGCGGCTAGGGCGAGGCGGTTTGCGGTCGATCTGAATTGAAATTTTGGCTGGTGAGTCATGGCGATGTTCAAAGGACTTGAATGCACTTCGGCGCGAATAATTCCATCAGTTTAGACCAAGACTGCCGCAATAACAAATCGGCCCTCCCAGCTTCGAAGCCAGGAGGGCCGGATGGTTCGATTTTCGCCGAGCGATTTAGTTGTCGCCAGCGAGGTCGAAGTTGCCCGATAGAGTCAGATAATCATCGGTATTGATGATGTCGTTGCCGTCGTAGTCGCATGCCGCGTTCCAGCCGCTGTCGGCGGGAGTGGTGTCGAATGCGTACGAAAGCGCCAGATAATCATCGGTGTTGATGATGTTGTCGTCCAAGCTATCGCCTGCGTCCATCGTGATGGAGCCCAGGTTGGAAACGCCGCTCGCTGCTACCGTGCAGTTGGTCGCCTTCGAGTTCCATTGAGTGCCGTTCACCCAGACGTTGTATGCACCATTATACGTTCCGGGAATGATGCCCGTGAAGACGCCGTTCTCGTCGGGATCGGTAAGCGTGAAAGTGGTGAGCGCTGTGGTGGAACCGACGTTGCGTAGCTTCGCGGTCAGGCTGACTTCGCTGTTGCGCGAAACTGGCCATGGCGCGAGGCCAATGGTCATCGAGACCGCCTTTTGAGAAATGGTTGACATGACCAACTTGTACATTTGCGTTGCGGTTGGCGAGCCATTTTCCGATGCCCTCACGTAGTAGGTGCCAGCAGGCAAAGCGACCGCAGAGGTTGAAGCCGCGAGCCCGGCTGCGCCAGCCGTGTTGGTGCCCAGCACCGTCGTGCCGTTCGTGTCATAGATCGTGACCACCAGCTGGGCGATCGCAAGCGAATTCAAAGCTGCCTGAGCTCCACCCTGAGATCCCTCTTGGTAAGTGAAACCGATAGGGTTCAGCGTTGCGGTCAGCGTCGTGTTCGCGGCCAAGGTGATCTTGTACCAATCCTCGTCGCCGTTTGCAGAAATCGCGGTGATCGCACTGTTCGCCGGGATGGGCATCGTCGGGAAGGTTCCGTCAGCGGGAACATCGCCAATGGTTTGGGTTGATGGCGTCGACATGGCACCCAGGTTGGTTGCGGTGCCAGATGTGTTATTGCTTTCGTATTTGTCGCCGTAATGCCGCTGATTTGCGCGGATGTCATCGTGCTGCGGACCATCAAATGTGGTGTCGATGTACGGCTCCATCAATTGCTTGGAGTCGCTCGAATCGAGGTGGTTTAGGCCGCTACCATGACCGTGCTCGTGCATCACAACGTCGCGGATAAACCGGTTAAAGTTGGTGGTGCCGCCGTAATAAGACATGTCATCAGTATCGATGACCATGTCGCCAGTTGATGGGAAGAAGTTATAGGCCAGAACGCTACCGAGTCCATCGTAGCTGCGGCCACCGATGCGAAGATCACCGCGCAAGCCCGCTGCACCCGCGCTGGTGGGATGTACTGCACCATCGTCCCAATCGTTGCCGAGGTATTTGACCTGGGTATACGAAAGGCCGGTCAGCTGTTGCCACCGCGCGAAACAAGCGGCAAATCGACCAACCCATGTGGCCCGTCCACCTTGCGAAGCATAGGCCGCATCGAATTTGGCGAACAGATTGCTTGTGCCGCCGTCGATGGTCGTACCATCGGGAACCAAGCTCCAGGTCAGCGCACGCGGCGTACCAGAGGTGCCGGACCAGCGGGTATTCAGACGATAATCGAGTCCGTTGCCTTCGGAAGATCCGGACCAAGATCCTTCGCCTTCGTAGGATTCCATGGCTGTTTGGAATGCGCTCACGATTGCCGGATCGGTTCCGGGCGCAAAACAGGTCATCAGTGGCAACATGAGCTTGCGCTCCGCTGGGGTCGCCAATCGTTGCTGATTCAGCATCGCTGGAACATTCGTCTTGCCTATCAGGGCCTTGTATTTGGCGACGTTGGCTTGGAACTCGGCACTCTTGGTGTCCACCTTGTGCGAGTGGTCGAGCGATTTTGCCGTGTAGAGCGTTGTCGCTGCCACCGTAAGGCAGGCTAAAGTCATTACGTGGGTCAGTTTCATATCGGGCGTATTTTCCGCGCTAGGCGGTCTTCTCCTGTCATCAGAGTTCGCGCGATGCCCCTAGGTTGGCGAATCGCGGAAAGTTGCGTCACCAAATACTTTACAACATTTGGGCCGAAAACCCTCGTATTATGGGGATTTTGGCAGGATGACCTAGTCAAAATACTGTG
This sequence comes from uncultured Chthonomonas sp., assembly GCA_964422285.1. Lineage (GTDB taxonomy): Bacteria > Armatimonadota > Fimbriimonadia > Fimbriimonadales > Fimbriimonadaceae > UBA2391. The sequence continues at coordinate 4,969 of CAYRAX010000036.1, forward strand.
CAATGTTAACCTACGAGGAAATCTCCGACCGGCAAAACTTTGGGGTCGTCGGGTAGCTCGGCCAGCATGACCGGCTTATAGGGGAAGATTCTCTTCGCTAGAAAGGCTAAATGTCCGTCCCGATCTTGCACTTCGCCCCGAATTGTGACGTATGGCGAGCAGATGATCGCCGCGCCGTCCCGTATGTAGGTCGCATCGAAGCAGGTGACATTTAAGAGTCCAGTTTCATCCTCCAAGTCAAAAAAGACAACGCGCTTACCGCTCTTGGTTGGTGGAAAACGTAGACGAATTGGGTTGCCGACCACGGCGCACTTCTCACCTGGCTTTAGAGAATAGACATCCTTTGTCGAGAGACAGTCATGCTCCTTGATATGCTTTCTCTCGAACGCTACGATATGTCTTTCAACGTCCAGCCCTAACAGTTTGCGGTCCAACAATGCTTCTTCGGCTATTGAAAAAGGTTTAATGCTATGCTCGTTTCGCAACTGATAATCGTTAAAGTCTAAGCTGCCCTTGCCGATAGTTCGAGCCAAATTCCAAATTTCTTTCGCAGACCACAGAAGTCTCCTTCGATTCCTTTCAATCCTGTCAAATGCGCCGATTTTGATGAGCGACTCGAATTCGCTCAATTGAATGCCGCTCGCAGAAATCGCATGGTAAATGGATAGCTGTTCGCCGTCATTTGCAAGTTCGGCAAGTTGCTGTTTCGACGTCTCGCTGACGGAGTGCAGATCCTTCCAGCCGAGCTGAATCGTACCTTCGTCAAATGCGTATGCCTTGTAGCGGCTTTCGCCAATTGTTGGCCGAAGCAGGCGAATGCCGCGTTGCCTAGCTTCATTGGCGATCGTCACTGGACCATAATAGCCAGCTGGTTGGGCATTGAGTAGCGCCGAAAAATAGGTAGCAGGATAAGCATTTTGCAAATGCGTACACTTGAGCGAAATCTCAGCAAACGCTAATGCGTGCCCTTGCGCAAACCCGTAACCCTCAAAACCAGAAACGTATTCGTAAACTAGTTGGGCAATCTCATTCGAGTAACCATTAAGAATGATTCTATCTAGTACTTCTTGCTTAATAGATGCCGCGAACGATTCGCGCCGCATTTTGTAGATTCGCTCGCGAGTATCCTCAGCCTCTCCTGCCGTGTATTTTGCGAACTTTTGCAGTAGCTGGTCAACCTGCTCTTGGAAGACAATGATGCCATAGGTTAAGCCGAGTATCGGCTCGAGATCGGGGTGCTCGATCGCGTATGCCTTGCCCCTTCGCCGGGCGATCAACTCGTTGATTTTCACCGCTCCGCCGACGCCTGGTCTGATGCCCGCCTGCACTAGGCTCGCGTCGAAAAGGTTCTCGGTTTGAAGGCGAACATGAGCCTGGCGCATCGCTGGCGAGGCAGATTGTGGAACCCCAATCAGCTTGCCGCTCGCCATGATGGAGTACGTCTGTTCGTTGTCCCATTCCGATTCCTCCAGCCGCGTCATGCCGAGCTTTGCGGTCGTCTCACCGAGAACATCTTGCCCTCTTAGGCACAAAATATCGAACTTGTCAAAGACAAACTTTGCGCTGCGTTTATCCCATTGAATAATCTCTGTCAAGTCGTCGCCAGAAAGCTGCTTCGCGACATATGTAGTGATGGGTTCCGCGCTAACGATTACCCCCGATGAATGGGCGCGAATGTTGCGTGGGATATCGGTTAGCCGCTCTGCAAGCCTGAAGATCCATCGATAGCGTTCTTTGTTGATGTTGCTATCTCGAAGTTCTGGTCGCTTTTCTAGCGCAGCTATGAGCTTATTTGGCGGTATGCCGCCATGCACCTTTTTGGCAAGAAACCCGATCATCGAAGAGGGCAAACCCATGACCTTGCCGACCTCCCTGACGATCCCCCTTGTGGACATCGAACCAAACGCGGCGACCGTGCAGACGTGGTCCTCACCAAACCTTTTCACCAAATATTGGCGGATATCATTTCGCCGAGCAGCTTCGAAATCGATATCAATGTCCGGCCTTTTGCTTCCGTCTGCGGGTAGAAAGCGGTCGAAGAATAGCTTATGATCGTAGGCGTTAATCGTGGTCATTTCGAGGTGGAAGGCCAATAGCGAATCGACTACTGACCCCCTGGCGCTATAGCCGATGCACTCTTCTTGAGCATATTTGCATATGTCATAAGCGATAAGAAAATGGCCAGAAAATCCCAAGGCAATAACCCTTTGAAGCTCGTTTTCCAGTCTACGCGTGTATGCTTTTGTTGCATTTTTGCGCAAAGTCGTAACCGATTGCTGGACTAATCGGGTGAGGTCACCAGGCTCATCGGCGGATACTGACGGGAGCGCCGCTCTACCTGGCAGAATGTCTTTATCGCATAAGTCCAATATGCATCGTGTGTTATCGAGAAGGTGTTTGAGGCCATGGTAAGCGGTAAGAGTCTCGTTACGAGTACGAAAGTATCTTTCGGCGTTGGGAAATCTTCGCGAGGTTATGCGGTGTGCCGGAGCGTAATCACCGAATCGACACTTGCGGTCTTCGATGTCTTCGATCGTACATAAACCTTCAATACACGCGTTGACGTCCATCGCGGGAAAGTGATTTCGCCTAGCGTGAGCCTTCGGCCCACCAGCCATCGCGGGGATCGACATCTGGTCGCAAAATGCCAGTAGGTCTCGGATGATACGATCCTCGTGCGGCAAATGACTTATCTCGATTTCAACGAATACTTTATTCGCGCCAAAGATGCTTTGCAGTCTTTGTATGTGCGCTGACGCAGCACTGTAGTCGCGTTTAGAGATAAGCCAATAGAGATAAGAGAGCGAGCCCGGAATAATGCATAACAGGTTATGAGAATAGCGTTCGATTAGCGGCCAGTTGACGCGAGGGAAGCGCCTTTCGTTCTGCAAATGACATGCACTAAGGAGTTGGCAGAGATTTGACCAGCCGCGCTTTGATTGAGCAACAAGCACGAGTTCACCTTCTGGTATGAGTTCGATGGATGCTCCATGAAGCGGGCGAACACCTACTTTCTTGAGCGACCTTTCAAATTCGTAAGAGCCGGCAACGCTGTAGCGATCAGCAAGCAATAATGCGGGCATTTCAGCCCCTGCAGCTAGCGGGCCAAATTCCTCGGCGAGTATAGAGCTGTAGCCAAATGAATAGGCGCTTACCGCGTGTAACCCGACAAACTCAGTTCCGCATCCCGAGCTATTGAGGATCTCAAAGTTTTGCACGGGCAATAGCCCGCTGGCCTTTAAGACTTTCTCATCTCTTATCTTTTGTATTCTCAGGCTGAAGTCAATGCGATAATCTTCGATAGGCGCGTTGTCAGGTGCCGAGTCATCGAGCCCGAGCTGCTCGCCTTCAACAATGCGCTCGCGAAGGCGGTGATGCCGATCAAAGTATCGAGTTACCGTGCGTTCGGGGCGTCCCTCCCACCATTCGCCTGCTTCCTTAAAGGTCGTAAGTATTTGCTCATGGTTGCAGTCCAAGGACTTTCTCCCAGTACTTATTCGCTCTAATGCGGCGCTCTAGTTTGATGTGTGATGCCACCTTAATCGTATTCGATCCCAGGTTTTCTTTCAAAACTTGAACCGTGCGCTCTAGCCTTTGAACATCGAAGGATGTACGTTTGCCGAGGTAGAGTTCGGTTTGCGTAACAATTGCAGTTTTGATCTCGGATAAGATGATTCGAATACCGCTTACAAACTCAAAGGGGCAATCTTCTATGAGTGAGATAAAGGCTTGTGTGATGGATACGGCGCTCGTTGCCGCTTTTTTCAAATCGCGATGAGCGATGAAGATGTCGTTTTCGTCGCTTTCCAGATATACAACCAACTTTGAGCAACTCATCGAGCGTTGATTGAGCTCATAAGCAGCCTGCTGGCAAAGCGAGGAAATAGCAGTGTGCAAGGTCAACTTATTGGTTATGCAATCTTGAAAGTACTGCGACCTGGATATCTGATTGTTGGGGTAAGTCGCCTTATAGGCTTCAATATCTTTCCCCGCACAGGCAGCGATAATCTTAGGCGCAAGTTTCCCAAATTGCTCTGTAAGTGCTTGTTCAGATAGCGCGGCCACATCTGCTACCCTACGGCAACCAAGAATCTCCAACCGCTCGCGGATAGCCATGTCAAGACAAATCAGGTCTGATACCGGCCGATCATGTAGCGAACTAGGCTCATCAATCTGTGCGGTCCAAATCGCATTGCCGATTCCATGCCGAATGCCAGCCGCATCCGCCTGAATAATCTTTTCGGCGATTGCCTTCGGGTTGGGGTGCGCGCTAAGCGGGATGATCAGCTCGTGCTGTTCCAAGCGCATGAGGTCGTTGGTGTAAGGAAGGTAGGTATTGCACCAATTCCGGCTCGCCTGCTCATAGGTTTCAGGATCCCATGGGATCATCTGTAGTCCTTCCACCATTGCCTTTGCTTGCTTTTGAGCCATTCCGGGTTGAACTCCGCGCGCGAGAGTATCGGGGCATGCGTCCATGATGCCGTCGCGCACGACCACAAAGGGCGAGGTGGCGTTTCCTTGCGAGATCAAAGTCCAACTATAAAGATGCGGGTGAGCGCAAAATAGATACATATGTCTACTATTATAGTAGACGAATTTGCCAATCCAAAGGTTTGGCGGGACTTTTTCGAAAAATTCTCTTTAGGGGCGGCTATTGTATTTCTTCAGTTCGTTCAGCAGCTCGCCTTGGCTTAGGGTCATCGTCAAATCGCTTCGCGTTCTTTCGATGACGGCGCGCAGTGCGTCGCAGGTTCTTCTCAATCCGCCGGTCAGTCCATCGGGAAAATCGAAGGTGATCAGATCGTCGTAAATCTTCTCCATCTCGTGCAAGATGCGCTCGGCGACTTCGTATCGCCCTGCCCTCATTTCGTCCAGTAAAAATCGACGTGCCTCGCTGGCGGCCTCACCCATCCCGTTCAAATAGCTGGTTACTTGCACGCCCAATTCGCCGGGGCTAGGCATCGGGCGGCCTTGTGAAATAGCGAGCACAGCGGCCGCTTCAACCATCTCTTTCTCGCCATCTTGTATGTATCCGGCGTACAAAATTTCTGGATAATTTTTCGCATCTTCGCGAGCCTTCTTGGCGATGTTGCGCGCGTCATTCAGCAGGTTTTCTGCTTCGGCATATTGCTTTCGGTGGATGTGGCGAATGCACTTGCTGCTCGTTTGAATGAGTTGGCGCGACTGGCTCAACGCCGATTCGCGTGCCTTGTGCATTCCTTCCAATGTGCCCCGCACGTCATCAACAATGGTTTCCCAACTCATATCAAATTCCTCTGCCGGAAGCTAAAGTAGCCCGTGTGACCAATGATGACATGATCATCAAGAGTAACGTTCAAAACGTTGCCTGCCGATGCCAATTGCAGGGTCATCAGCTGGTCTTCGGGGCTGGGGGTCGGGTCGCCGCTCGGGTGATTGTGCACCGCAATCAGGCTCACCGCGCCCTCTTTGATCGCCTCGCGAAATACTTCGCTTATCCCAACGACCGACGCATTGACGGTTCCAATGTGGATTGTCCGCACGGCAATGACTTTCTTTTTTGAGTTCAAAAGCGCAACGCAAAAGTGCTCTTTGGATTCATTTTTCAGATAGGCAAATAGTTCGGCGACGTCCTGCGGCTTGGTCACCGACTTCATTTCGCCTTTGCCCGACATGCCTGATCTTCGACCAAGTTCGAGCGTTGCGAGGAGCCGGAGTGCTTCGATTTCGGTGCAGCCGGTTAGCTCGGCAAGCTCGGCGCGACCAATATCTCCCAAAAGGTGAATGCCGTAGCGTTTGATGAGTGCTCGCGCGGTTTCCTCGATCGATTCGATGGATGCGCCATCACGCAGCAGCGCGATAACCATGAGGTCGATGGGCGACGCGCCGCGAATACCTGTCTTGAGAATCCGCTGCACGGCGTCATCGGCACTGTTGGGGTTACTTTTTTTCAACGTGTGGCTCAGTGTTTTCGGATTCGATCAGCTTTTTGAGTTGGGCTAATTTGCGATGGTTCGGGTCCAATTTCAGGCCCTCATCGATGATCATTTTGGCCCCGCTGATGTCCTTTTTTTGTAGTCGAATGCCGGCCGCCGCCGCCATGTAGTCCACATTTTGGGGGTTCAGCGAGATCGCCTTTTGAACGTAGCCTTCAGCCGTATCGACCTCGTTGTTCTCTAAGCTGATTGCGGCCATTTCACCCAAAATCTCGGCCACCGTCTGCTTGTCGGGCGCATTCACCAGGTTCTTCGGCGCGTGTGACATCGCATCATTCAGTGCCTGCACGGCGGCCTTGTTGTCGTCCAGAGCGCGATGAACTTTGGCTTCACCCAAGAAAAGCGCGTACTTATCCGGCGAATAAGCGGTGAGAGATTTGAAGTGCTTCAGCGACTCGATCAAATCGGGCTTTGAAGATTCGGAAACCGAACCATTGTTCTGAAACTCCTGGAGCGGCTTTTCGCTCAACTTTTGGGTTTGGGCGAGCACGTCCCGGTATTGTTTGTCGCTGGTAATGGTTTCGATCCCTTCTGGGTTCTGCCCGCATCCCCAGCATAAGCAGGCAATCAAAATTGACGCGAATTGCTTGTTAATTTGCAACGATATTCACCAATTTGTCTGGAATCACGACGACCTTACGGATGGTTTTGCCGTCGATATGCACTCGCACTCGTTCGCGCTCGGTGGCCAACGATTCCAGAGTTGAGTTGTCGGTGCCGGCCGCCGCGCTGAACGAATCGCGGAGCTTGCCATTGACTTGCACAGCGATCGTGACTTCGTTCTCCGCGGCAAGCGATTCATCGCCAGCCGGCCAGTTCACGTGATAGGTAAATCCTGTGCGCCCGAGGTCTGTGGTCCAAATCTCATCCGCCGTATGCGGCGCAGCGGGAGACAGCACCAGAATCAGACTCTCGATTGCCTCAGAAATCGCCAGCGCCTCGGCTTCGTTGGGCTGGCCAATCTCCTTCAAAATGTCCTGCATTCCGTTCAAGAAAACCATCATCGCCGAGACGTAGGTATTGAAAGCAAATCGCTCGATGTCGGTGCTGGCTTTGATGATGAGCTTGTGGGTCAAGCGGCGGATATCGGCCGACTTTCCTTCAGCGGGAGTGGATTTGATCTTGCTCGCCCAATCTGGTCTGAATTTTTGGCCCTGTTCGTGGGCAAGCTTGAACACACGATGCAAGAATCGCACGGTGCCTTGTATGCCGTCGTTAGACCACATGACATCTTGGTCAAACGGCGCTACGAAGAGTTCGTACAATCGCAGTGCATCAGCGCCATAGGCCTCAACCGCCTCGTCCGGCGTGACCACGTTGCCCTTGGATTTGCTCATGCGCACCCATTTCCAGGTGATCTCGTTTTCGGGCAGCGCCTTTGCTTCTTCAAAGCTGACCAAAATTCCGTCTTCACCAACATCGAGCATTTCGCCCTCGCGCGCGGTTCGGTATGGCGTCTTGGCGAGAACTTGGCCTTGGTTCTTTAGTCGCTGGAACGGCTCTTTAACCTTGACCAAACCAGCATCGTGGAGCACCTTGGTCCAAAAACGCGCATAAAGCAGGTGCATGACCGCGTGCTCTGCGCCGCCCACGTAGGTGTCCACCGGCATCCAATCGTTAACGATGCTCGGATCCCATGCCGCAGATTCGTTGTGTGGATCGCAAAATCGCAGGAAGTACCACGAGCTACACGCAAAGCCGCCCATGGTGTCGGTCTCTCGCTTGGCTAGTCGGCCTTCGCTGTCGGTGACGTTGACAAACTCGGAGATGCGGGTGAGCGGGGAACTGCCATCGTCGCTCGGCTCATAGTGGTCAACGGTCGGCAGGTACACGGGCAGGTCATTCGCCGGAACCAGTTCCTCGTTTCCATCTTTGTCGTGAATGACGGGAATCGGGCAGCCCCAATACCGTTGGCGGCTGATGAGCCAGTCGCGCAATTTGTAGTTGACTTTGCGGACGCCGATTTCGCATGCTTCGAACCATTCGGCGAGCTTCTTCTGCGATTCGCTGACGCTTTGCCCGTCGTATTCGCCCGAATTCACGAGCACTCCATCTTTTGCGTCAAACACGATTTCGTAGGTTCGCGGATTGCCCAGGTAGTGCTGCAGCGCCAAGTCTTCGCGGAAGCTATCCATCGTGAAGTGCTCGCGCAGGTAAGCCTCATTTGGTCGGATCACGGGGCGAACTGGGATATCGAATCTGGCCGCGAAGTCGAAATCACGCTGATCGTGGGCGGGCACTGCCATGATCGCTCCCGTACCGTAACCCATCATCACGTAATCGGCGACGAAGATGGGCACCTTTTCGGCGTTGACTGGGTTGATGGCGTGAATGCCGGTGAACACTCCGGTTTTCTCTCGCTCGGCGGTCTGCCGGGTCGCTTCGGAAATCCGCGATGCTTCGGTTTGATAGTCCGAAATCAGTGTCTGGCGGTCGGCATCCACTACCTTCTTGATGCGCTCGACCAATGGGTGCTCGGGGGCGATGACACAAAAAGTCATGCCGAAGACGGTGTCGATACGCGTAGTGAAAACTCGGAGTTTGGCTTCCTTTGCCTGGACTTGCAATTCGTCGCCTGAATCCACTTCGGGCAAATCGACCTTCATATCGAATTCCACGCCTTCTGAGCGGCCGATCCAGTTGCGTTGCATCTGCTTGATGCCTTCTGGCCAATCCACGTCGTCCAGATCGTCGATCAGTCGTTGTGCATATTCGGTGATTTTGAAAAACCACTGCGGAATCAGCTTTTTTTCTACGAGTGCGCCCGACCGTTCGGCTCGGCCAGCGATGACCTCTTCGTCGGCGAGTACCGTTTTATCGACCGGATCCCAGTTGACGGTTGCCATGCGGCGATACGCCAATCCGCGCTCATAAAGCAGGCGAAAAATCCACTGCGTCCATTGATAATAGGTCGGGTCGCACGATTTGAATGATCGGCTCCAGTCGTAGCTGATACCGACCAGGTCCATTTGCCGCCGGTAGGTTGCCGCGTAATCATCGATCATCGGCGCGGGGTGGCGTTTGCGCTTGATGGCCTCATTCTCTGCGGGCAGCCCGAACGCGTCAAATCCCATCGGATGCAAAACGTTGAAGCCTTGCATGAACTTCATTCGGCACAAAACGTCGGTGGGGATGTAGTTTCTGCAGTGGCCAACGCTCAGCCCTGCTCCGCTCGGGTAAGGGAAGAAATCTAGGCCATAGAACTTGGGTCGCCCCGGTTCGGTTCGGGTGACAAAAAGGTCAGCGTCTTTCCACTTTTGACGCCATCGAGCCTCAAAGCTCGCAGGTTCATAACGTTCGGCCATCGGTAACTAAGGTTGTACCCTAGGAACCGGCTAGGCTTTAGTCTTCGCGCGGTTCGAAAACGGGGGCTTCGGCACCCGTCCACCGGCTACGATGTGGCTCCAAATTCTGGTTCGGATAATCTTCGAGGAGCATTTCTTTGGTGTAGAGGAATTGCTCTCGTTTGTAGTCCGCCAGCTCGAAATTCTTACGTAGTACGATCGCTCCGGTCGGGCATGCGTCTTGGCAATACCCACAGAAAATGCAGCGGAGCATGTTGATTTCGTAGCGAGTTGCGTAGCGCTCGCCGGGGCTGTATCGCTCTTGGTCCGTGTTTTCGGCTGCTTCGACGTAGATGCAACGCGCAGGACACGCCCCCGCACACAGCGAGCACCCGATGCAACGCTCCAAACCGCTTTCATAGCGCGTCAAGTAGTGGCGCCAGCGAGTGCGCGGGTATTGCTCACGCAACTCTTCGGGATATTGGATCGTTACCTTCTTTTTTCCGAGTCGCTTGGCGGTAATCGAAAATCCGGTCACCAGTGGCTTGGCGATATCGCGAATCAGGCTGACGCTCATACCTTCACCTGCTCCTGGGTGCGCGCATTGATTTCGATGATGCGAAGGTCGCGCAGCCGCTTGGGTTTTTGGTTTTTGATCTTGTGCTGCAGCTTCAAAATGCCGTAGATGAGCGCGTCGGGCGATGGCGGGCAACCGGGGACATAAACGTCAACCGGCACCACTTGATCGGCACCTTGCACAATCGCGTAGTTATTGTAGACGCCGCCAGAAGAAGCGCACGCTCCCATCGAAATGACCCACTTTGGCTCGGGCATTTGGTCGTAAATTTGCCTCAAAACGGGCGCCATCTTTTTGCTCAACCGCCCCGCGATGATCATGACGTCGGCCTGGCGAGGTGTCGCACGAAACGCTTCGGAGCCGAACCTTGCGAGGTCGAATCGGGACGCGACCGTGCTCATCATCTCGATGGCGCAACAGGCCAATCCAAACGTGAGCGGCCATAGCGCGTTGGCTCGCGCTTGGCTTAGCGCGGTATCTAGCGTCGTTACGATCACATTGCCGCCCTTCTGAGTGTCGCCAAACACGGGCGTCGCACTGTCGTGCAGAATCACGGTCTCTATGCGTTTAGGCATTGATCGCTAGTTTACAACGACTCGGGCCCGAGTTGCACATTGTTTTGACTTTCGGGCGCCCCTCCCCGAGGCCATGCCCTCCGCGACGCACGCATTCGCTCCGTCGCGGCTGCGCCTCGGGCCGCCCGATCGGGGCCCGGTGTTAGACCTTGGATTCGTGTACAGGCCGGACAAAATTATGAGCGCACGGTCAGTTGCTGAATCGGGCGCGGGTCGCTCGCCGAGGGATCGGGGTCGGTCCATTTGCCATCGGCTTTTAGAAGGGCAATCAACTCGGCGACGCCGTCCTCTTGCGGAATTCCGTTCTTTACGACTTCTTTGTTGCGATACAGAGTGATTTTGCCGCCCGCCGCGCCGACATACCCATAGTCCGCATCCGCCATTTCGCCCGGACCGTTCACAATGCAACCCATGACCGCGATATCGAGCCCCACCAGGTGCTTTGTGGCGTTGCGCACTTCGTGCAGAACGGTTGGTAGGTTGAATTTGGTGCGCCCACAGCTCGGACAAGCGATGTATTCCACCTTGGTTTTGCGAAGCCCCAAGCTCTGCAAAATATCGTAGCAAACCGGAATTTCGTGAACAGGATCTTCCGAAAGACTCACGCGAATGGTGTCGCCGATTCCTTCCATGAGTAACGTCGCGATGCCCGCGGTCGATTTGATGCGCGCGTAGTCGCCGTCGCCCGCCTCGGTAACCCCCAGGTGCAACGGAATATCGAATCCTTCGGCGTCCAGCCGATTCGCGAGCAGGCGATTTGCGCTGACCATGATCGGCACGCGGCTTGCTTTGGCGCTGATGTTGATGTTTCGGTAGCCGTGTTTTTCACAAAGCCGCACATACTCCAGCGCGCTTTCCACCATGCCCTCGATCGTGTCGCCATAGGTGACAAGGATACGCTCGCTGAGAGAGCCATGGTTGACGCCGATTCTCATAGCGATGTCGCGCTTTTTGCAGGCCTCGATGACGGGGACAAAGCTCTCTTCGATTGCGTCTAGCTCGGATTGCCATTCGCTGGGGTCGTAGGCGAGTTCGGCGCGCAATTCGTCAACGGTTGCATCGCCAGAGGTGCCGCGCAAATCTGCCTCATTGCTGCCGACTTCTTTGGCCCGCGAGCCATGGCGTTTGAACACAAAAAGCCCGGGATTCACGCGTACTTCGTCGACGTATTTCGCGGCTTCGACGGCAATCTCGCTTCCTTGATGATGCACGTCGGCGGTCAGCGGCACCGGTTGGTATTGCTCGATGACCTTGCGCTTGATTTCTTCCAGGCACTGCGCTTCGCCGAGGCTCGGCGTGGTCACCCGCACGAGTTCGCAGCCTTCGCGGTGGAGAGCGATGATTTGCTCCACGCAGGCATCCACGTTGCGGGTTTCCTCGGTGATCATCGACTGCACAAGGATCGGGTGTCGCCCACCCATCCAAACGTCTCCGATGCGAATGGCTCGCGTTTTACGGCGATTGAAAAGCGGTTGCAGGCTCATGCAATGCCCAATTTTGGCAGACTTTGCCGTGGTGGGGCTGGAATGAGTTAGGAAGGTTAGGACGAAGTACGAAGGTCGTGGCCCTACATATTGGAAAATCTCCCCCTAAATCCCCCTCATCTTCGTGAGGGGGACTTAATCAGGGTTCCTCAATACGTATTTTGTTTCAAGGAATTCGGTCGAGCCGATTATCGGAGCGTTCCGGCCAGCAGCGATTCCTTGAAGTTCTCGTAAGCGTGGCCGATGCCCTGCTCCAACGAGATCCGCGGCCGCCAGCCCATTGTGTAAAGTCGGCTGACGTCCATCGTCTTCTCGGGGAAGCCGTCGGGGTAGTTCGAATTCCAGCGGATTTCGCCTTCGTGGCCGATGACCTTTTGCACGACGTGCGCGAGGTCAAAGACGCTGATCGAGGTTCCGGTGCCAACGTTGATGTGGCCCGTGACCCGCGGCTGATTCATGAGAAAGATGCAGGCATCAGCAACGTCTTCTGAGTACAGGAATTCGCGCTTGGCGCGGCCAGTTCCCCAACATTCCACTGCGCGATGGTTATCTTCTTTTGCCTCGTGGAACTTGCGAATCAGCGCCGGCATAACGTGCGAGGTGCTCAAGTCGTAGTTGTCGCCAGGGCCATAGATGTTCGGCGGAATAACCGTGTAGTAGTTGCGATCGTATTGATTGCTGATCGCCTCGCACATTGTCAGTCCAGCGATTTTCGCCATTGCGTAGGGCGCATTCGTGGGCTCGGGCTTACCGGTCAACATCGAGTTTTCCGGAATCGGCTGGTTAGTCTCGCGCGGATAAATGCAGCTTGATCCAAGGAACTGGAAGTGGGGAACATCGGCCAGGTGCGCGCCCCAGATGAGGTTCGCTTCCATGGTCAAGTTCAAACCAATGAAGTCGGCAGGGTAGGTTGAGTTCGCGTGGATTCCGCCGACCTTCGCTGCTGCCATGATGACGACGTCGGGCTTCTCGTTCTGCAAGAACGAATAGACGCCGTGCTGGTCCATCAAATCAAGTTCCTGGCGCGTGCGCACCACGATATTCGTGTAGCCATCCGCCAGCAACTTGCGATAGATCGCCGATCCAACCAGTCCGCGGTGTCCCGCGACGAAAATTTTACTTTCCTTCTTCAGCACTTTGATAAACCTCGAATCCTTCTCGCTTCACGAGGGCGTCGCGCTTCGCTGTGTCCAGGTCAGCGGCTACCATTTCTTTAATCAGTCCTTCAAAAGTTACTTTGGGTTCCCATCCGAGCTTGTTTTTCGCCTTCGTGGGGTCGCCGAGCAGGGTTTCAACCTCGGTCGGTCGATAGTAAACAGGGTCAACGCCGATCACTTCTTTGCCCGTTTTTCGGTCGATGCCGCGCTCGTTTTGCTCTTTGCCCTCCCAGTCGATGTCAATTCCTACTTCTCTGAAAGCGACTTCGCAAAGCTCACGAATGGAGTGTTGCTCGCCAGTTGCGACAACGAAATCGTCTGGATCCTTTTGTTGCAACATCAAGTACATCGCTTCGACGTAGTCGCGGGCATGGCCCCAGTCGCGTAACGAGTTCATGTTGCCCAAAAATAGCTTGCTTTGCAATCCAACCGCGATACGCGCCGCGGCACGCGTGACCTTTCGGGTTACAAAGGTTTCGCCGCGCAGTGGCGATTCGTGGTTGAACAAGATGCCGTTGCAAGCGTACATTTTGTAGGCTTCGCGGTAGTTCACGACGATCCAGTAGGCGTACATTTTGGCGACCGCATAAGGCGAGCGCGGATAGAACGGCGTCGTTTCCTTTTGCGGAATCTCTTGAACCAAACCGTAAAGCTCGGAAGTTGAGGCCTGATAGAATCGAACGGTGTTCTCCATGCCCAAAATTCGAATCGCTTCGAGGAGTCGCAGCGTGCCGATTGCGTCCGAGTTGGCCGTGTACTCTGGCTCTTCGAACGAGACTTTAACGTGACTTTGGGCACCCAAGTTGTAGACCTCGTCGGGCTGGACCTCCTGCATGATTCGAATCAGCGAAGTCGAATCGGTCAGGTCGCCATAGTGCAGTTTGAAGGGCCGCCCCTCATCGTGCGAGTCATGGTACAGGTGGTCGATGCGCT
>CAYRAX010000037.1:0-11337 GCA_964422285.1 uncultured Chthonomonas sp.
GGCATCGCCGACCTTTACGGCAAGAATTTGCGGCAACGCGCGACCGCGCTCATCAACGTTGCCCACCCGGACCACCGCGAGAGCCTGGAAAAGGCCGCTTACGAAAGGTTCAAAAGGAGCGAATAAGGATTCTCATGATCACCACAACCTCCCCCAGCGAACTCATCCAAGACCTGCACCGCCGACGTCAAGAACTTGATATGGGTGGCGGTGCAGACCGCATCGAAAAGCAACACGCGGGAGGAAAACTGACCGCTCGCGAGCGCATCGGATTGCTCGTTGATCCCAACACGTTCCAAGAGTTTTCCTCCTTTGCCGAGCACCGGTGCACGAACTTTGGCATGCAAGGCAAGGCGGCACCGTCGGATGGTGTCGTAACCGGGGTCGGCACGATTGATGGGCGCTATGTGCACACGGCAGGCCAAGATTTCACCGTTTTCGGCGGCTCGGCGGGCGAAGTGCATTGCCAAAAAGTCGTCGAGGCCATGGAAGCGGCGCTAAAAACCGGTACGCCATTCATCTTCATGAACGACTCAGGCGGAGCACGAATCCAAGAAGGAATCGATTCCCTCAGTGGCTACGCTAAGGTGTTTTACGCAAATACCGAACTCAGCGGCGTCGTACCCCAAATCTCACTCATCTGCGGCCCTTGCGCGGGCGGCGCAGCCTACTCCCCAGCCCTCACCGACTTCATCATCCAAACGCGTCAAGCCCAAATGTTCATCACCGGCCCCAGCGTCATCAAGCAAGTTACCGGTGAAGACGTGAGTGCCGACGAATTGGGCGGCGCAGAAGCCCAAATGCACTATTCCGGCGTCGTGCATTTCGTTGCCGAAAACGATGAGCACGCGATTGGAATCTGCCGCCGTTTGCTCAGCTTCCTGCCCAGCAACAACGTCGAAGATCCTCCCCTGATCGGTGGCGAATACACCATGGAGCCGATCCCTGCCCTAAACGACATCATTCCCGAGGACCCAAAGCGACCCTACGATGTACGTGACGTCATCAAACAAATCGTGGACCACGAGGACTTCATGGAGGTTCAAGAATCGTTCGCGGAAAACATCGTCGTCGGCTTCGCGCGATTGGCGGGCCGGTCGGTGGGCATCATCGCGAATCAGCCAAAGGTTTTCGCTGGCGTATTGGACATCGACTCCAGCGATAAGGCCGCGCGCTTCATTCGGTTCTGCAATGCCTTCAATATTCCCCTTGTCACACTGGTCGATACTCCGGGATTCCTTCCGGGTGTCAGCCAAGAAAAGGGTGGCATCATCCGCCATGGTGCCAAGGTGTTGTTCGCCTATTCCGCGGCGACGGTGCCCAAGGTGACGGTCATCATGAGAAAGGCTTATGGTGGCGCGTATGTCGCGATGTGCGCCCGAGACCTTGGCGCGGACCGCGTCTTCGCTTGGCCCACCGCCGAAATCGCCGTGATGGGTGCCGAGGGCGCAGCGGAGATCGTTTTCAAGAAGGAAATCGACCAGTCCGAAGACAAAGCAGCGGCACGAGCAGCCTTCGCGGCGGAATACCGGTCCACGTTCAGTTCGCCATACGTCGCCGGTGCACGCCGCATGGTGGACGATGTGATCGAACCAGCATACACGCGAACTTGCATCACGCATGCGCTCGAAAGCCTGCATACCAAGCGCGAACTCCGGCCCACGAAGAAGCACGGCCTTATCCCCCTTTGAGAGAATGCCATGAAACTAAAAATTACGATAGACGATCAAGCATTCGAAGTCGACGTTGAGGTCGCGGAAGAGTCTGCACCCACCAACGTGCGCTATGTCTCTACGGGATCGGTCTCGGTTCCCAGCAACGCGGTCGCACCGGCAAAATCGAATGGATCAGCGAGCGGCGAGCGACAACCCGAAAGCGAGGCAAACGCTTGCCGCTCGCCACTCGCTGGAGTTGTGAGCGAAATCTCGGTGGCGGTGGGCGACACGGTTACAAACGATCAGCCTGTGATCATTCTGGAAGCCATGAAGATGTTCACGACAATCACTTCGCCTTGCGCGGGAACCGTCAAATCGATCGACGTGAACCCCGGCGACGCAGTCAAGCAGGGCCAGCTTTTGATGGAATTTTCCTAAGGAGTTAAATCGACATGGAGCAGTGGACGAAGCACATCGACCACGTTGCAATTGCGGTTCCGGCGGGGCAACTGGAAGCCCAAGTGAACCTGTACAAGCGGATGGGAATGCACGAGTTGCACCGCGAAGACGTTTACGGCGGCGACCAAGTTCGTGAAGTTTTGTTGCGCGTTGGCGATAGCGACAACCTCATCCAATTGCTCGAACCGCTCGACGAATCCTCACCCGTCGCGAGGCAAATCGAAAAGCAAGGCGGACGCGGCGGATTGGCGCATGTGGCATTTCGCGTGGAGAATGCGCGCGCCACGTTTGATGCGCTGAAGGCAGACGGATTTCAGATCATTGACCCCGAGCCAAGGCCCGGCTCGCGCGGCACCACCGTCTTCTTCGTGCATCCCAAAACCCACTCTACTGATGGCGCGCTCGGCGTGCTTTACGAGTTTGTCGAATTGGGGTCTGAACAGCTATGAAAGCTCCTCTCTTTGAAGAATTTGAATCCGTTTCTTTCGAGGCTTGGCGCGAGTGCGTTGAGCGCGACTTGAAAGGCGCGGACTTTGAAAAAAAGCTGGTGCACGAAACGCTGGACGGCATCGCTCTCCAGCCCATGTACTCGCCGACTGACATGCCACAAAAAGCGGGTCCGTTGCGCATAGATCGCGGATGGCTCACGCGCGAGGACGTTCGAGAAACCGATCCGATGTTGGCACGAAGCCACATCGAGGCCGCAACCCAGCGCGGTGCAGACGAGGTTTCTGTGCGCATTTTCCCTAATGATTCGGTGAACCTATCGGCGAAGCATTTGGGCAATCTCACGGCGGGCATTGACCCGCGCAAGACGGCGATCCATTGGCTGGCTGGTCCGCTCACGAGACCTACCCAAAAGGCTTGGAAAGATGCACTTGTCGAGCGGGGAATTGAACCAGGTTCGGTCAAGGGATCGGTGGAATGCGACCCGATCACCGATCGTTGCTCGCGGTGGGTGGACGAGCCGCTCAGCACTTGGAAGACTGAGTTTCACGAGTCGATTTGTTGCGCGAGCCGGGGATTTCCAGCGGCAACGTGGGTCACTGTTCGCGCATCGATTTTTGAAAAAGCAGGCGCGAGCTTGGCGCAAGAATTGGCTTGGGCGGTTTCCATTTTGCATGCCTACTTGTCCAACCTGCCGAGCGAAGTTTCGGCGCAAGACCTGCTCGATCATGCAGAGATTCGATTTGGAGTCGGAACCAATTATGTGCTGGAAATTTGCAAACTGCGAGTGGCGAGGATCTTGTTCGCGAACCTTGCTCAACTTCACGGATGCACTGGCGTGCCGAAAATCCACGCGGTGACGACCAGCAGCAACAAGACAATTTATGATGCACACAACAACTTGCTGCGCGCAACAATCGAGTCGATGGCAGCGACAATTGGCGGAGCGGACAGCCTGACGGTTGCGGCTTACGATCAAGGCTATCATTGCCCGGACGAATTCAGCGAGCACCTCGCGCGGAACACGACGACCTTGCTCGCGACCGAAGCCCACCTAGACAAGGTCGCCGATCCGCTGGCGGGAAGCTACACGGTCGAGTCCCTCACGCGCGCTTACGCCGAAAAGGCTTGGAGCACATTCCAGCAGATTGAAGAACAGGGAGGATTTGCGCGATGCTTTGAAAATGGCACCATCGAAAATGCCTTGAACGAGGTCCGGGAAAAGCGGTCTCGCCAAATCGCAACTCGGCGCAGAACCATCGTCGGCATCACCCAATTTGCCAACTCTATGGAATCCAAACTTGCCCAAGTTGGAGCATCGCAAGCCATGTTCCAAGCTAAGCCGGTGCCAGTGAATGAAGAAAATTGGACGGCGGACTGGCTCATGAACAAAGCTGTGCCGAGTTCCGCGCTCGACCTTTTTCGACCCAGTTGGCCATTCGAAAATCTGCGCCTGAGGATCGAGTCGCACGTCGCAACGGGTAACCGGCGACCACTCATTTGGCTCTTGCTCGCGGGCGACCTGAAGATGCGAAACGCGCGCGCGGCATTTTGCCAGAGCTTTTTTGCCGCGGGAGGATACGCAATTCGGCAGGTTGTCGCCGAGCCGCTCGATGCTGCCGTTCGGGAAGCGCTATTCGAAAATGCAGACGCTATCGTGGTTTGCAGCGCGGATGACGAGTATGGGCGACTAGTGGAGCAGATACGCGTGGTTGCCGCGGACACCAAACTCATCGTCGCGGGATTCCCGGCTGACAAAATCGACGCACTTCGCGAAGCTGGCGCAAGCGACTTTGTTCACGTGAAGACGCCGCAACTGGAATTCCTGACGCAACTGCATCGCGATTTTGGCGTTGCCGAGCTTTTGGCCGAGGAAAACTCATGATTGCTACCCAAATTCCGCCTCTAAATTTCGACCTCGATTCCGCTGGCAACCCGGACGGCACAAGCTGGAAGGCGCCGGAGGGTATCGATGTCAAGGATCGATATTGCGATCTTGACCTCGACGAATTGGAGCACTTGCGATTTAGCGCTGGCTTGCCCCCCTACCTTCGCGGTCCCTATTCCACCATGTACGCGTTGCAACCCTGGACGATACGCCAATACGCCGGATTTAGTACCGCAGAGGAGAGCAATGCCTTCTACCGCGCGAATCTCGCCGCCGGGCAAAAGGGGTTGAGCGTCGCGTTCGATTTGCCCACCCACCGCGGCTACGACTCGGATCACGAGCGAGTTACCGGCGACGTCGGAAAGGCGGGCGTCGCGATTGACACCGTCGAAGACATGAAAATTCTCTTCGACCAAATTCCGCTTGACCAAATGAGCGTGAGCATGACGATGAACGGCGCTGTGCTCCCAATCATGGCTTTTTACATCGTCGCCGCGGAAGAGCAGGGAGTGCGGCCGGATCAGCTGAGCGGCACGATTCAGAACGACATCCTGAAAGAGTTCATGGTGCGCAACACCTACATCTATCCGCCCAAGCCCAGCATGCAAATCATCGGCGACATCTTTCGCTATTGCGCGGAGAAGATGCCGAAATTCAACTGCATTAGCGTCAGCGGCTACCACATGCAGGAAGCCGGGGCGACCAGCGATATTGAGCTCGCCTACACGCTCGCCGACGGGTGGGAATACTTGCGAACCGGCGTCAACGCGGGGCTAAGCGTCGACGATTTTGCGCCGAGGATCAGCTTCTTCTGGGATATCGGCATGAACCACTTTATGGAGATTGCTAAGATGCGAGCGGCGCGGATGCTTTGGGCAAAGATTGTTAGAAGTTTTAACCCGAAGAATCCAAAATCTATGGCGCTGCGTACGCACAGCCAAACCAGCGGTTGGTCGCTGACCGCGCAAGATCCCTTCAACAACGTCATGCGCACTTGCATTGAGGCCATGACTGCGGCGCTGGGGCACACGCAAAGCTTGCACACCAACGCGCTGGACGAAGCGATCGCGTTGCCCACCGAATTTTCGGCTCGGATCGCCCGGAACACGCAGCTGATCATCCAGCAAGAATCGGGAATTTGCCAATTCGTTGATCCTTACGGCGGGTCGTATTACGTCGAACGGCTGACCCATGATCTGGCGCATCGCGCTTGGGAATTGATTCAGGAAATCGAGTCGCTGGGTGGTATGGCCAATGCAATTGAAACCGGCGTCCCCAAGATGCGAATCGAGGAAGCCGCCGCCCGAAAGCAGGCCCGCATCGACAGCGGTAATGATGTCATCGTGGGGGTCAATCGCCACCGGCTTGATCGCGAGCAGCCCATCGACATTTTGAGCATCAACAACGAAAGAGTTCGCGCCAAACAGGTGGACCGGTTGCGATTGGTGCGAGCCGCGCGCGACGAAGAATGCACGAAGCAAGCCTTGGCCAATCTGACTGAATGTGCGGCGAGCGGCGAAGGAAACTTGCTCGAATTGGCGGTAGATGCGGCGCGCCTTCGCGCAACTTTGGGCGAGATGAGCGACGCGCTGGAACAGGTTTTCACGCGCTATCACGTAGCCGCGACCGCCGCGAGCGGCGTCTATGTTCAGGAGGCAGGATTGAACGACGACATCAAACGCGCGCAGGAATTGGCGAAATCTTTTTTGGGCAAATTTGGCCGAAATCCACGAATTTTGGTGGTAAAAATGGGGCAAGATGGCCACGATAGGGGCGAAAAAGCGGTTTCTACCGCATTTGCCGACCTTGGTTGGGATGTTGATGTTGGCCCACTTTTCCAGACTCCGCAGGAGGTTGCTCGCCAGGCCGTCGATAATGACGTTCATGTGGTTGGTGTTTCGTCGCTCGCCGCGGGCCACAACACGCTGGTTCCGGCACTGCTGGATTGCTTGAAAGCCGAGGGCCGCCAGGACATTTTGGTCGTGGTTGGAGGGGTGATTCCGCCGCAGGATTACGCGGGTCTTTATGACGCGGGTGTAGCCGGCATCTTTGGTCCGGGAACCGTTTTGCCGGTCGCGGCGTCCACCATTTTGCGTACGATGCTGGATGGTCAAGCACCATAATTGGGTCGATGGATGATTCGTCGCTGGATGTGATGCGGGGAATTGAGCAGCCAAATGAGATCAATCCGAATCTGCATTGGCATCAAACGCCGCGCCCGTCCGTCGACGCCCTTGCCGAAAAGTTATTGAGCGGTGATCGCAACGCTTTGAGCCAAGCGATCACGCTTGCCGAAAGCTCTCTGGCCGACGACCGCAACAACGCCATAGAGTTGATTGAGCGCGTTTACAAGCACCGAGTGAGTAGCCGCCGCATCGGCATCACCGGCTCACCGGGAGTGGGTAAGAGCTCGCTGATCGAGCGATTCGGAATGCGTTTGATCCAGGGTAGGCATCGCGTGGCGGTGCTGGCGATTGACCCTTCGAGTCCGCGAACTGGCGGCAGCATCCTGGGCGACAAGAGCCGGATGGGAGCACTCGCCACGGCAGATTCGGCGTTCGTCAGGCCCTCGCCATCAAGCGGCGCATTGGGCGGCGTCGCGCATCGCACGAGCGAGGCAATCTTGCTTTGCGAGGCGGCCGGATTCGACGTAATCCTGATCGAAACGGTGGGCGTCGGTCAATCTGAATTCGCTGTAGCGGACATCGTGGATTGTGTTGTGTTGTTGCTCCAGCCCGGCGCCGGTGACGAACTGCAAGGCATGAAGCGTGGGATCATGGAGTTCGCAAACGTGGTCACGGTGACCAAAGCCGATGGAGCAAACCTGCCCGCCGCCCGAATTGCAGCTTCGCAAGCTCGGCAAGCGTTGCAATGGCTGGGTGCAGATGCGAATGGATGGTTGCCACCCGTCACGCTTGCGAGTGCGCTGGGCGAGATTGGTGTGGATGAACTATTGCAAGCATGTGAGCAATGGTTCGGCTTCCTGATGGATTGCAGCCTGCTCGCATCCCACCGTGACGAGCAGAATGCTGCATGGCTAAATTCGTCTGTAGAAAAAGCTTTGCTAGAAACTTTAGTTCACAATAATTCGGTAACCGAAATGCTATCGCAACTTTCGAGCTTGGTCACGCGCGGCGAAATTTCGGTTCCGGCCGCATGTCAACGCGTGCTGTGTTCGCTAAAGCCATGAGACCATTCGTAAACCATATTATCAAAGTACCGAATGATCATGCTTGCCCAAATGGTCGAATGATGGGGCTGTCGGTGGACCAGTATGGCGAAATTCAGCGGGGACAAGCGCCAGTCTTGGTGTTGCTTGGCGGACCTGGTGAGGCCGCTGAATCCGTGCTCAAGGTGGACCAGATGCGCGAAATGATCGAGGTGCTGTCGAGGAGCACGGTGGTCTTTGTGGTCGACCAACGAGGATGCGGAAAGTCTGAGCCACACTGGCCAAAAGTTCCGGTGCCACGCTCGCAAGATTTCTTCGCGAGCGAGGAGAATGCCGCGGCCGCGCTAGTGCAACAAGCAGTGCTGCAGCGCGAACAGATGCCGGAATGGTTCAGTGCGAGCCAAATCTCGCCGCTCCAATCTGCCCACGACCTGCGATGCCTGGCCGGCCACTTCGACTTCCAAAAAGTAGCATTGCTTGGCTATTCGTATGGGACCCACCTTGCAATGGCGGCAATGAAAGTCGCGCCATCATTGTTCGAAAGAATCGTACTTTGCGGCTGCGAAGGGCCAGACCAAACTTTTAAGCTTCCAGCGCAATTTCAGGAGCAAATATCAAAGTTATCTTCCATTTTTGGGCGAAAAATCGACGAAGACGTCAAAAATGCGACTCAAGCAGTCGGAGAACACCACACGTTCGGACTTCATTGGATTCTTGCCACTTGGCTCGGCGTTCGCCCGCGCCTGGCGAGAGTCCCGAGGCTCCTGCAAAGCATAATCAACGGCGATACCACGCAATTCCAAAAGGCGACCGAGGGATTCATGAAGATGCTCGATAATCGCCCGCCGACGTTTTGGCTCTGCGATTCGGCCAGCGGCGCAACGCTAGCCCGCGCCGAACAGATCAAGGCAGACGCAACAAAGTGCCCAATTGGCACGGCGAGCAACGCGTGCGTCCGACAAGTAGGCGCCGCTTGGGGCCAGTGCGACCTCGGCGACGCTTACCGCCAACCGGTGGAGGCGCCATGCCCTACCCTGGTGCTTACCGGATCGATGGATCCATTCACTCCCAGCGAAAACGTCGCGACGGCATTCAAAAACGCCAGTGAAATCCACCAGAAAGTGATCAAAAATGCGACTCACACGGATTTGCTCACCGGTCACGCGGTTCAAAAATGTGTAGCTCGATTCCTGCTGGAAGGCAAAATTGAACCAGGCGAATTAGAAGTTCCGCCGATCGATTGGGAGTGATTCAAGTGCGGACGACTCGTGTTCCGAGCAAAACGTCGATGACATCAAGCGCGGAGTAGTTGTCGGCCCCGGCGGGAACGAACCGATGCAGATTCACCACGTCGTTGCCGGTTGTCAAAATCGGCATTTCGGCGACGCCATGGCGAACTTGCCCATATCCGGCGGTTGCCATAAGCGCATTACAAAGGCACTTGCGGCCGACGGTGTCTTCGATCGCGCCGCCCTTCTTAACATAGTCTTCAACCGGCTCCGAGGCACACCGATAGCCAATGCGTCCGTCGTCCATTTTGTAAGCCGTTCGCAAGTAGCCCATGTCGCAAATTCGGGTTCGCTGATCGTAAACGTTTGCCTGCGAAAGCGTGCCTTCCAGGTTCAGCACCTTAAATGGAAATCCGGTGGGCGAGGCCTTTGCGTCGGTGAAAACGCTTACGGTGCCATCGAGGCTAGACTTTACGACTTGCCGCTTCAGATCGGCATCAATGCCGGATTCATTGCAGAACGCGAATGCGGTGCCAACCTGAACTCCTTGGGCACCATGGGCGACCGCCTCTTCGACTTTGGATGGCTCGGCAAACGATCCGGCGAGCCAGAAGGGAACGCCCAACTTTGCGATCGCCTCCAAATCGGGCACGTCTTTTTCACCGTAGATCGGCTCGTTGTTTTCGTCCAGCATCATCGCGCCGCGCGGTGGAGCGTTGTGTCCGCCCGCGGTGGGATATTCGATCACCAGCCCATCCACCGGCGGCTGGCACTTTTTAACCAAATTGGTGGCAAGGGCGGTCGACGCGACGATCGCGAAGAACTTTGGCCGCGGAATCGGCTTAAAGCTGGGCGGGCAGAAGTCTCGCGGAACAAATTCGTTAAAGAAAAGCTCGCCCTGTTCGGCGCCAGCGACCTCAATCGCAAGCCGCGTGGGTTCCAGATTTGCCAGCGAATCGAGCACGGCGGGAATCTGGCGCGGAATTCCTGCTCCCATGAGCACGACGTTCACGCCAGCCAGCATCGCGCCGAAAAGCGAGGGCAGCGTTGGCAGCTGGATTTTTTCCAGCAAATTGATGCCGACCCATCCTTCGTGGCCGTGCTTGGCCAAAAAGACCTCAACAAAATTCGCGACCACTGTCAGTTCGTTTGCGGCGATCGTCGGTTTCATCATCGGCATCGGCTTTGATTTGAATGCCGCCTCATCGGCCTTGCCATCGGGCCGAAAATATCGCTCCCAAACGCGGTTTGCCATCTCTTGGAACGGAAAAGCGTCGAATGCCATTCGCAGATGGCCGCCTTCATCGCCGAGTTGCAATCTTCGAGCAACTACTGTGTCGAGGCCGGTACCGGAGATGACCCCCATTTGGCCTCGGGACGCCACCGTGCGGGCGAGTCGCCAATTCGAAACGGCAACACCCATGCCGCCTTGAATGATCTTGGGATACATCTGCATGATGAGAGGATTTGCAGTTTACCAGCCGAAGTCGTCCGATAGTCCTAGGAAGTGTAAACCGCCATGGAGTACTATCAACCTGCAATGAGAAAGCTAACCCTATTTGCTCTCGCGACGTGCGTCTTCACCGCCAGTTCTGGCTTGGCCCAAGAAAGCAAACTTGGCCTCGGCATCGGCGGCGGAGCCTATTTCCCAACAGACCCGAAAACCAAAAGGCTGCTGGGCAATACGTGGCTCAACTTCAGCATCGCTCCCACCAAGTTCAAAAAGGTGAACGGGCGCGAGTTTGATTCTGATTTGCAGTTCGTCACGCGCGACAAAAACGGAAACCGCCTGACCATGGTTTTTCTAACCTATGGTTTACGCACGACGCTGGGTAGCGCGAATTCCAACTCGCCGACCAAGCCCTATTTCGCAGTTCGTGGCGGCCCCGTTTACCTCGATTATCGTATTACCGACACCAAAACGTATCGAGCCAAGCGATTGGGAGTTAGCGCCAACGCAGAACTGGGAGTTGATTTTAGCGACACCGTTCGAGCCTCGCTACGCTATGATGTCCTGTCAAAATATGACACGATCAAGTTTGATGGATTCAGCGTAAATCTCTTATTCAAACTGGGTCGTTTCTAAGAAAACGAACCCTATATGCCGCATAACCCAGCAAGTATCGTACCCATCGAAGAAAAAGCCTTTCTCGTATTCGTCAACGAAGATGACGCCGAAGATCAATACACCGAAGAAGAACTTGCTGGGCTCTGCGAAGCTGCCCACGTAGGCGTCGTCGGCAGTCTTCGCCAGCGCGTTTCGCGACCCACAACCGCAACCTATATCGGAAGCGGAAAAGTGCAAGAGCTGGCCGCGAACATCGCTGACACCGATGCCGATTTCGCCCTTTTCGATTGCGAACTCAGTGGTATCCAAGCCCGCAATATCCAAGAGGTCATCAAGCGGCCGGTCATTGATCGAACCCAACTGATTCTCGATATCTTTGCCAGAAGAGCCAACACCAAAGAAGGTCAGCTACAAGTTGAACT
>CAYRAX010000037.1:11347-18877 GCA_964422285.1 uncultured Chthonomonas sp.
GCCCAGCTGACTTACATGATGCCGCGGCTCATGAGCGTTTATACAAAATTCGAACGGCAGAAGGGCGGAATTGGTCTGCGCGGACCGGGCGAAACCAAGCTTGAAACCGATCGCCGCATGGTGCGTGATCGAATCGCTAAATTAAAGGGCGACATCGAACAAGTCAAGCGCCACCGCGACCATCAACGCACTACTCGCCGTAAGCATCCTTATCCGTTCGCCGCGATTGTGGGTTACACCAGCGCGGGCAAATCCACGTTGATGAACCGGCTTTGCGGAACCGAGTTGCTCGCGGACGCGATGCCATTCGCAACACTTGATCCAACCACGCGCAAGATCGATCTGCCCGATGGATATTGCGTGTTTCTGACCGACACGGTCGGGTTCATCCGCAATCTACCAACCCACTTGGTTGCCGCGTTCCAGTCCACGCTGGAAGAAGTCAGCCTGGCTGATGTGATTTTGCACGTGGTGGATGTCAGCATTTCCGAGTGGGATGTTCAGCGCGACGCGGTTATTGAGACTTTGGAAATTTTGCGCGCGGAAGCAAAGCCCACGATTACAGTCTTCAACAAAGTCGATTTGGTCGAAGATCGTAGCGTGTTGCCCGAGTTGCTCAAAGACTGGCCCAACTCCATCGCTATTTCGGCGGCGACCGGTGAGGGCGTGCCGCAAATGCTCGGCCTGCTTAAGGGCTTGGTGCAATCATTTTTGGGCTCAATCAAGCTGATCGTGCCCTATTCCGAAAGCGCTCTTGTGGACGATTGCTACCGCTACGGCCGTGTTTTGAGTGTGGAGTACGAGGAGGATGGCATCGTGGTGGAAGCTGAGCTCGTGGAGTCGATGCGCAACCGCGTTCAACAATATGTTTCGCCACCCAACTCATAATATGCGTAGCAACATGGTTCAGGCAATCCGAAAAGTCAGTCTGGCGCTGGGGGCTTTCGCGCTGGGTAGCGTCGCTTTTTGCGCCGACATCATCAAGAGCAATTACTATTTGTTCGACAAGGCGGTGGGCAGCAATACCTGGACACGCGATGGCGACAAGGTCGTATCCGATACGAAGCTCGAATTGCCTGGCACGAAAATCGACAGCCACTTAACGGTGGATTTCCACGGTGATGCGGTTGTGGCGATTGAAATCACCGAGAAGGTCGGCGCCGCCACCGGGCACGTGATCTGGAAGAACAGGGAACTGAAAATTGAATCCAACGGCAAAGTGGTCGCGACAAAATCTGGCGTCAACTACGATAAGTCCGCGCTATTTTCAACGTTTCATCCGCAGCTTTTGGGCACGCTCTGGCCGCTGATTAAGGATTCTTCCAGCCAAGTATCCACCAAGCTCACGGTCATCGGGCAAATCGAACCGATGAGCGTCAGCGCGACGATCTCCAGCAAGTCGGCGATTATCAACGGTGGATCTCGCCGAATTCGCGTGGCCAAGATTGGGCTGGGCGGCACCGATATTCTCTGCGCTTTTGACGAGGAATCTGGCGGGATGTACGGCTACCTGGTCCCGACCCAGAAGTTCAAAGTTGCTCGCGAAGGCGCCGATTCTGTGTTCGAGGATCCGGCTACTAAGTTCAAAGAACTCAGCCAGCCAACTCTGAAAACCGAGAACTTGGACGATGTGAAGTCGCCGATGTCGGACGGAACGTTGCTTGCGTGCTCGGTGGTAAAGCCCGAAGGACCCGGTCGCTTCCCTGTGGTGCTGATTCGCACGCCATATGGCCGAAAAGCGAGTGCCATGGAGGGATCGTGGTGGGCGAGCCGCGGCTACGTGTTGGTTGCGCAAGACGTTCGCGGACGCGGAGATAGCGGTGGCGAATGGGATCCATTCAACCGAGAAGTCGGCGATGGTTATGACACGCTGGATTGGCTGGTCAAGCAACCTTGGTGCGATGGCAACGTCGGCATGATCGGCGGCAGCTATTTGGGCTACGTGCAATGGTGCGCGGCGGTGACGAAGCATCCGGCGCTCAAGTGCATCGTCCCTCAGGTCAGTCCGCCCGACCCCACGCGAAATATTCCGATGGAAAATGGGGCATTTATGCTCTTCGGCACAGTTTGGTGGGCGCGAATAGTCAAAGACAAGGACGCCAATTTAGGTTCCCTGGGGCAAAAGCTGGACTCGCCAAAGGGTTTACTATCAATACCATTAACCAACGTTGACAACGTCGCGCTGGGGGCAAACATCCCGTTCTTCGATCGGTGGTTGAAGCGCACGACAATCGAAGATTGGCCCGGCGCGTTCCGCCAAGAGCAAATCGGCGGAGTCAAAATCCCGGTACTGCACATCAGCGGAACTTGGGATGGCGACGGCGTGGGGACCAAGTTGAATTGGGAGTCTTTGCGGGCAGCGAGAGGCAACCAGTGGTTGATTTTTGGACCGTGGACGCATGCATTTAACATGGCCTCGAAGGTTGGTGGAGTCGACTACGGGCCGCAGGCTCTGCTCGAATTGGATTCGACTTACCTCCGGTTTTTCGATACCTACCTAAAGGGCAAACAGGTCGGAATGCAGGACGTGCCAAGGGCCAAAGTGTTCATCACCGGGGCCAACTATTGGGAAGAAGCAAAGGATTTCCCGCTGCCGGGCTACAAACTTGAGAGGCTATATCTCGGTTCCGGTCGCGCGAACAGCAGTGCTAGCACGGCGATGCTCACGCCCACTCCCGGAACCGGAAAAGATCGCTATGCTTACAACCCGTTTAGCAAGACGATCACCAAGAGCGTCGAAACTGCGGCGATCGATTCGCTCGAACTGGCAGCCGACGCGCTCAACGACGAATCGTTGATCTATCGCACGGCACCGTTCCAACAACCGCGAATCATCATAGGCCCGGTCGAGGTAACGCTCAAATTCAGCACAACTGCTCGCGACGCAACTGTGCACGCGCTCATCTGTGACGAAGCGCCGGACGGCAAAATCATGCCGATCGGGTCGCCCGGAACCCAGCGCGTCAGCTATCTCGACCGAACCCTGAAACCGCTGGTCCCGAACCGAATCTACACGGTCAACGTTCGCCCGTGGTGGTTCGCTCACCAGTTCGATATCGGCCACAAGATGGTGCTGCTCATCCGAAGCGACATGTTTCCGCTGTTTGCGCGCAACCCGGGAACCGGCAAATGGGAAGGCACGACCCGCCGATACGTTTCCGCGGTGCACACCATTCACAAATCCGCATCGAGCCCGAGCACCATCACTTTTTATGCGTCGCCATGACGCCGACTATCGGCGCTGTTCCGGAAGATTTTTTGCTCGCGCTAGAGTTGGCTCGGGGCAAAGAATCGACGGCAAAACTTATTGAAACTGTTGCCAAGCAAACCAGCGACGAGGCAGCCCGCTGGGCATTTTTGCAGTGGAGCCTACGTGAGCGCGCTGCCAACAAGTTTGCCCGCGCCAGCGAAATGTGGTTCGTGAGGGAGGCCTTGGAGCAAGCGACCCACGAACGTGTCGGCGCATTCCATGCGTCTCGATTTCCCGCTGGCGAACGGGTTTTGGACCTCACGACGGGCATCGGCGGCGACACCATCGCACTCGCAAATCGTGGCCCCACCACCGGCGTCGATCTTGATCTTGAACGATTGAATTGTGCCGGTCATAACCTACGCGTTCATGGGCTGGTTGCCGAATTGCGTCATGCGAACGCCCTTGAAATCGAAGCAGATCACCAATTCTATTGGTGCGATCCGGCGCGTCGCGTGGCTGGTCGGCGTTCCTTGCGATTGGACGATTTTTCACCGCGCGTAGATCAAGTTTTGGAGCGACTTTCTTCGGCGAAGTTGGGCGGATTTAAGCTTAGTCCGATGCTCGCCGATTCCGAGCTTGCGTCCCTTGGCAGCCAAATTGAGTTCATCAGTTTCGGTGGCGAGTGCCGCGAAGCGCTGGTTTGGGTTGGCCCGCTCGCTGGAGAAGGCTTTCGCGCCGTGCACATCGAATCAGCGGAGACCCTGCCCCGAACGCACAGCGTCAGCACGCCTCTGAGCGAACCTAGCGCGTACATCTTTGAGGCCGATCCGGCCGCCATTCGCGCTCATGCACTCGGCGCATTGGAAGCTCGGCACAACCTAAGCCCGCTAGGAAAATCCAACGGCTACTTAACCGGGACGGAGAAAGTCGATTCGCCATGGTTGACCGGCTTCGAAGTTTTGGCGCACGGCAAGCTTGACGCGCGATGGATTAAGGGGTTGCCCTACCAAGTCGAGGCATTCAAAGTTCGCGGTGTCGAGTTGGACCCGGCCGTGTGGGTAAAAAAGGTCCGCACGAGCAGCGTCGAGCGCGCGATAGCGCTCGTTTATCCAACCGAAAAAGGTGTGCGCGTGGCGATCGCAAAACGGCTGATTTAGTCCGAAAGCAACACGCGCTCAGCCAAGATCATAGCGACAAAATCGTCCACCGGATCGGGTGGCACCTGTAGCGTCGCGGGCAGCAAACGTCGCCAGCCAGTACGCGGGTGGTGCTCCCAATAGCGCTCGCGAGCCTGCATTGTCGTGTCCTTTTCGTTCACGATCAAAATTCCGATGCTCGGTTGTTCGCGCCGCAATTCCGTAACAAGGTCGTTCGATCCCGTACCGTTGCCGACTATGACCATCGAATAGGGATGCGCCGCATTGGCTTCGATGAGCGCGGATGCCAACGAGTCCACCGGACAAATTCGGTGCCAAAGCAACGCGAGATTGTTTTCGCTATTGCGCTGCACCAGGGCCATTCCCAATTTGCGGCTTCCCGGGTCAATCGCCAGCACCGTTTTTTCGTTCAATAGGCTCATCGTAATCGGAATTCAAACTTGAGGGGACCGGCGGACATCGTTTCTGCCGTTGCAATAAGCTGTAGACGGATCAGGCGATTCTCTTGTTTCAAAGCGTCAACCACTTGGGCGATCTTGGCTTGGGTTACGGCTCCAAATTGGTCGCTGTGACCAATCATGGGAATCACGCCGTCCGCCTGGACTTTTGCGGGAACATTCACCGTCAGCCACTCCATTACTGCCGCCAATATTTCCGATTTCTCCCGCGTCGCTTCGATCCGAGTTTCCGAAATCACCTGCCCCAGGCTATAGACTTTCACATTCGGATAAAGCGAATAGCGCAATGGGACCGATTCCCCAAAGAAGGTGTTCCATACCGATTGCAGCACGAGCACTTGCGGCGCGACTTGGTTGACAAGATCTTCGCGCAGCTGCCGAATTTGGTCGCTCGCGGTGATGACGAGGCCGGTATCGGTTTGGCGGTCTCGGAAGCTGGCGAAGTCAAGCGAACCGACCTTGCCCGCGCCCTTTGTTTCGCAGATTTTGCGCGCGTTTCGAAGTGCGTTTGCGATCATCCGATCCGCTTCGGGATACGACATTCCGGCCTTCGTTTCGATCCTCGTCACCTCTTCGTTGAACGCAAAAATCATGCCTTTGGTGCGAGCTTGAACCGCGCCCGCTTGGACGTCGGCAGCGCGATTTTCTAGGTCTGCGATGTCGCGGCTAAGTGATTCAAGCTCTCCAGATTTCTTGACAATTTGCGCGCGAAGTGTTTCGAGTTCTTGAACGTCGCGGTCGCGCAGGCCAGAAATGGTTCTTCGGTCGTCTTCGAGCTTCTTGACCGCGTCTTCCAGTTGGCGGATTTCGTTATCCATGCGCCGGTATTGCTCATCGGCCTCGCGCAACCGCTGACTTTGAACCTGATAGCTGCGAAGCTGCTGCGCGTTCGCCTTCGTAAGGTCGGCAGCTTTGGCCTGTAGCCCGACATTTTTCGCTTGAACGACGCGCAACTCTTGGGCCGCCTTGTTGATCTTGGCGCGTAGTGGTTCCAATTGCGCTCGAAGCGTTCGCGTTTGCTCGCCGAGCGCTTTCAACGCGGTCTCCGCATTCTGCTTTTGTGATAGGGCCGTTTTCGCCTGATTTTGCGCGTCAAAGACCTTCTTGGTCGTGGTTTGCAATTGGGTTTGCGTCTTCGTGAGGTTGGAATTGGCCGTTTGCAGACTCGCCACCGAGGTCTTCAAACTTTTTTCCGCGTGGTCTCGTTGCTTGATCAAATCCGAGCCCTCGCGCAGAATGGTTCGAAGCTCCTCATTTGATGCGGCAAGTAGCACGGTGGTTAAGAGCGGAATCAGAAATCCTGCTGCGGTGGTGATGAGGGTGCCCGTGTGGCGGGGCCGCAGGCTAAAGATGCTTAGCCGTTTTTTGCCCAAATAGCGACCGAGATTGTCAGCGATGTACGCAACGAGCGCACCCGCCAAACAAAAAATCACAATCACGCCGGCGCTTACCAGGTTCACTTATACGTTCTTCCGATGAATGGTTATTCCAGCCACCACTAGGCCAACCAAAAGGGGCATGAAGCTCGCCAGCCATGCAGGAATTGCGCCACCTTGGGCCCAAATCGCCATGAAGTTTGCCAGCATCATGTAACCAAATATGATGATAACCGATAACCAAAATCCAGTTGCGGCGCCCGACCGGTGATTGCGAACCCCGAGCGGCGCTCCGACGAGCGCATAAACCAGTGCCGCCAAGGGCAACGACACCTTATTCCAATAGCCATATTGTAGGTTCGCGACCTGCGATGGAGTGGCGTTTTTTGACTTCAAAGTTTCGATCTGCTTGCCCATGTCGGCCATGCTGAACGCGTCCAGATCCTTCAGATTCACGGCCACCAATTCTTCGTCAGAAAAGTCCATGTGCGGCACCTGGCTAGGCCAAACTTTGTCAGCAATTTTCATGACTTGCATGCCGTCTGCTGAAAGCAGAGTTGCACCATTCTCAATTCGCCAGCCCTTGTCGGGGTCGAGCTTTCCTTTGTTCAGCTCAAAAACCATTCTCGTCGCGAGCAAAATCCACTCGGGCTTGCCTGATTTGTCGTAAACCGTGATCG
Organism: uncultured Chthonomonas sp.; assembly: GCA_964422285.1. Taxonomy (GTDB): domain Bacteria; phylum Armatimonadota; class Fimbriimonadia; order Fimbriimonadales; family Fimbriimonadaceae; genus UBA2391. The sequence goes on from CAYRAX010000037.1 coordinate 18,212, forward strand.
TGACGCCGCGCAACGTGCGCTCGGCAATGCTGAAGTCGCGTGCTTGTACCTGCGCCGACATCCGGCCCTTGTCGTAGATTGGGTAGCTGGTTGGTCGCGCGCTAGATCCGTCGAGTTTGGCTGCGATTTCGTCTTGCAGCGCCTTCGCCCTGAGCGCCGCGCGCGGCACAACTAGCTCATTGAAGCCGAACGCGAGCAGGCTGATCGCTAATCCGAACGCGGCGACCGGGACCATAACACGAATCAAGCTGATTCCCGCCGCTTTCATGGCCACAATTTCGCTATCGCCGCTGAGCCGACCAAATGAGAGTAGCGACGCGAGAAGCACCGCCATCGGGAACGTTTTTGCCATTGCGCCCGGCAGGAAAAGCAGCGTCAATTCGGTGATCATGCGCATATCGATCCCCTTCACGACGTAGTCCGTGATCTTAAAAAGGTACGTGCCCGCGACGATGAGTACGGTGAAAATGGCGACGCCGAAGCACCATGGACCGATCAATTCGCCGACAATCAGCCGGTCAACGCGCTTCATTCATCGCGCTCCACCACGTCTTCATCGGGTTCGAGGTTCGGGTCATAGTGCGATTCGAATGCTTCGCCGAGATAGTGACGCCGCACGTGCGGATCGGCGGTGATGGCGGCGGCGTCGCCGTGCGCCCAAATCTT
>CAYRAX010000038.1:0-18167 GCA_964422285.1 uncultured Chthonomonas sp.
GTTTTAAGTCGAATGTGGCGGCGCGTATGAATGAAATATTGGGAGGCATCCCGGTTCAGCGTGGTAACCGTGGGTACTGTCTCGGTCGCTAAGATAGCAATACTAAATATTTGCGCGGCCGATCCCGGTGTTCATTTAGCCGTCATTTCAGCTTAGAGCGCAACCCTTGGAGGATGTCATGAAAATTAGAATTCCGATGATCACAGTCGCATTGGTCGCCGCAAGCGCTTCCTTTGCTTTTGATTTCGATCACCCAGTAGAAGGTATGACCGCCGGCGCTAGCGTTGTTGGTCAACAAGGTTGGACCAGCAGTGCTGGTACTTCAGCTCGAACGGTTGACGCTACGACGTTCAGCCCAGCTAACAGCAGCACCCAATCGATCAAGTACGCTCCGAACGGCGCGACTGCTCGAATGTTCAAGAACTTTGGCGCCTCTGCGACCAGCTTGGACCACAATGGCGTTTACTTCTACAACTTCGACGCTCGATCAAACGGCCTGTCTTCGACTGGCGCAAGCGCATTCCACTGGATCCGACAGCAAATTTGCGGTCACAACGGTGACTTTGCGAACACTGCTCTCGGTAGCGGACTTGCACTTTTGACCCCAACCCGCGTTCCCACCATGGCAACGTTCCCGGTTAGCGTTGAAGGCGTTTCGTTCGATGATGGCACCGGCAACTTTGTTGGTGGCTTCAACATCTATTCCTACACCGGTCTCGCGATGGACTCGACCAAGTGGTACAACTTCCAATACGTTCTCGACATGGATGCCCACAAGGTCGCTGGCCCAACATTCAGCGAAATTCAAACCGGCGGTAGCAACCTCATCACTGGCGTTGCTGCAGAAACCTGGCCCATGAGCTTCAACGTGAATCCGCTCGATGGTTCGTCCACCGGCAACATCACCACGTTTGAGTGCTTGCGAGTTGGTACTGACGGTGCTGCATTTGCAGGTGGTACCGGTAACTGGGACAACTTCAACTTCACCAAGGGTTCCAAGATCATTGGTAAGATGATCCTGGACGTTTCCGGTCAACCAACCTATGTTGGTTCGGCTGCAAACTTCACCACGGTTCCTGAGTTGCAGTTCCTGCAGTTCACCTACCAAGAGCTTCCTGCAACCGGTCTGTACGACATCCAAGGTATCCAATTGAACGCTGACGGCACTTTCGTTGGCGCGTTCTTCCCGGGCACCTACGATATCTACTACAGCGGCGGCTCCTGGCTCTCGAAGGCTGTTCACAGCGCAACGATCGGCGCAGTTGGTTCGACGACCGACCTCGGCGACATCCAACTCATCAACGGCGACATCGACGGTAACGACATCATCAACACCGACGACTACCTGATCCTCTCAGGCGCCTTCGACACCGTTCCTGGCGACCCAGCTTACGATGCAGACATCTATGCTGACCTCGACCAGAACGAAGTTGTCAACACCGACGACTACCTGATCCTCTCGGGTAACTTCGACAACACCGGTGACCTGACGGCTGACGGTCGATAATTCTCTAACGAGAAAATTATCGAACAGAGGTGGCGACCCCATTTTTGGGGTCGCTACCTCATTTTTGCTTGAATGCCAGGAACCACAAGGGCCGCAAGTGCCAAAATAGGGTCGAGCTTTCTGAATTGAAATGAGAAGAAGTCGATCCAAATTCTATACCGACGTGATTTCCTGCGAACCTGAGCGCACCGAGAAATCAAGCGTTGCCGAAACAGAGTTCGAAAAGCAACGCGGCATCAGCCGAGTGGAGCTTCGGCGAGGCTACGCGCAGGTTTCAATTTCCGGCATCAACGAATCGGTCGATCAGGGCCGATTGAGCGCGCTGGAGCTGATGAAGAACTCCGGCATCAACATTGACTTTTTGAAGTTCACGCCGGATGGGCTGTCGTTCCTTGTTGCCGATGCAGACGCTGGCCGCGTGGCGACCGAGCTGGTGCGTTTTCAAGTTGAGATATCGGAAAATCGCAACGTCGTGCTGGTGCACGCGGTGAACCTGCGCGACGAAGAGGGGTTGCTTGCGCGAATTGTGGCGAAGGCTATCGCGACTGGTGCCGCCATCGAACACCTGGGCGATATGCACGACCGCTTGCTCATCGTGACGAGCGCGGAAGGAGCCGACCGAATCGCCAAACAGCTTCAACAAGAGATGACGGGGGCGGCCTCGTGAAAATACGAGTGATGAAATTTGGCGGCACGAGCGTCGCGACGCCCGAAGCCCGGCTGCAATCTGCGATCCGCGTGACTTCCACGCGCGAACAAGGCTACGACCCAATCGTGGTCGTGAGCGCGATTGGTCGTAAAGGGGCACCATACGCGACCGACACGCTCCTCGGGTTGCTTCGCGAGATTGATCCGACGGTTTACCCCGATGACCGCGAAGTTGACCTGATGATTGCGTGCGGCGAGATTTTTTCAGCCGTTATCTTTGCGCAGACGCTCAAGACTCTCGGCCACCCGGCCCAAGCGTTTCGTGGTGGCCAAGCCGGAATCCGCACTGACGGCGTTTATGGCAACGCGCGCATCGTTGGCATTAACCCAGTTGCGTTGCAGAGCACTCTCCAATCGGGTGTGATTCCCGTCGTTTGTGGCTTCCAAGGCGTCTACATTTCGGGGGAAGGCATGCCTGGTGGCGAGTTGACGACGCTTGGCCGTGGCGGCTCGGACACGACTGCGGCTGCCTTGGGTGCGGCCACGCTGGCCGATGCGGTGGAGATCTACACGGACGTTGAGGGCGTCAAGACCGCCGACCCTGACTTTGTCCCCAATGCATCGACACTCCGCCGGGTCAGCTATGATGAAGTGGCAGAAATTGCGCACTTGGGCGCAAAAGTTCTGCACCCTCGCGCGGCCGAGATCGCGATGAAATTCAACATCCCACTGTGGGTGAAGAGCACGTTTAGCCAAGATCGCGGCACCGAAATCGTCAACTCAAGCCAGGTTCCTGAGCGGCGTGTCACGGGCGTCACCCACACCGGCAAGCTCGTGTACATGCAGTTTTTGTTGCAAGACGTTCAATCCGAGCCGCGAGTGCAAATCGAGTCACGTATTTACGAGTTAATGGCCAAATATGGCATCAATTTGCATATGATGAACCTCAGCCAATCTGCGATTGGATTTGCCGTTCCTCGCGACCAATTCGCGATGGCCGAGGACCTTTTGGATGGCCTCGTAATTCCCATTCCGGGCGATTCCGGCGGAATATTCATGATTCAAATGGGTCGCGAAGCGTCGCTAGAGGCGGAAACGCAAGCTCACCTTCTGAGCGCTTTAGGCAAGGTCCACACCGTTGTCGTAGAACTCACCGAAGGTTGCACCATGGTCTCGGTCATTGGTCATGGTTATATGCAGCAGGCAGGTGTGTTTTACAGGGTTCTAAAAGTATTGCACGATCATCAAATCAAGGTCTTGCAAACCAGCGACAGCGACCTCTCGCTGAGTTGCCTTATTTCCGAATCGGAAACCCACCGAGCGGTGTCGGTCTTGCATTCCGAGTTTGACTTGGCGTCGGTGTCGTAGGTGGAATCGCGCTGGTTGCCGCCCGACCGGCCCGCGATCATGGGCATTTTGAACGTTACGCCGGATAGCTTTAGCGATGGTGGCCAATTTTTGGACGTGGATCGCGCGGCCGAGCATGCTGAAAAGATGGCAGCCGATGGTGTAGATATCATCGATGTTGGCGGGGAATCGACCCGCCCAGGAGCCGAGCCAGTGGCCGCCGATGAGGAGCTGCGCCGGGTGATTCCGGTCATTGAGCGGCTAGCGAAGCTCGGTCTTGAAACTTCGATTGACACTTCTAAGGCGCTGGTGGCCCACGCGGCGCTTCAGGCGGGTGCCGTGTTTGTGAACGATGTCAGCGGCGCGTCTGATCCGGATATGGCCGAGCTTTGCTCGAGGCACGATTGCCCGGTGTGCATCATGCACATGCAAGGCGAGCCAAAAACCATGCAAGTAGCGCCAAAATACGATAATGTGACGCAAGACGTGTTGTCTTGGTTGATCCAGCGAGCGGTGTTTCTACGCGGACAAGGCATACCAAGCAAGAACATTTGGATTGACCCTGGATTTGGTTTTGGTAAGACCACCGAGCACAATCTGGAGCTGGTCATCAATATCGGCAAATTCGTAAGCTCAGGCTACAAAACGCTCATTGGGGTAAGCCGAAAGTCGTTTTTGGGACGCGTCATCGGCGCTGAAAGCGAACCCGCTGCAATAGAGGATCGTATCGAAGCTGGATTGATTGTTCAAGCGACATGCCAGTGCTCAGGAATCAGAATGATCAGGACTCACGATGTCGCGGAAACAGTCAAACAAGTGAAAATTACTGCGGCTTTGATGCGTGCTTGTAGTTCTGCAAAATAGCGTGACAAAGTCCAGCAAAGGAACCCAGACCGATCGCCAAAATGAAAACCGGCAATGCGAGCGTCATCTTTGCGCCCATCGCCAAGCTGAGCACGCACAGGGTCAATCCGAGTATTTCGGTTAGGCCCGCGCGCATCATCCGTCCCAGCCGAGCGGCGTCGTTACCGATTCTGTCAACCACCGCGGACAGGATTAAGAAGCTGGCCCAAGCCACGAGACAGGTCCCCACGGATAGCAAAAATGTGCCCACGATCACATTATGCTACCGAAACTGGCATAAATTCGTGCCCGTGCCCAGTAAATATGCGGTCTAGTTCGATCTGGACTTGCCAACAATTCTCAATAGTTGGGCGGAATCCGTGTGCAGAACCGTCCGGCGCACACTAACTGGAGACCATTTAGCCATTGAAGATTGAGATATTTAGAGGACACAGGATAGCCCTGCAGTCCCCGAAAATGCCCCAATTACTATCGGGTTGGATCACTCGTGCCGAAGGAACGGTCATCGAGGTCAAGCTAAATAACCCGTCGCCCGTCGAAGCTGGCGACATCCTGATTGGCTCGGTCATTTATCAACAGGTGAACGCCCAATTTCGGTGTAAGGCGATCAAGCTGGAAGAGAACTTGCTCGAAATCTCCATCGATAGCCGAATCAACATGGCGGACACCGACGCCGACTCCCGGCTCCAAACCAACCTAGAACAGACGCTGATTTTGGACGGCGAGCAGATTTTGGTCACCGTCAAGGATGTTTCGATCCACGGCTTGGGAATCTTGGCTCCAGTTCCGCTCAACAAGGGACAAGCGGTGGAAGTGCTGCTCGATATCGAGGGCAATGAGGTTCGGTTGCCATGCACGGCCAAATACGTCGAAAAGGAAAGCGAAGAAAGCATCAACTTTCGCATTGGACTTCGAATATCGGCGATCGACCGGTTGACGCGGGCAAGGTGGAACGCATTTTTGGCATCCGGTGACCCGACGCTGTTCGGGCTTATCTCACCTGCCGCATAACACAAATCTCAAAAAATTTGCAAAAAGCTCCGAAAACAATGGTAACTAGCCATGTCAGTTGCAATTCAGGTTCAAGATTTGTTCGTTCGCTATGAGCGAAAAGGCAAAGCCCCGGTAGAAGCAGTCCAGGGACTTTCGTTTCAGGTTAACGAAGCGGAAGTTGTCGGATTTTTGGGTCCAAATGGTGCCGGTAAGAGCTCGACGCTAAAAGCGCTCATGGGTTTTGTCCCGTTTAAGCGTGGTGACGCATCCATCTTGGAGATGCGCGCGGGAACCGAAGAGGCGCGCGCGGTGGTGGGATACCTCCCCGAGGTCGCCATGTATTACCCATATTTGACCCCGCTGGAGACCCTACACCTGTACGGAGATTTGCAGGGAATCGAGCCGAGCGCATTACGACGCCAAAGCCATGATCTCATCGATTTGGTCGGCTTGCACGAGCTGGCGGCGCGGCTCAATCGAACGTTGAGTAAGGGCCAATTGCAACGCGTTGGCATCGCGCAAGCGTTGTTGGGCAATCCGAAGGTGCTCATTTTGGACGAAGTCACCAGTGGTCTCGACCCCATCGGTCGCCGCCAATTGCGGGAATTGCTCCTGGATCGCCGCAAGCAGGGAACAACGCTCTTCTTTTCGAGCCACGAGCTTGCCGAGGTGGAAATGCTGTGCGATCGCGTGCTGCTGATTGACCAAGGAAAGCTGATCGAAGAACGCGAGATGGAGGAGCTGCAGACCGAATTGCGCGAGTTCAGCTTGGTTTATCGCGGCCAGGCGTCGATGGCAGGACTCACGAACGACGTGGTTCAGCTCGAAGGCGGCACGGTCAGGGCGAGTTTTCACGTGAAGGAATCGCTGCTGGCGGCAATTGATCGAGTTTTTGTGAGCAAGGGCGAAATCGTGGATGTAGTTGCTCGCGATGGCTCGCTCGAAGATTATTTTGTGGGCCGAATTGGGAGGGCCGCATGAGGATTCGAAGTTGGAAGGCGCTCGCGCGCGGAGTTGTGCTGGAATCGGTTCGCCGAAAAGACCTGTGGGTTGTCGCCATTTTGGGCGTCATCATCATGCTCAGCGCGGGAGCGCTCGGATTTTTCGGTTTCGAAGGATTGGAATCATTCGCGAAGGACCTGGCGACGACCGTTGTCGGCATGTTTTCGACGATTCTTGCAGTGCTGACGGCGTGCCGATTGGTGCCTGATGAGATTCGCAATCGAACGCTCTACCCGCTCATCGCCCGCCCCATCAGCCGATTTGACTTATTGCTCGGGAAATACCTTGGCGCGGTAATCGTGACGTCCATCGCGTTCCTGATCTTGTGCGCGCTCACCGCACTATCGCTAACCGTTTTCCACGTTCATTTTGAGGTCATTTTCCTGCAGTACGTGGTGGCGAAACTCCTTGGATTGTGCGTCGTATGCGCGGTCAGTTTGTCGCTGAGCCTTTTCATGACCCCGAATGCGGCGGCGACTATGAGCTGCATTCTTGCGTTTGGATCCACCATGCTCGTTCGCGCGTTAACAATGGCCTACGAAGGTGCATCGCCAGCGTTGCAGCCCGTTTTCAAGGTTTTGAACGCAGTATTGCCGCAATTTGGACTGTTCGATCTCGGTTCGCGGGCGGCCAACTCCAATTGGGGTCCCGTGCCGCTATGGGTGATCGGCATTTTGGCAGCTTATGCAACCGTGTATAGCGGGTGCATGCTGGCGCTGGCTTGGTCAAAATTCCGCAGGCAGGCAATCTGATGAAGGCAGCTTGGGTTGCAATTCCGGCGCTATCGGTAGCCGTGGTGGCGGGCATGGGCGCGAAGTCGCTCGACCCGATTGTGAATCCAAAGGCCTCGATCAACGGCCTAGAAGCGCATGAAACGCACGCTTCGGCCTCGCTCTTGGGCCAATTTCGCACAAACGTCGCGTCGTGGCTCTGGCTTCGAACGGACCTTTATTTGCACAACGGCGTCGAAATGCGCCCCATGACGGAGTCTGAGAAGCAATCTGGCGACCGTGATGCGAAATCCAGCGACAAAGACGGCGAGATGATGCACAACGACGAGCTCATCACAACCGTGATTCCGGCAAAGTCCCACGATTTCCGCGGTGTTTTTGGCGACGTCGAGCGCGCGGTGAGCGCGTACAAGGACATGAAGGGCCACAAGCACAACGATCCGGTCCAAGCTCTGCCGCTCTTTCGGCTGATGACTTGGTTGGACCCGAGCTTTGTACCCGGATGGGTGGTCGGCGGACACGTGATTGGATCGCAGAAGAAGGTCAAAGGCAGCGCCGACTTGGCACTCGCGTTCTTGCGAGATGGTCTCAGCCACAATCCGAATAGCATCGCGCTCCGGGCCGAGCTGGGCATTCGATTTTTGCGTTACAAGAAGGACATGGACAATGCCACCAGCAACCTCTCGGCTGCAATCGAGCAGTCACGCGGTGCCCACATCGAGCAACTGGACGAAAATGACGCGGATGCTCTGCGCGAGGCTTACCAGTGGCTGAGCCTGATCTACCGCGAAACGCACCAAAACGAAAAAATGGAGGCGGTCGCGTCGGAGGGCCTGAGTCGATTCAAGGATAACCGAGTGCTATTTCGGTTTCTGCACGAGCCGCCGATGATCTACACGATGGAGAAGCGCAAGCAGATCTTGGAGAAGCTGGAAGCCGAGTACGGATTCCCGGCGGTCGAGCAGCACGCAGAGCACCACGACCACGAAGACCACGACCACCACGACGAAGAGGAATAGGTCCTATGAAATCTACCGCGCGCCTTTCACGTTCCGCAGCAAAATCGCGCCAGTCGCCAAAAAGATCGCCGAGCAGATGAGCAGCGCCGAGTAACCCGCGACCGTGTACCGGATGATCGTCTCACCGTTCACGACTTGCTTATGCGAACCGAACGCGCTGACCAAAAGCCCTGCCGGATAGGCCGCGACCGCCTGGGGAAGCGTCATTGAGATGTGCCAGACCGCCATGTCTTTCGCCGCATCTTCGTCTTTGTTCGGCAGAACGTCGGTGCCAAGCGCCCAGTCCACGCTGATATACGCCCCATAGCCAATGCCGAAAAGCGATCCCGCAATCAGCACATGGGTGAGCGACGTGCAAAAAATGAACCCGATGCACATGATCGCCATAAAGCTGTTGGCGAAATAGACGATGCGTTTTCGGCCAAGCCGGTCGGAAAGCAACCCGCCCACATAGCCGCTGATTGCCGCACCCATGATCACGACACCGCCGACAATCGAGGCAGTTTCCTCAGCGTTTTGGACGTTAATGACGTCCTTCAGGTAGTACTGGACCATCGGCTGAAACGCATAAAACCCGAGCATCACCAACGCGCGAGTAATCCAAACCCACGCGAAATCGGGGTGCTCGCGTGGGTCAATCCATAGGCTCTTAACATGCTCGTTCCAATCGAGCTGTTCGACTTCGCCTTCAAGCGGAACTTCCTTGATGCCAACCATCGAAACGCCAAGCCCGAGGAGCAGCACCAGACACAGGACCGCATAGACCACCAGGTATTGGCCGGCACCGGCGAACTGACCCGCAATGACGATGCCGAAAAGCGTGCCGAGCTGCGAGAGTACAGCCATATAGCCGCTCGCCGTGCCGCGCTGGTTATCCGGCACCAAATCCGGAATGATCCCACTATAGGCGGCGGTCGCGATGTTGTTGCCCACCGTCATGATGAAATAGCAAAAAATGTATGCCTCGACGCTCTTGGTGGTGCCGGCGAAATAGGTGAGCGCGAGGCCCAGCGCGTTCACCGCGACCCCCACGATCATGTACGGTCGGCGCCTTCCGATGCGCGATTTGCACCGATCGCTCATCGGGCCTACGATGAGCGGAATGATGAGCGCGGCGATCGCCCCGATGCTAATCGTCAGGCCAGACAGCGGGCCCTTTTGGGTTGGTGCCATCGCGTTGATCTGGCTTTGCACGACGATGACGATCAGCGCGCCCCAAACAAAATTTGATGCGGCCCAAAATGCGCTGATTCCAAGCATTCCTTTGGGCGTGAGGTGCGTGCGCTCCGTCGCGTCGGTCATTCTGTGCATGTTACTCATTGTTGCGGTTCGCGATTCTGGTCTCGGCGGCGCATCGTTGGCCCTGGTCGGCAAAAGGATGTACGTCATAGCGCCGGGGTACGTTCAAACCGTTGAATTCGGGTACAAACGTTGCTGTGAAGGCCCTACTTTCGTTTTCGATCGTCATAGCGTTGTGCGTTCTGCTGTTGGGATGCGGCGGCGGAGGCGGCGGAGCCATTCCTGCGACTTTCGCAATCTCGCCAAACGTTACCGGCGCGCTGGTCAATCAAACTGTTCAGCTAACCGCGATCCAATCCGGCGGCGACTACGATTCAGAATTGGCTTGGGAAGTCGTCGGCGGCGCCGCGAACGGAAGCGTTTCGAACTCGGGACTCTATTCCGCACCCGCGACTGCTGGAACCTATCAAGTGCGCGCCTACTTCAAGAACGATACTGCGAAGGTGGCCACCGCAACGATCAAAGTTGCGACAAGCGTAAGCGTAACGGTTCTCCCCACGACCGTCAAAGATGTGTATGGTTTTGGCGAAAAGGTTCGGTTTACGGTTGACGTTGCTGGCGCCGATCCTACACGGTTGACCTGGAGCGTTTCACCCTCGACGGCTACGGTTGACAATAATGGCCAGTTCACTGCATCGCAAACCAGCGCGCTCTACACTGTAACGGCAACCGTAAATACGACTCGGTCCAGCGTCAGCGGAAAGTACTTGGTGTTGGTTAGCGATACGCCGGTCGTCAAGTTGAATTTCCTCAACAAGGGTGATGTTTACGTGCGAATGGCAGCTGCGGAGGCACCAAACACCACGACAAACTTCATCAATTTGGCGAGCTCAGGGTTCTACGACGGAACCTACATGCACCGCTACGGGCCCGACGAGGGTCAACCCGCGTTCATTCAGGGTGGCGACCCCAACACCAAGACTCTGCCGCTCTCCGATCCATCAATCGGCACGGGGAATCCGGGATACACGATCAATTACGAAGCAAACGCGTTGCTGCACGAAACTGGCTCGATCGCCATGGCGCGATCTGCTAGCCGCGATAGCGCGGGGAGCCAATTCTATATTTGCCAGGAGAACATCCCTGCTTTTGACGGCAACTACGTTGTTTTCGGCAAGGTGGTTGGCGGGCTCGATGCCGCGAAGGCATTGCGCCGTGGCGACAAATTGGTCAAGGCAACGGTTCTTCGCTAGTCGGTTTGCGCGATCGTTCGCAGGATCGCCAGCAGGCGTTCAATTTCGGCGTCGGTAACGCCCAGATTGGGTCTCAGGCGTATGGACATGATGCCCGCGCCGAGCAGCAGCAACCCGAATTCGTCGCGCGCGCGTTGAATGAGTCGAGATTTTTGTTCGTTCGAATGCAGCTGAAATCCTTGATACAAACCCATCCCGCGCACGTTGTGAATGAGATTTGGAAAGTCGTGCGCTAGCTTCAAAAGCCCTTCGCGCAAAAGCTCTCCCTTTCGCGCGGCTTCGGCGATCAAGTTTTCGTCGCGCACGATTTTCATTTCCTGAATCAGGCGCACCATGTCGGCGAGCGTTCCGCCCCAAGTTGAATCCAAAACCCCTTGCTCTTCAAGCGATTCCAGCATCCACAATACGCCGGTGCCGAACTTTTTGCCGCTGGCGACCGCGATTGGCGGGTGCGGCAGATCGAAGTGATCGATTGCAAACATTTTTCCAGTTGCTCCGCCCGCGGTCTGAACCTCATCGTAACCCACGTAGACGTCGTATTTGTGCGCTAGGTCGGCGAGCCCTATGAAGAATTCGGGACGGGCGCATCGCTGGCCGCCCGCGCCTTGAATCGGTTCGACCAAAATTCCCACGATCTCATTGGACATTTGCGATAGGGCGACCTCGACCATCCGCAAGGCATCTTCGGTGATCTTGATTTGGTCAGCGATGCTGTGGTCGCTGCCGACGCTGGGGAAGGGAAGCTTGATGTTGCCGCCCGCAGTCAGTCCCTCAAAATCTTTCGTCGCCACCGTGTCGATGGTTTGCGTGACCCCAAGCGCGAAAACCGTGCGTCCATGAAACGCTTTATCGAAGTAGAGAAATCGCCGGTTTGGAGAGAACTTCCGTTGCTTCGCGCGCTTGCTGTTGAACTTGGAAATCATGAATTTCATCATGTTTTCCACTGCCTCCGCGCCCGAATTCACGGCGTACACTTCCAATCCGGGCCGCCGCATGGAAATCGGCGCGTTTTCGTGCAGGAATCGATAGAACTCCACGCACTCCGGAGTGAGAAAGTCGGGGTTTGCCGTTTTGTTGTTCGCCGCAATGGTCAGCCGCTGCACGTAGTCTGCCTCGGACATCCGTGGGTGGTTGTGGCCGATCAGCTTGCTCCCGTAGTAGCCCGTCCAATCAAATAGCTCCTGGCCGTCCAATGTCACCAGAAACATGCCGTGGCAAGCGGCCAAATTGAGCACGAATGGCTGTGGCCCGGTCTTGACATAGTGCGCCATCTCGTCGAGTAAAGCGCGCGACTTTGGACCGGGAAGGCCGATATCGGTGAGCGTGGGGGAGACTTGGTCCATGACCTTCTGCAGGTTACCCAAAAGGTTGATTTCCTAAGAATTGCAGGCAAATTTGTTTGCACTATCACATATCCCGCGTGATTTGCCGATAAATAAGTGAGGGAACTTACACACTCCTTTAAGAACGAAACCTGGCGAAATTACGAATTCATAGCGTGAGCGTACGGGTGCAACAGAATAGACTCTCCGATATGCCACCTCTGGGTTTTCCTGAGGTGGCGCTTTGTTTGTGCTTGGTCAAGCATGTATCATGGTTCGCATGACGTTTGAAGAAGCCGCTGACTATGTCAGTTCGTTGGCGGGTCGCGGCTGGCGCATGGGCCTGGACCGGATGAGCGAATTCGCCCGCAGGGCAGGCTTGGGCGAGATCCATCAGCCCAAATTCATCCACATCGGCGGCACCAACGGCAAGGGAAGCACGACCGCGTACGTTCAGTCCATTTTGGTCGGCGAGGGTTATCGTGTCGGTGGATTTTTCAGTCCGTTCGTCGTGGATTTGCGCGAGCGAATTCAACTGAATGGCGAAATGATAAGCAAAGCGGCTTTCGCGGAGCATGTTACGAAATTGCGGCCGATAGCCGATTCGTTCGATGATTCGTCTTGGGGAAGGATCACCGAATTTGAGTTCAAAACCGCTCTGGGAATGCGGTTTTGGGAGCACGAGCGGTGCGATTTTGTGGCGCTCGAGGTGGGCATGGGCGGCCGCCTCGATGCGACCAACATCGTCGATTCGGCGGTTTCGGTCATCACGAGTATCGGGCTCGACCACACCGAGCATCTGGGGCATACCCACGCCGCGATAGCGCGCGAGAAGGCTGGAATCATAAAGCCCGGCAGCGTCTGTGTCGTCGGCGAAGTGGTGCCCGATGCCATGTCCGCGATAACCGCACAAGCAGACGAAGTTGGAGCCGAACTTTGGCGCCTAGGCCATGAAATTCGGCTTGAGGCGGGTGCGAACGGATGGAGGGTGCAGACTCCTGCGTTAACTGCATCGGGGCTCCAGCCCGGAATGATTGGTCGCTATCAGCCGCAAAATTTGGCGCTCGCAGTGGCGGCTTGTGCGGCGGCTGGCGCAGTGAAGGATCATTCGGCCCTGGCCGCGAGCATAGCGAAAACTCGTTTGCCAGGACGATACGAGCAGTTTTGCGTTGACGGAGTTCAGGTCATCGTGGACGGCGCGCACAATATTGAATCCGCCGAGGCACTGCGCGGGACGCTGGAAGCGCAAAATGTTGCGAGCGCAGTGCTTTTGATTGGCATGCTCACCGGGCACGATTGCCGCGAGTTCGTACGAGTCCTTGCGCCGATAGCGAATGCCGCCGTGGCGACCCCCATCGATTTTCATCGCTCGCTTCCCGCGGAGGATTTGGCGGTGGCGCTTGCCGATTGCTCGGTACCCACAACCATCTCGCGCAACAGCGGCGAGGCACTGGATGCGACGATCGCGAAAGCGAAGCGCGAAAATTGCCCTGTGTTGGTCACGGGCAGCTTTTATCTCGCCGGCGAAGTCATTCGGGCGTTGCAGCTTCGTCGCGTAGTTTCAGCTCAAAAATGAGGTCATCCGGAGTCGTCTTGCGCGTCCAAGGCTCGCCGCTCCGCTCAATCGCGCGCGTCATGCCGATGTTGGCTGGGTCCACATACGCTAGAAGTGACGTGAGCTTCGCTTTTCGGGCGTGATCAGTCAGAGCGCGAAGGAGCCGGGAACCCAGCCCGCGCCGCTGCCATGGATCGAGGATCGCGAGCGCGATTTCCGCTGAGTTATCGGTGTTGTTGACGATGTAGCGCGAGGTTGCAAGAATGGTTTCCGTCTCGCCCTCGACCAGCACCACGACGAACGCCATGTGGTTTTTGTAGTCGATATTCACCAAATCCAGCACTGCACGACGCTCCAAAATTTTCATCGCGCGGCGGAACCGGTAGCCAACCGCTTGCTGGCTGAGCGAGTAAAAGTGCTTCTCCAAGTGGTGATGATCGGTAGGCTGGATCGGGCGCAGCATCAATTGCTCGCCCGTTTTTGTCGTCCAGCGCGTCACCCATTCGTGGGGATATTCGGGCTTAACTGAGGGCTGGTCCGCCGGAATATAGCCCAAATTTTTCGCTTCTGCGAGCAATTCATCCCGCACGGAAGGATGTGCGATGCGAATCAGCGCGAGAGCCCGATCGCGAATTGTTTTGCCGTGAAGGTACGCGACGCCGTACTCGGTAACGACGTAGTGCACGTCGCCGCGACTGGTGACAACTCCGGCTCCGGGGCTGATGGTTGCAACGATGCGCGATTTTGAACCCGCCATCGACGGGAGCGTGATGACCGGTTTGCCGCCCTTGGATCTTGCGGCTCCGCGCACAAAATCAACCTGTCCGCCGATGCCGCTATAAAGATGGGGGCCGATGGAATCCGCAACGACCTGGCCGGAAATGTCGACCTCGATCGCGCCGTTTATGGCCACCAGCCGGTCGTTTTGCGCGATGACGTCAATGTCGTTGACGTATTCGGTCGGCGCAAAATAGAACTGCGGATTATCGTGCAGAAACTCGTAAACGGCCTGGTTGCCGAGGCAAAAACTCGCCACGACCTTGTCGGGATGTAGCGTCTTTAGGCGACCAGTGATGTTGCCCGATTGCATCAGCCGGACCATCGGTTCGCTGAACATTTCGGTGTGGACGCCAAGGTCATTTTTGTCCGAAAGCTCCTCCAGGATCGCGCTCGGAATGCGACCTAAGCCGGTCTGAATGGTTGCGCCGTCGTCGATCAAGTCGGCTACGTGCTGGCCAATCGCGCGCGAGATCTCGTCAGCTTGCGGTACCGCGTGTTCGATGAGCGGCGTGTCCACCGCGACAAAGGCGTCGACTTCGCTGATATGCAAAAACGATTCGCCGTGCGTTTTCGGCATGTTGGGGTTCACTTCGGCGATGACAACCCTCGCGCTTCGACAAGCGGCTAAGCCGAGGTCCACGCTGACTCCCAGCGAGCAATAGCCGTGCGCATCTGGCGTGGAGACGCTTACCAACGCAACATCAATCGCGAGCTGACCCGTTTTGAAAAGTCGGGGTATTTCGGAAAGGAAAATGGGGATGTAGTCGGCGCGGCCCTCGCTGACCGCGGCACGCGAATTTGGGCCGACGAAGAACGCGACATGCCGAAAAGAGTCGGCGTATTGGGGCTGCAAATAGGGCGCGTTGCCGAATACGATCAGGTGGACAATCTCGATGCCGCTCAGCCGGTGCGCTTGGTCGCACATCGCTTGGCAAAGAGCTTCCGGCTGTGCACAATTGGACCCGATGTAGACTCGATCGCCGTTGCGCACGAGCTTGATGGCCTCGTCGGCATTGACGAAAGGAATGTTGATCACCGAAGATCAAGCTACCCCAATCGAGTCATTCGTTGCGGTAGGTGACGTCCAAGATGACTTCTCGAATGTTGCCGAGGCCGCGGATATGGTGAGCAACTTTTTCGACGGATTCGCGGCAGCTGCCCGTTCCGCCGGGCATCATGGAAAGTGGCCCGCGAATGGTTGCCACACCGTGCGCGACCCTCACATCGGCCATCGTGGAGTCGATATAGTGCTTGATCAACTCGCGCCGCAGGATCTTGGTTGCTTCGATGTCCTTGGGGTCGTGCATATGGATTCCTATTCGATATGACGCACAGAAGTTCCTCGAAGTGTAGCGGGTGGCACAAAAAAAGTGCCCACTCGAAAAATTTCGAGCGGGCACCTTGCCTGTTTGTGCTTGCTTAGCTTTCTTGTGCCTTGGTCAGGCCGTCGGACATTGAACCGCGCTTCGACCAAGCGAACGAGAAGGCAAGTGCTGCCACTGCGATGACGGTGACTGTGATGAGTACCGTATCGCCGAGCGGTCGAATGATTTGCGGAGCCAGCAACAGCGCCACCAGGTTCATCACCTTGATGAGCGGGTTTAGCGCTGGACCAGCCGTATCCTTGAATGGATCGCCGACTGTATCGCAAACGACGCCAGCTTTGTGAGCATCGGAGCCTTTGCCACCGTGCATTCCATCTTCGATCAGCTTCTTCGCGTTGTCCCACATGCCGCCGGAGTTGGCGAGCGTGACGGCGAGGAGCTGACCGCTGAGGATCGCGCCAACCAGGAAGCCACCCAACGCTTGGGCACCAACCAGGTTGTATTCGCCGCCGTCCACGAACGTGGTTGGCTTGCCGATGGAGAATCCAAACGCGACCGCAACGGGCAAGAAGATCGCAAGGATTCCAGGGCCAAGCAGTTCCTTCTGAGCGGCTGCAGTGACGATTGCCACGCATCGACCGTAGTCGGGCTTGCTCGTTCCCTTCATGATTCCCGCGTCCTCGCGGAATTGGCGTCGAACTTCGTTGATCAGATCAAACGATGCTCGGCCGACCGCGTTGATCGAGAACGCTGAGAACAGATAAGGAGCCGCGCCACCGATCAGCACGCCAAGGAAGATTTCAGGAATCTCCAAGCGCATACCGATGTTGGTGAGCATCGCTTCTTCGACGTAGGAGTGGAACAAGGCAACTGCTGCGACAACCGCAGTGGCGATCGCAAAGCCCTTGGTGAGAGCCTTCGTCGTATTTCCAGCTGCATCAAGCCGCTGGACGGCCTTGCTGCCCATCTCGCTCGTGTGGCCCGCGCCGGACATTTCGAAGACGCCTTGAGCATTATCGGAAATCGGTCCAAACGTGTCCATCGCGAGGATGTATCCCGTCGTCGTGAGCAGGCCAAGTCCCACCAGCGCGATGCCGTAGAAGCTAAGAATATAGCCGCCATATGCCTCGGGCGGGAAGATCAGCAGCGGCATGATGAGCGAAATAACGATCGCGACGACCGAGAAAACGCTCGATTCCATACCGTAGCTGAAGCCTTGGATGATCATCGGTGCAGGGCCAGCCGAAGAAACGTTAGCGAGTTCTTGGACAGGCTTTTTGTGGGTGGAAACGTAGTAGTCGGTCAGCATTTCGAAGGCGAACGCCATGAGAATGCCGAACAGTACGCAGAGGAAGAATCGCCACCAATCGGCGGTCATCAGCTTCATGCTAGCGATTTGCATTTGCTCCATTTTAGGAGCAGCAACTTTGCTATCGGGCTTAGCCGAAGCTTCTTGCTTTCGCTTGACTTCGGTTGGGCTTTCCTTCCAGTACTGCATTTGGAAGCTGACGGGGAGGATGCCGCGGCGAATGTCATGACCTTTCGCGCCGATGGCGAGGTCGCCCTTTGCGTTGGTCAAGAAGTACATGGGCACCGCGCCCTCAGTGATCAGTTCGATCTTCGTTTGCGGCGCGCGCTTGCTTACGCTAGCGACAAGTGTCTTGATCGCGCTTTCGCTGATCGGACCGTAAAAGTCCTCTTGCGTCTGCGATTCCGCCTTGTTCACGCCAGAGGCCATGGGTGATTGGGTGACCTTGATCTTCCAAGCCTTCAATGTGCCTTGCGGATTTTCCTTCAAGAAGGTGCCAAGAGTGATTGGCTCCGGCGTTTGCTGGGGCTGGGTCGGGTCCTTGGCCGGCCTGTTGATGGTGTATTCAAGCGCAGGGTTGCTTGTGTCGTTGGGATCCAGAAGGGTGTAGCCGCTCAGGCCCTTGGCTTCGGGTCGCATCTCCATCGTTGCGTCGAGGAGTTGCTTGACCTGCATTTCCTTGCTCTTTTCGCCGAGGCCGATGCTCATGATCTCTTCTTTCTTTTGAACATCTGCAGCCGTAACGTCGGACAAAACGCCCTTGTACTTTTCGTCAGCGACCTGCTTTTGATACTTCTTGATCGTGTCGAATAGCTTTTGTTGGCCTTCGCTTTGGCTCGTGACGTTTACGGCATTGATAAAGCTCGAGTCTTTACCGCCCATCAGCAACCAAGCGATGGCGAGCGTGCCCGCAGCAGCGAGCAGAGCCGAAATTCGGAATCCGCGCTGAATCGGCTTCAACGGGTCTGCATCGATGTGCTCCGGACCCTTGACCATGAAGATGCCAAGGATAGAAGCGATGATGCCAACACCACGAGCCATGAGCGCGAAGATGATCAGACGCATCCAAGTGGATTGGTCGAAGATCATCGACGTCGCGGCGCCCAAAACGAGGGCTGCGACTAGGGTGACTTCGTAGGATTCAAAAACGTCAGCCGCCATACCCGCGCAGTCGCCAACGTTGTCGCCAACGTTATCGGCGATTGTTGCCGGGTTGCGGGGGTCGTCTTCGGGAATTCCGGCTTCGACCTTACCGACGAGGTCTGCTCCAACG
>CAYRAX010000039.1:0-18072 GCA_964422285.1 uncultured Chthonomonas sp.
CGCGAATATTGTTTCGTGGCAGATCGTGTGCGAGCAAGTCGGCGCAACAATAAAGCCGATCCCGATCAATGATGCAGGCGAGATTGATATTGATGGCTATAAGGAGTTGCTGAAACAGGGTCCGAAGCTCGTTGGAGTCGTCCATGTCAGCAATTCACTTGGCACCGTCAATCCGATACAACAACTTGCAAAAATGGCGCACGAGGCGGGCGCGCTGTTCCTGGCCGATGGTGCGCAGGCGCTCGCGCATGTTCCCGTCAATGTTCAGGAACTCGGAGTAGATTTTTACTCGCTTTCCGCGCACAAGGCATATGGTCCGACTGGCGTTGGCGCGCTCTATGCGCGCGAAGCACTGCTGGACGCGATGCCACCGTTCTTGGGCGGCGGCGACATGATCAAGACCGTTTCGTTCGACGGCACAACTTACGCGGAATTGCCAAACAAATTTGAACCTGGCACGCCCAATATCGCAGGAGTAATCGGTTGGGGCGCCGCGCTTGATTTCATGCGCGAGATGGATATGCAATCGGCATGGAAGCATGAAGCCCAGTTGGTCGCCGTAGCAACCGAAAAATTGTCACAGGTGCCCGGACTAAAAATCATTGGAAATGCGGCCGACAAGGTCGCCGTCGTCAGCTTCACGATGGACGCCGCGCACTCCCATGATATCGGAACGATTTTGGATCAGCAAGCGATCGCGGTTCGCACGGGCCACCATTGCTGCATGCCACTCATGAAGAGGCTGGGCATTAGCGGGACAACGCGCGCGTCATTCGGAATGTACAACACGCTCGGCGAAGTCGAATACCTAGCGCGTGCGCTGGACCGGGTCCTTGAGGTGTTCGCATGATGGATCTGTACCAAGAAATGGTGATTGAACACGCGAAGAGCCCGCGCAATACCGGCACGCTAGAACAATGCACCCACCGCGCGCAAGGGCACAATCCGCTGTGTGGCGATGAAGTCGAAATCACGCTAATTGTCGAAGGCGGCATCATCCAGGACATCAAAATTCAGGCGAAGGGTTGTGCAATCAGCGTGGCCAGTGCGAGCATCATGACCGAAGAAGTCAAGGGCAAATCGGTCGCCGAGGCCATGGAAATGTTCCGGCACTTCCGTGACGCGATGGTGAGCAACGTGGATTCCGACGAGCTTGGGTCGTTGCAAGCGCTGGTGCCAGTCCGCGAATATCCGATGCGGGTCAAGTGCGCGACGATGGTCTGGCATGCCCTCAAGGAGGCGCTCGGTGCCTGAGCGAATTCCACGAAAGAGTCCCCCTCACATCGATGACGGGGATTTAGGGGGAGACCGATCTCACAATTCAACCCCCGCCGACGCATCAGCCGCAGACCCAAAGAGTCCCGCTCACATCGATGACGGGGATTTAGGGGGCGCCTTATCACGCAATCCAACGCCCGCCGACGCATCAGCCGCAGACCCAAAAAGTCCCCCTCACATCGATGAGGGGGATTTAGGGGGCGACTTATCTCGCAATCCAACCTCCGCCGACGCATCAGCCGCAGACCCAAAAAGTCCCCCTCACGTAGATGAGGGGGATTTAGGGGGAGACCAATCGCACAATCCAAACGTAGCAAAAAGCGCACCAGGGCCACTGAACTCCATCCAACTCGCGCTCTTAGAAGGCGAAATCATCGAAGCCCTGCAGATGGTTTTCGATCCCGAACTCCCAGTCGATATCTACAACTTGGGCTTGATTTACGATGTGAATGTCGCCGAAACCGGCGATGTGCGAATTTTGATGACCCTAACGTCGCCCGCCTGCCCGGTTGCCGAGTCCCTGCCCATCGAAGTTGAAAATGCCGTCGCCATGGTCCCCGGCGTGCGCTCGGTCCGCGTAGAATTGACTTGGGATCCGCCCTATTCGCTCGACCGCATGCCAGATCATGTCAAACTGGAATTGGGATTATTGTGAAATTTAGCGCGCAAGAAGAATTTGGATTAAGATGCTTGGTATCCATAGCGGTGTATGGCGAAGACGGAAGCATGACGATCCCTGCCATTGCGGCCCGAGAGGGCATCACCGAGCCACACGCTGGCAAGTTGCTCGCGATCCTTCGTCGCGGCGGATTCATAACGAGCACGCGCGGCCAGCATGGCGGCTATCGCCTTGCGAAACCGGCTGAATCAATCATTGTCGGCGACGTACTTGTCTCGCTGGGAGGACGCTTGTACGAGCCAGAGTTTTGCGAACGCCACTCGGGAATCCACGACGAATGCGCTCATCTCGCCGATTGTTCGTTGCGCGGTTTGTGGACCAGAATTCAGGGGTCTGTGGATCGTGTTATTTTCGGCATTACGCTCGAAGAGCTCATTTCCGGGTCGATTAGCGCCGATGTCGTGAGCTTAACCAGCCCCACCAACTTCGTAAGAGACCAAGTCTGATGAACTCCTTTCCCGTGACGGTTACGCCAGAAGCGGAGCAAAACTTGGTCCGCTTGATCTCCCGAAAAGGTAAGCCCGGCGAGTTCATTCGCATCGGCGTAAAAGGTGGCGGCTGCTCGGGGTACGAATACGTGATTCGATTGGATAGCTACAGCGTGCCCGGCGATCTAACCTGGGAAAGCGATGGCCTCAAGGTGGTCGTGGACGAAAAGTCTGCCAAATTGCTTAGCGGCGCGACCCTGACCTGGACCGGCAACCTGCTGGGCGGCGGTTTCGCCTTCGAAAATCCAAACGCAGCAAAGACGTGCGGATGCGGCACGAGTTTCACGCTCAAGGAGGCGTGATATGGGTCTGCACCTGTTCACGGTGGGGTACGCGGCCGACCGATGGGACGGTTTAGTGCGCCGCCTCGCGCCGTTCGGGATTACACATCTAGTCGATGTCCGCACCAATCCGTGGTCGCGCTACCAAGAGGATTATCGTGGTGAGGAATTTGCCGCGCGCGTGCGCTCGCACGGCATCAAATATGTGTTCATGGGTGATAGCTTGGGCGGCAAACCGACCCGAGAAGAAGTCCTCACCGATGGCCACCTCGATCCGCTCAAGCTGCGCGCCGACTCGTTCTTTCAAATGGGAATCCAGCGCGTCATCGAGGCTTGTAGCAACGAAGACAATCGAGTATGCCTAATGTGCGGTTGTGGCAAACCTGAGGAATGCCATCGCGGTCGAGTCGTTTGCCAGGTTTTGCACGAGCAAGGCGTGCTCGTGACCCACATTCTGCCGAACGGGCAGACATGCACGCAGACCGATATTTCTGGCGCAATCGGAGCAGATCAAGGGTCGCTCTTTGTCGATTAGCAACCCTTGATTTTGGGTCATGTTCGCTCGGTGAGCACCGAAAACAGGATGTCCGCCAGCATTCGGTGTCCACGGTTGGAAAGGTGAACGCCGTCGGTGGAGCCCATCGATGTCATCGTAGACGTAGCCGAAAGCGCCGTCGCAAAGGTGGTCGAAGTGTATGGCCCCGTCCAGCCCAATGCCTCAGGAACATTCAAGTACGTTACGACGTCGGGAGCGATTGCCGCCGCCGCGATCTCTGCCTGTCGATACTCCTCGGGGTGGTTGCTCGTACGGTTGAACAGCGCGGAATCGGGGCTCGTGATGTACCCGCCGCCGTTCGTGCCCGCGCGCGGTGGCTGCCCAACGATCAAGATGCTCGGCGAAGTCGCCGTGTTGCTCATGATCCGGTTGATCATCACCACGAGGTCGTCGTAATATTGGCTAGCCGTGCGTCCATAGCTGCTGTCGCCGGTGCCCGCTTCATTCAGGCCGCTCATGATGATGTAGAGTCCCGCGTATCGCGCGCCGGTGCCCGACCCCGTGCCCCATTCATCGATCGTTGCCGCAAGCCTTAGGCTATCCGCGGTCGTGTCGTAAAGCCGCCGCGATGGCTGCCCAAAGTTGTGCACGCGAACCCCGCAACTGGTGTCATCGCAATAAAGGTTGACACCATTGGCATAGAGCCAAGTGTTGGTTGCCGTTCCGCCAGCAAATTGAATCCAGTGATCAGCCGACGACGACATGCCCGTAACCATCGTGCCGCGCACGAGGTGGGTGTTGGAGCCATTTGTGTTTAGCGTTTGGCTCGCAACCGAACCTGCGCTGGTGCCAGGTGCAGAACCCGTGCTGATGTCAAATGCGGCGTTCGTCGTGCCGTTCGACCGCGTGCAATAAAGGGCTTCACAATCAGTGACCTGAGTTCGAAACCTCGTGTTCAGACCTCCGTTTAGTTGGTAGGCGGCCCGAAATTCGCGCGTATTTGCGCTTCCGTCGATTGCCAAACGCACGCCGCCGATGCCACCCTGCAGGTCAATCAAGTTGCCGCTGGTGTTGTCGGTGGACGCGTCGTCTGACCCTGCATATTCATTCCACGTGCCGTTGATCGATGCGCCGGGAAACCGGTTCGCCACGGTCGCCCCGCGAGACCAGGTTGCGAAACCATAGCCGCCCTGAACGCCTTCCGGGTTGAACCGCTTTTGCAGCTCGACCTTGAGCAAATGAGTCCAGTTATCAAATCTGCGCGTCCCCGAGTTGTAGCCCAAAGTGTTCGAGTCCCCGATGCAGCAAATATCCACGCCGCCGTCGCCAACACTCGAATACGATTTGAGCCTTGCTGCCAATCGCGCCCGGAGCCGACGCAGCGCCGCATCATTGTATAGGCCCGGCATGGACGATCCCGTGCGCGAAGTTGGTCCGGTCAACGAACTCCAGCTCATGCGGTCACCTCGATCGCCGTGTAGGCACTGGTGGTGGCGGCACCCGATGAATTGACGACATACACGTCGATGGTGCGATCAAATGTCAAGCTCAAAGTCGCGTTGGGCGGGATCAAAAAGTCCTTATCGGCTTGGGTGATGCTGGGGGCCGAAGCTCCCTCATTAACCGCGCGGACCCACAAGTCCAGCGAAGTTGATGCGTTGTGAATCTGAATTCCGGCGCGGCTCAAAGTTGGGTTGGCAAAAATCTTGGTGACCGCGTTGCCAGCGACGGTGCCTGCGACGCGCGTCGCGATGCCGCGAATGACAGTCGAGTTGATGGGCATAGTTGCTCCTCCTCAGGAAAATTGAACGTCGTTCGCTGAGTAGAGCAAGCAACCTCTAACTTGTCAATTAAGATGGATCAAATAGGATGGAATCCAGACCAATCGAAAAGCCAGTTGCCTTCCTCATGTGCCGAACCGCGAGTTCGACACCGGGCATATAGCAAGTTCGGTCCAGCGCATCGTGGCGCACGGTGAGCACTTGCCCCAGCGCACCAAAAATCACTTCTTGATGTGCCAGCAGACCCTTCAGCCGTACGGAATGAACTTGTACGTCTCGATAAGTTCCGCCGCGCGCACCTTCCACCGAGACCAACTCTGAACGAGGCGCACTTTTTCGACCACGATGGTGCACGATGCGGTCAATGGTTGCGATGGCGGTTCCGCTGGGCACATCTGCCTTCTGGTCGTGGTGGAGCTCGATAAGCTCAAGATCGGGCATCCACTTTGAAGCTAGCTCCGCCATGCGCATCATCAACACCGCGCCAATCGCAAAGTTGGGCACTACCAAAGCGGGCACACCCATCGATTCCGATTCATGCTGAACGGAGGTTAGGTCCGATGCTTTCAAACCACTGGTCCCGATCACCGGTGCCACTTTGTGCTTCAATGCAACCACCGCGTGATCCGCCGCGCAACCAGGATGCGTGAAGTCAACCAATACTTCTGCTCCCGATTCATCGAGACCCGCGCCAAGCTTGGATTGCAACACCAAATCCGGCACGTCTGGACCGACAACCGCTTGGTAACGCTCGCCTTCGCGAGATCGATCAAAGACCGCAACCACCTCGATCCCGTTGGCTTGGTGCAAATAGGTGCTGGTAGCTCGGCCCATTTTGCCGCAAGCACCGGCGACCGCAACGCGAATAGCTTTTGAATTGGCCATGTTTACTTCGTGTCCTGAACTCGCTCTAAACGAAACTTGCCGTCATCATACATGAGAATCGTGCCTGCTTCATCATAAACAACAAGCACCTCGGATTCACCGCGAATCGCCCGAACCCAATAGCCATCGACTTCGGCATCATTCACCTTTATCGCCTTTTTGCCTTCGTACAGCACTCGCACCGATGTCCAGCGCATGGTGCTGAACTCAAACGAGAAAAACGAGCATTGATCGCCATCCTTCGGCTTTCGTCCTTTGAACCAATAAATTGAGGCATCGCGAACGGTAAATTCGGGGTCAATCGCGTAGTCCTTGCTGGTTGACTTGCCATTTGTTGTGTGTACAACGGTGGCAAAGCCTTTGCTGAAAATCGCTTTTGTCAGGTCCTTGTTCTTGCCGGATTCGGTCTCTATGCTGCGCTCTTTGGGGACGCCATTCGAATCATACAGCGCTTCCGAGCGAATGCGGATATTGGCGTTTGTCGCGTCCAAGAATATCGACATGATGACGCGGCGACCTTGGTCGGGCTCATCGATCAGCTTCATGTACGCTTTTCCGGCGACGCGATCCTTCAGCATCACGCGATAAGTCGGCGTTGACCAGCCAATAGCAACGGCAAAAAATAGGCAGATGGCACTGAGAAATTTCATGATTCAAGGATTCGCTTTGCCGCCATTTTGCCCGAGTCGTAGGCCAATTCGACGCGCCCTCCGGTTGTCCAATCGCCGGCGACAATAATTTTAGAAGCGCTGGAGTTTGCCGATTCGAAACTCATCATCAGCTCGGGCTGGCTATACTTCCATCGCTTCACTTGGGCGACTTCGGGCTTCTCAAAATTTGGTCCAAAAAGCCGCTTTATCGGCACCAACGCATCCAAGATCAGCTGCTGGTCGTCGTCGTGGTAGTGGGCGGCGCTGAACTCGGCGCTCATTTGGGCGACCATCGCGGTGTGTCCTTCTGGTGCGCGACCCTCTGATTTGTTCGATTCGATGCTCAACCAAAGCAATGGTTGGCGCTGTTCTGGCTCGATCAACGCGAAGTAGGGAACGTCCGGAGTCGGAGTGGCGAATCCGAGCAAGATGCTCAGGCAACTACGAAATCTTGCCCCACCGAAAGCGCGCTGTATTCCCGCCGTGGCCAGCAGCAATTCCGCCTGCGGCGCGGGCGCAGTAATAATGACGCGGTCGAATTTCTCTCCGTCCACCGCAACCCCTGATCCCACGTTTTCAAGTTCGGAGACTTGGCACTCGCGGCGAACTTCGATCCCATCCGCCATCAATTTTGCCAAAGTGGTCACGCCATTTCTGTAGGTAAATCTCTGCTCTCCAGGCTGCGTATGGATTCCCGGGACCGCACGCGACCGCTCCATCGCCCAGATCGGCTTGGCAATCGTGACGAGTTCATCATGCGGCAACGTCTCCGTCATCAGCTGCGAGAGTTCGTTGCTTCGCGGGGTGATTACGGTCGCTCCAGTGTCGAAAGTGTATTCACCGACGCGGCGAGTGGCAAGCCGTCCGCCCAGGCCCGATGATTTTTCAAGCACGACTGGCTCGTGCCCCGCCTGCCGCAATTCACGAGCGGCTGTCAACCCCGCGATTCCAGCCCCGACGATTGCTACTCTCATGAATTCATCATCGCCGCGGCACACTTCTGCCCACTCAAAACGGCGCCGTCGATGCTGCTGTATTCCGTGAATTCGCCCGCCAAGAACAGGTTCTTTGTGCTGGTGACGTTGGCGGGAAGATCGCGCCGGAAGCCTGGTCGCTGCGCCATCTGCGCGCCGGGAATGCGATACACGCGTAGCGGGCGCCAACGATCAACGCGAGCATCGGGGAACCAATGCGCCAATTCATCCTTGACCGCGTCGGCCAAGACTTGGTTATCGCGAGTGTCGACCCCCAAGATGGTCGCGCTCACTAGATGCTCATTCGGCGGCGCATAGGCTTTGGAAACTTCGCTCATCGGTACAACGTGATTGACAGATCCCGTCTTGTCGCCATTCAAAACGATGATCGGACGGTGAACCGGGGCTTCTGGTGCGTGGAAATAGATACAGGTCGAGCCACGAGTCACGGTATCGAATGGCACACCAGACAGCTTGCTTGCGGCACCCGCGTCGGTGGCGACCACGACTTTAGAAGCGGCAACTTCTTCACCCGAGGCGAGCTTGACGCCCACCGCCGCGCCATCACGAACAATCACCTCTGAAACCATGCTTCCCATCTTGAAACGCTCGATCGGGATTCCCAATTCCAGCACATTGGAAATCTCTTCCATGCCGAGCTTCGGGACCACGGTGTCGCCGGCCAGCAACATCTTCCACACAAACTTGAACATCGCCGACGAAACTTGCAGTGATCGATCGAGGAAGATGCCACCGAAAAATGGACGCAAGAACTTATCGAGATATTCCTCTGAGAATTTCGCGTTGCGCAGCGCGGATTCGGCGGTTTCGTCCGCGCCTTCCAAGATGTGCACAGCCGATCGCTTTTGCAACTCGGTAAGCATAGAAATGGTCGCAAATTTGTCCGACAGCGGAATGAATCCCGAAAGAGCCGCCGCCACCGGCTTGTCGCGGTGGATTTCGTGCAATCTTGACTTGCTTTGGACCAAGGCGCCCGGCTCCATGATGCGAAAGTCGAGAGCTTCATAATCCAGTTCCTTTGCCGCGTTGGGATAGGCGGTGAAATAAACCTGGAACCCACGATCCAATCGAAAACCCGCGATCTGGTCGGTCTTCAGTCTCCCGCCCGGCCGATCTTCGCCGTCAAAAATGATGACATCGTGGCCGGCTTTGATCAGGTGTCGCGCCGCAGTCTGCCCGGCGACTCCAGCTCCAATGATGACGATAGGGTTGGACACGTCTTCGGTTGTACCTTCTTGCGCGAATCACCGGTACACATCCTGGGTTACACTGCGCGTATGAACCTCGAGTTTGCCATGACGACCGGCGATCCTTGCCCGATCGCGTACATTCAGTGCACTGCTGTGCCCACTGATTTGGGGCTCACCATCGCGGACGCATTTCAGCGGGTAGCCGAAGAGTTGGGACGCATCGGCGTCGACACTGCTGGCTCGCCATTTACTCGATTCCAATTGGTCGGGGATTCAGATCGAATCCAATTTGACGCTGGCTTCACGCTTTCGAGCGAAATGACGAGCGCGGGAAGTTTGTCGCTCGGCTGCTTGCCCGGTGGCGACGCCGCGTCCGCCGAATTCGAGGGCAGCTTTGACGACATCTGGGCGGCTCGCATGGCATTGCACGAGTGGGTTATCGGCATCGGGCGCGTGCCCATCGATGGCGGCTGGGAAGTCTACGCGGTTTCCGAAACCAGCGCACAAGATTCCGCTCGGTGCGAAATTTTCGTCAGCGTTAGTTGAGCCTACCTGCCGCCCAATCCGCTCAGCGTCACGCCTTCGATAAAGTACTTCTGAGCAAAGAAGAAGAGCAAAATGACCGGAATGATGGACATTGTTGTCGCCGCTGCGACCAGGCCATATTCGCCGCCGCGCGAGCTTGCGTAAAGCTGTAGCGCGTAGGAAATCGGCATCTTATCCGGCGAACTGATATAGATCAGCGGCCCCATAAAGTTGTTCCATGCACCCATCGCGGTAAAGATCGAAATCGCCGCCAAAGCTGGTTTGATTTGCGGCACCATCACTTGCCAAAGCGTGCGCGCGTAATGGCAACCGTCGATCTTGGCCGCGTCTTCAAGCTCCATCGGAATGGTGCTGAAAAACTGCCTCAGCAAGAACACGTTGAACGCGCCGGCGAAGAAAGTCGGCACCCACATGGGCATCAAAGTATCCACCCAGCCCAAGGTTCGGAAGATCAAAAATTGCGGCAACATCGTCACCGCGGCGGGCAGCATCATCGTGCTCATGAGCACGCCGAACAAGAAGTTTTTGCCGTAAAACTGCAACCGCGCGAACGCATAGGCAACCAGCGTGCAGCTAAAGACGGTGCCGATCACGCTGAGCGCAACCAAAATCAGGGTGTTCTTGACGTAAAGCAATCCTTTGCTCGTGTCGGGCGGCAAAAAGTCGATCGCGTCGGGATAGTTTTTCCAATTGAAGCCAGGTTCGCGCACGTCCAAAACGTCTTTGGCGAGACCCTCAAAGACCTTTCCTTTGAGGCTGGCGGGTTCATCAATTTGCACGCGCCGCTTACCGCCTTCGAGTTCTTTGATCGCCGCACCCTTGATCGCTATGCCCTCGTAAGTGCCCGTGACGAGCGGAATTTTCTTAGGAATTTCTTTCCAATCCGCTTCGTTGCCAGAAATCGTGGTGCCACGCAGGGCCATGGGCCGCAAAACATCCAACCGAATTCGGCCGTTTGATTTTTCGATGAGCGTGGCCTCGACCGCTTGGTTCTCGTAATTGCCCTGGAAGACGCGATCCTCAGGATCAAAATAGTCGCGTCGCTGGGTGACGTAGGCCTTCCAAGTAAAGCCGTTATTGCCAAAAATGTCGCGATCTTCCTTGACGCTGGTCAGCAATAGCCACGCGAACGGAATGCCGAACAATACTGACCCAGCGATCAAGGCAAGGTGAGTGCCAAAGCTTTTCCCGATTCCGCGCATGGCAGTGGTTCGCGCCAGATACGCGATGACCGCAATCGTGCACACCGCAAAGGCAATCGCGGACGCAGCGAACGAAATCGAAATTGGCGCGGCACCGCGAAAGATCTGTATTTCGTCTTTCGACCGCACGAAAGCGTACAAAAACACCATTCCGAAGACCAGCGAAACCAGCGCGGACATGCCTTTCGTACGCTGCTCTTCGTGGTTGACCCCCATCCAAGCTTGCGCGAGTCGAACAACTCCAATCACGAAAGAGGCAAGCGCGATCCACGCGGTCCACGGCAACAGCGGCCACACAAGCGGAACCGAAAGACCCTCGGGTTCTGGCCGTCCGAGCAGCATCGGCATAAACCGCGAAACCGCTAAAAGCACTCCGCCCGCAAGGCCATTGACCAGCATGCCGCGTTGCATATCAGCAGGCGATGCTCCGGGTGCGCGCATCAGCGACCGCAACATACAAGAGACGGCGGCAAGTGCGCAACCAAGGCCGACCCAAAAAGCCACCGTGCCGATGAGATAGAGGATGCCTCCGTTCATTTCAGGCCCTCGTAGTGCACCCAGCGTTTGCTCAGCGTCCACTGAATCGCGGTCAAAAGCAGCACGATAATGAAGATGACCCACGCTAGCGCGCTGGAGTATCCCATCTTAAAGTAGTAAAAGCCATTGCGGAAAAGGTGATAAACGGGCGTGAGCAGTGCATCGGATGGCCCGGCGCTCTTGCCTTCGGTAATCACGTAGCTCGATTCGAACATCTGCAGCGCGCCGATCGCGCCCATGACCGTATTGAAAAAGATGAGCGGCGAAAGCTGCGGCAATGTCACGTTCCAAAATTGCTTCCATGGCGAGGCTCCGTCGATGCTCGCGGCTTCATAAAGCGTGGTGGGAACGCCTTTGAGGCCAGCAAGCCAGAGAATCATGCCGCCACCGGCGCCCCAAAGCCCCATCATGACCAGAGCCGGTTTCGCCCATTCGGCAACGCTCAAAAAGCCGGGGACTGGTGTGCCAAACCAAGGCGTCAAATTGTTTTGCCAGAAATTGGCAATCAGCCCGCGACCGGCATCAGGGCTCAAGATGAAAACCCACAAAACCGTTGATGCGACCATGGGCACGATGCTGGGAAGGTAGAAAGCGGTGCGATAAGCTCGCATTCCGCGGACACCCGTGTTCAGCAGCAATGCGATGGATAGACCCGTGCAAATGCCCAGCGGAACACCGATACCGCCCAAGTACAGCACGTTCATGAAGGCCTTGCCGAGCAGCTGTTGTTCGTCCGCGATGAGGTCTTGATAATTCTTCAAGCCCGTCCAGCGGGCATCACTCAAGACGTTGTATTGCGTGAAGCTAAAGAACAGCGAGGCGAGCATCGGCCCGAGCGTGAGACCCAAAAATCCGATCAACCAAGGGCTAAGAAAAATGTACGCCCAACGCGATTCGGTGCGGCCGAGTCTGCCCATCCGTTGCCGTGAATAGCCAAACATGAATCCGGCAACTCCGAGAACGACTGCGCCAACGCCCAGCCAACCTGGAATCGACATGTTCACCACTGGGTATCGGTCCGCCAAATAGACCTCGTCCAGCTCCTTTTGAATGACGTCCTGGCTGATCTTTAGTGCCTGCATCGGCGTGTAGGTTTTCAGGCAAGCAAACTCCATCGCGCGAACTTGCTCATCCCACATGACCTGCGCCACTGGAGATGCGGGGCGAATGCGAGCATAAGGCGCAAACGCGATGTGCATGTTCAATGCGTTCGCCAAGCGCGGATCCTTCGGCAAAAATTCGGTTTGGATCGCCTGGTTGTGCTCGATGCGGGCCATGATTCGAGGCACAAACTGTCGCCCTCGCCGTCGTTCCCAATCGCTTTGTGCGCGGCAATCCACTTGGTATGCTTCAAGGCCGCACATGTACTTGATGTATTCCCACGCGCCTTCGCGGTTTTTTGCGCCCTTCGGCATCGCGTAGCTAAATCCGCCGACCCACGTGATGAACTGGTCCTTTTCGTTGGCGAAGCGTCCTCGCTTATAGTATCGATCATCGGGAACCGGGGCCGGGGCCGTGGCAAATTCCAAGTTCTGACCATATTTGGCGAGGTCATTGATGATCCAGTCGCCGTCGATTTTCATCGCGATGCGGCCGGTGATGAACGCATCATCCGCTCCGCCTTTCAGCGTGGACTGGAACTTCTGCGCTTCGGCATAGCCACCCAGCGCGTCATACCCCGCAAGCATGAATTTGAGCGATTCCTCGGTCTCGGGACAGGCCATAGTGCACGTTCGGCCGTCCTTGCTAAGCCAGCTGGAATTCGTTTGGAACGAGTACAAATATAGCCAGGAGTTGCCAAAATTGGGAATAAATCCCGCCCGGCTGAGTGCCTTAGTTTTCGGGTCAAATTGCGTCAGCACCTTGCCATAGGCGATGACTTCGGACCATGTTCTTGGCGGTCGATTGGGGTCGAGACCCGCCGCCCTCAATGCGTCAGCGTTTTCACGAAATAGGCGCGTGTTGTAGTAAAGCACGCGGTCGTCCATCGGATATGGAATCGCGTATTGCTTGCCTTCGTAGGCAGCTTCATCCCAAGCGGCAGCGTAATATTTTTCGCGAGTTGGTGTCGATGGGTCGCGGTCCTTGTCTCGCGCTATGAACGGGTCTAGTTCCTCAAATGCGCCGCGATGCGCCCAGTCCGAAACCGAAAATCGATCTTGATAAATGACGTCCGGCGGAACGCGCCCCACGATCGCCGTCATCAGCTTTTGCGGGTTCATTTCGCCCGCGCCCATGCTGAGAACGCGCACGCGATACTGCGGATACTTAGCCTCGAACGAGCGAATGCGCGCTTCCAAACCCTTGGAATCCGGGCCCATGCGCTCGCCCCAAACGATGATGTCCGTGCGCGATTGGCCATTGGGTTCGGCGGACGGCGCGGCCTGCGCAAGACCCGACAAGAGTGCCCCAATCAGGGCTAGGGCAAGTTGTCGATAGTGGCGGCGCCGACACATATTTGCATTCTACATCTTCGAGACAAAATTAGGTTCGGAATACGAATTCTGGAGCCACATTTTTTAGTCGTTCATGCCGTCGTTCAGGTAATCCTTGAGTTGTTGGGCCAGCACTTTGGTCATCGTCGGCACGCTCGCGAGTTCATCTACTGATGCGCGGCGAATGGCTTCGATAGACCCAAACGTGCGCAGGAGCATCCGCCGTCGTCGCGGGCCAACGCCGGGGATTTCCTCCAAAGCCGATCCCGTCATGCGCTTGGTGCGAACTTTGCGATGGAACGTCAGCGCAAACCGGTGGGCCTCGTCGCGCAACTTCCGCAAAAGCATTAGTCCAGGTGACGTGAGCGGTAGCTCGATCGCCTCGTATTCGTAGTTTTTTTGCACGCCTTTGAACTCGTAGGGCATTGCTCTTTTGGGGCTGGGCGGCTTGTCTCCCCCTAAATCCCCCTCATCTGCGTGAGGGGGACTTTTCGGATTTTCTCCCCCTAAATCCCCATCTTCTGCGTGAAGGGGACTTGGTGGATTGTCTCCCCCTAAATCCCCATCTTCTGCGTGAAGGGGACTTGGTGGTTTGTCTCCCCCTAAATCCCCGGCATCTGCGTGAGGGGGACTTGGTGGTTTGTCTCCTCCTAAATCCCCGTCATCTGCGTGAGTTGGACTTTTTGGGTCAATGGGGATGTAAATCAACTCCATTTTCTTCGCAAGCCCGATCATGGGAACGGTGAGGCCCAATTCATCGCGAGCCTGCAACGCCGCCGAAAGTTGGCCCTTACCGCCGTCGATCATGAACAGGTCGGGCAACGTGCTGAATTTGTCATTACCGTCTAGGTAATTGCGGAGTCGCCGCGTGATGGTTTCGTGCATCATCGCAAAATCGTTTGGGTCTTCGGGGTGCCAACGAATTTTGAATCGCCGATATTCACCTTTCGCGGGCTCGCCGCTTTCCACCACCACCATCGACGAAACTGGCGCCGTGCCCTGCGTGTTCGAAATGTCGTAGCCCTCGATCCTTTTGGGCAAGTGAGGCAGGTGCAATGCGTCGGCCAGTTGCTGCATCGCTTCTTCTGCCCAAGCTTCTTTCTGCTCCAGTTCTTGGCGCATGGATTCCAGGGCTTGCGCGGCATTGGAGGCAGCCATGTCCACCAACCTGAGTTTCTCGCCGCCGCCAGGCACTTCCATCGTCACCGCCGCGCCGCGCCGAGTTCTCAGCCATTGCTGGACGATGTGGCGCTCCTCGATCTCGACGGGCAGAAGCACTTCGCGCGGGACCTCGGGAGCCTGAGCATAGTACTGTTTGACAAACTCCTGCACCGACTCGCTCGGGCTGGCTTCCGCAGAGCCGTCCAAAATGTACTGCCGCTGTCCGATAAGTTTGCCGCCGCGAATGTAGAGCATTTGGATTGCGCTACCGCGATCGTCTCGCACCACCGCGATAACGTCGCGATCTACGCCGTCCGTGGACATCACGCTTTGCCGCTCGGTCAGACGCTGAACGGCATTCATGCGGTCCCGGATGGAAGCTGCTTCCTCAAACTCCAGGTTTTCCGACGCGCGCTCCATCTCCCGTTGCATCGAGTCGAGCATAATTTCGCCCTTACCGCTCAAGAACAGGTGAACTTGCTGCAAAACTTGGTCGTAAGCCTTTCGGTCCGACATCCCGGCACACGGGGCCAAGCATTGCTTCAAGTGAAAATAAAGGCACGGGCGTTGCTCGGCTTTACCCGACCACGATTTGCCGCATGGGATGAGCGGGAAATTTTTATGAAGGATGTCGAGCGTATCGCGCACGGCATAAGCGCTGGTGTACGGCCCATAAACTTTGCCCGAACCTTTGCGTGGATTGCGCGTGAAAATCACCCTGGGAAAAGGTTCGTTGGTGACCGCGATGTAGGGGTAGCTCTTGTCGTCGCGCATCCGAACGTTGAATGGCGGTCGGTGCTGCTTAATCAGGTTGCATTCAAGCACCAGGGCCTCAAGCTCGGATTCCACGACAATCCACTCGATATCTGCAATTTTGAATACAAGTCGTTCAATGCGCGGACCATGCTTTGTCGACGCGCGAAAGTATGATCTGACCCGGCTGCGTAAGTTGACTGCCTTGCCTACGTAAAGCACTTCGCCATCGGAGTTGCGATAGATATAGCAACCCGGCAACGTTGGCAGTTGAGCCAGCCGTTCTTGGACTTTTTCACTATTATTTCTCAAGGAAGGTCGCGCCAAAGCTTTTCTAAAACTAAATTTATCCTATAATGAAAGTGGAGAACGGATTTTAGTGCCGGTCTGCCCAACGGGTGAACTTGCGCTTTAATTTGTAGTCTAATTCGTGCGGGTCGTGACCTGACAAGGTTGTCGGTCGCTAGAAACAATGATGATTTTGACGCAGGTTAGTCGATGATTACACCTTGCAGAATAGAACTGTTTGGTGGATTGACGGTCCATGTTTCGGGTCGCGAGATCACTAAATTTCAGACGCAAAAAACGGCGGCTCTGCTCGCATATCTTGCGCTTCATCCCCATCGACAGTTTTCGCGCGAGACGATTGCCACGATGCTTTGGCAGGTTGGTGACTCCACTGCGCTGCGAAACCGGCTTAACCAAGCTGTGTCATCCCTGCGCCGCCAACTCCATCCGCCCGGATCATCCAAGAGCGCGGTATTGCACGCCGATCACCAAGTCGTTGGGCTAAATCCAGACGCGGTCACGACTGATGTAGCCGAATTTCAGAGTCAACTTGAGCTCGCGGGCGCATTCGATGACCACGACGCCGAAGCGGCAGCCCAAGCTCGGCATCGCGCGATCAACCTGTACAAGGGAAAGTTGCTCGACGGATTTTCCGAAGACTGGGCGGCGCTCGAGGCGATTCGCCTTGCTGATCAATATTACGACGCGCTCACCTGGCTTGTGCGCTACCATGCGGGGCGCGACGAATTCGACCTGGCAATCGAAATGGTTACCCGGCGGTTGCGGCTTGACCCAACCAATGAAAAATCGCACCGAACGCTTATGTGGCTCTACTTGAAAGGTGGTCGCCCTCTCTCTGCGATTGCTCAATACACCGAGCTTCAGCGACTTCTAGCATCCGTCGGGCGAACTCCAGCGCGCGGTACCCAGCAAATTTACGAGCAAGCGCGCATGCTTGCGCCTGAGGTGCCAAAATCTGGTCTTTCGGAGGCGACGCACCCGAAATCAGCACCAGCCCGATCGCGCGCGTTTCGGCTGGATTCTGCGGTGGCGAATATCGCGCAGGCACCATTGGTCGCTGGCCTTCCGCGCTATTCCGCGAGGCTTTTTGGCCGCGAGCAAGATCTACAAAACCTGGATCAGTGGCTGAGTCGAGGCGAAACCCGTCTTTGCACTTTGCGTGGATTGGCAGGCATCGGCAAAACCCGAATTGCAGTCGAGTTTGGTCGCCGCATCCAAGAATCGGGTAGCCACCGTGTTGATTACGTGCGGATGGATTCGTCCAAGGGCGATCCGCTTGAGCAAATCGCCGCCGCCGTCACTGCCAGTGATGCCAGCGCATCCCACGCACCAGATTCCCTGATCCGGCTCTTGAGCACGAGCGGGCCAACATTGCTCATTTTGGATGGTATCCAGTCCAACGACGTTGATTCAGTGATCGCCATTCAGTCGTTGCTCGAATCATCCGACGGCGTTCATATCTTGGTCACCAGTCGCCAAGCGCTCAATTTGCCGACCGAATTAGTTCAAAACGTGGGTCCATTGGAGCTTCCGCGCGAAGTAACCGACGACGTCGCATCCCTTATCCAAGCACCCGCAATGGCGATGTTTGTCGCAAGGGCACAAAACGCCCGGCCCGATTTTCAAGTTACGCCACGCAACGCCGATGCGGTTCGCCAGCTCGTCGCACGTTTGGATGGAATTCCACTCGGCATCGAGCTCATGGCGTCGTGGTCGCGAACGCTCAGCCCCGCGCAAATGCTTGAGCGCTTGACTTCTCATCAAGATGGAATTCAGGCACGAGGAATTTCGCTCAATACGGAGCACAGTTCCATGCACTCGGCGATTGAAACCACCTTCGATTTGCTAAACCCGGATTGTCAAAAGGTCTTTCTACGGCTGGCTACTTTTGCGGGCGGTTGGAACCATTTCGGCGCGGTCTCGCTTTGCCCAGATGTCGACGTCGATGCGGCCCTGCGCGATCTCGAAGAAGTGTGTTTGATCGCTTCCAACGAATTCGGCCCCATCATGCGGTTCACAATGCTCGATACCGTGCGCGCGTTTGCCCTTGAGCGCACCAGTGCACCAGAGCGCGCGGCATGGCTTCGCGAGCATGCCGTTTATCATTATCAAAGAGCGCTGGAATTCAACCAACACGATAATCTGGCGCGCTTTGAGGGATTGGTTGATGAATCGGCAAACTTGCGCCAAGCGGTCGAATGGTTTATGGACAATGATTTGGAAGAGGAGTCGCTCAAGTTCTGCGCCTTGATCGGACGCTATGGAGTTTTTGTCGACCGCCCGCTAGACGTGGTGGATATGCTCGAATCCGCGCTTGAGCGGTTCGATGATTCCAACCAATTCCCAGCGGTGCGAGCCGAGGCTATGGTGCGGTTGGCGTCCGTCTATAACCGCCTGGGCAACGAC
>CAYRAX010000040.1:0-18049 GCA_964422285.1 uncultured Chthonomonas sp.
GGGCTTGCCGCCGTCGCTCAAGCTGGCGCCACGGACAAAATCCATCTGGCCGCCGACACCGCTAAACATTCGCGTGCCGATAGAATCGGCGCAAACCTGACCGGTGATGTCGATCTCAAGCGCGCTGTTGATCGCGGTCATCTTTTTCAGCTTGCGAATGACGCTCGTATCGTTCACGAACGAGATATCCAGAAGCTTTACGAAAGGGTTATCGTCGACGAATTCCATCAAGCGCTGCGAACCGCTGACGAAACCCGAAACGATTGACCTTGGGTGGATGGCCTTTTCTTCGCCGGTGATGACGCCGCGTTCCACCAAGTCAACGACGCCGTCGCTGAACATTTCGGTGTGAATGCCGAGGCGTCTATGGTTGGTGAGCGATGCGAGCGTGGCGTTCGGGATCGCGCCGATGCCCATCTGCAAGCACGCGCCATCGTCAACCAAGCTGGCGACCAACTCACCGATCTTGCGCTCTACTTCGCAAGGCTCTTGCAAAGTGTGCGTTGGCAATGGCTCATCGACATCGACGAACGCGTGGATTCGGCTCACGTGGATGTTTCCGTCGCCGTGAGTACGGGGCATGTTCGGATTGACTTGGGCGATCACGTGCTTTGCCGATTGCGCGGCCGCCAAAGAAATATCAACCGAAACTCCTAACGAGCAGAAGCCATGCGCATCGGGCGGTGAAACGCTGAGCAACGCGACATCAAGCGGCATGATTCCACGGCGAAAAAGGGAGGGTATTTCGCTAAGAAAAACAGGCACATAGTCCGCGCGGCCTTCATCCACCGCCGAGCGCATATTTCCACCGATAAAAAGGTTGTTAACGAAGAATGATTCGCTGAATTCTGGCGACGCATATTGTGGGTTGCCTTCTACGTGCAGGTGCACAATTTCAACGTTTCGCAATTCATTTGCGCGCCGCGTCATCGCATCTGCGAGTACGGAAGGATACGCTCCCATTCCGTGAATATAGACGCGGTCCCCGGAATGAATCCCGCGGACCGCTTCATCGGCGGACTGAGGTTGGTAGTGTCTCGAAATGGGAAAGAGATCAGTCACGCGGCATTTCCTCAAAGACTTCTCGTTCAAGCGTTTCGATACGTGTTTGCGCGCGCGCTTGGCTGATGACTTTCAAATATTGAACGGCGCTCGACGGCACCCAATAGATGTAATCTTGGCGATGCTCGCCTTCGATGGCATCATAAATGAGTTCCACACAAAGCATGTCGTTCGACTGACCGCGAACAATGTATACACACTTCTCGCATTGTCGCTTTGCCATGCGGCTGGTTGAGGCCCAATAGATTTCACAATATGAGCCGACTAAATCGAGAGTTTGATGAGGTCGATCGGATAAGAGCATTGTTGACATTGTTTCAGTTCTTTCCTTACTAACTTAATTCGAAGTTGGCAGCAGAAATTCCTACCTACCAAGCGTTCGAACGTGAAATTTCGTGGCGTCCTGCCACTGCGACGCGACCCTGCGTCGTCCAAGCGTCGGCCTCACTGGAGCCGAGTCGCCTGATGAATTTTACTCGGGCGCGCTTGCCCATGAAAGCGGCAACCGCGGCCGCGATCAACTCAACCGTTTCCGGCGTCAACCGGTCGCCAGAGGCGCGTTTTTCCAAGGCCTGGATTCGCGCCTCAAGCGACTCGACTTGTTGAGTGAGAAGAGCAATAATTCGTTCGGTGTCGGGTGCGGTTGTGCTCATGGTGCCACCGGTTCAACCTTCACGCGGCTGCGGCGCGTTCCCACCGAGATATCGTATTCGATCGGCGCGAGCAGCATCCCAGGGTGACTCGCGTCAACCGTTGTCGATACGTTCGGATCCTTGCTGAGGTTTTTGCGTCCCTTTGGGCGTTCGGTGAAGAACTTTGGCGCAACTTGCGGGAACATCGCATAAGTCAACACGTCTTCATCCGATCCGTTGTAACCCTCAAGCGCTTGCGCCTCCGCGGTCAGCTTCTCCCATTCCGGCTTCAGCAAGTCCGCGGGTCGGCACGTGATCAAATCTTTTTTCGCAAACTCCTTGGCGATGTTAATGACCTCGGGGTCCTTTTCCGCATCGGTCAAGCCGTAGTAGCCGAGCATCAAGTCGCTGAATTCGCCGGTCATCACCTTGTACTTACCCATCATGACGTTAAACACGGCTTGGGTGCCTACGATTTGGCTGCTCGGCGTCACGAGCGGTGGGAACCCGGCGTCAGCGCGCACTCGCGGCACCTCTTCCAAAACTTCCTTCATTCGGTCGCCTTGGCCTTGCTGCTTAAGCTGGCTCTCCATGTTGCTGAGCATTCCGCCGGGGATTTGGCTTGTGAAGATTTCGGTTTCTACGCCGGTGTAGTCGGTGAGGAACTCTTTATATCGCGGTCGGATTTCGGCGAAATGGTCGCGCGCTTTATAGATTAGGTCGAGGTTGAGCTTTGTTGTATAGGGAGTGCCTTCGAGCATTTCGACGAGGCTTTCGGTTGGGTTGTGGCCCGGTCCGAGGCTTAGGGAACTGACGCTGGTATCGACGATGTCGGCGCCCGCTTCGATGGACTTCATCAAGCTGACCAGGGTGACGCCGGTTGTCGAGTGAACGTGCACGTGAACGAGCAACTCGGGGCCACAGGCTTCCTTTATTCCCTTGACGAGATCGTACGCAGGCTGGGGCTTTAGCAACGCAGCCATATCTTTGACGCAGATGGAATCGACGCCCATATCTTGCAATTTGCGGGCCATGTCGATGAATTTTTCAACCGTGTGGACGGGCGAAATGGTGTAGCAAATCGTGCCCTGAGCGTGCTTGCCTGTTTCCTTTACTGCTTTGAGCGCAACCTCTAGGTTTCGTGGATCATTCAGGGCATCGAAAACGCGGAAAACATCCATGCCATTGAGCGCGGCTTTTTCGACGAACCGCCTAACCACCGTATCCTCGTAGTGCCGATAGCCGAGGAGGTTTTGTCCGCGCAAGAGCATCTGGGTGCGCGTTTTTGGAAGTGCCTTTTTGAATTCTCGCAGGCGTTCCCATGGGTCTTCGTTCAAGAAGCGAATGCACGAATCGAAGGTCGCGCCGCCCCAGCATTCCAAGCTCCAATAGCCCGCGTTATCCAGCCATTCGCAAGCGGGCAACATATCGTCGAGGGCCATCCGGGTCGCCATTAAACTCTGGTGCGCGTCG
Organism: uncultured Chthonomonas sp.; assembly: GCA_964422285.1. Classification (GTDB taxonomy): domain Bacteria; phylum Armatimonadota; class Fimbriimonadia; order Fimbriimonadales; family Fimbriimonadaceae; genus UBA2391. The sequence goes on from CAYRAX010000040.1 coordinate 3,168, forward strand.
CGCAGGATGACATCGGTGACTTCAACGGTCTTTTGCATGGGCGTTACTAACTTACTTCGAAGTTAACGCCAAGAATTCCTACCGTCTGGGGGAAAAATTTAGCTCGGTCGAGAAGTTGAGCGAGACGGCCACACGAACATGGCTGGCAAATAGGGTGGAGAATCGCTTGAGTTGCTCAAGCCGATGGCGGCGCAAGCCTGGCCCGCGTCCTTTTCAAAAGCTTTGGCAAACTCGGGATCGTTGCTGACGAGGAGCTGGATCGACAAAGCGACGATTGATTCCACATCGTCAATTTGCTGCTGCACTTGGGAACGCGCCTCGACCCGATCGGCGAGCAACAGAGCCTGGTGCAAACATTCCAACGCGGCTTGATATCGACCCAGCAGTCGGTGGCAGACGCCTTGCAGCATGAAGTAGCTGCTTTCGCTGGGGTGGAGCATGCTCAGCGTTTGCGCGACCTTTTGGCATTTTGCGTACTCGCCCAAATGCCAATGCGCTTGAGCCATCGATTCGCGAGCAATCAAATACGATGGTTCGGTGCGAAGAATCTTTGCAGCCACGCGGCGCACGTCTCTCCATGCCCGACGCCGCAAAGCCTGCGTCAACCGTTCGCATAATTCGTTTAGTTCTTTCATTGCCTCGTGGCTCACCGTGTTTGGCGAGCGAGGTTCCTTGCCGCCGATGGAAAAGTGAAACTCGCTAACAGAATGAGAGTATCCAAATTCGCGCGCCAATGCCATGGCAAATATTCAGGTTTTTGGCCTCTGAACCTATGCCGACTCAACAATCTGGTGAGTTTGCTTGGCGAGAGCCGACACCTTCACCCGCAATCCTAGCGGAACACGTGCCCGACCGTCTGGTGTCGTAATCGCAACCATCGACGCAAGTACGCTCGCTTGATTCGCCCATAGGCTCGCAACGCTAACGTCTGCGTCCGCCAAAAGCACAACATAGTCGCCTTCGTTTCGACGACACAGCAGCGATCCAGAAGGCAGCATCGATCGCAACCGATGGGCAAATTGCCGCACCGCATAATCAAACGCTGGCTGACCAAAGTCCTCGATGATTTGCTCGCGTTGCAATGGCTCCAAGTGGACCAATGATCCTTCGATTTCGGAAACTGCTTGCTGGAATTCGCGCGGCGAGACCATTCCGCTTGCTGCCGAATGCTCGACTTCCAATCGGCCAAACGCTTGTGAAAGTTCAGCGGCGAGAGTGCGTAGAATTTCGACTTCGTGAATATCGATTCCGCCAACGCGGTGAGTCGCGGCTGTCATGAAACCAATGGGTTCCGCACCATATTTCAGCGGCAAAACCACATACGATCCAACGCGGCGTTGAAGCGCATCCTTCTTCTCAATGCGATCATCAGCCGTGGTGTCGTAGATGACGACCTCGGGATAATTGGAACTTAACCACCCCGCGACCCCAGCGTGAGTACCAAATTGAATCGAATCGAAAATTGCGGCCGTTGCGCCTTCGCTGGCGGCGATCACGCTCTGGCGACCATCCAAAAAGTGCACGGCAAGATGATCGAGCGAAAGCGACGACCAAAGCTCGCGGACAAATCGCGACGCAAGTGAGATATTGGAATCCGCGCCATGACAAACACTGCTGACCAAATACATCAACTCCGCTTGACGCATCCGACGACCATGCTCCGCTTGCTGCATGCTCAAACTCAACAGCCTGGAAACAAATGGCAATGCTTCTTCCGCAATGTCGATCGCGCGCTGCAAGTTTTCGGGTTTTGGATCGGAAAGGCACAAAACGCCGATCACCTTGGCTTTGTCTTTCAGCACAAGGCTACGTGAAAATGGCGCATCCTCGGTCGAACGGATTGCTCGAAGCCACATGTCGAATTGCTGTTTAAGCTGCGTCTCGCTGATTGCCGTACCCGTGGGCACTGATCGTGTGGTCATCGAATCGGGCAACTCGCCACTGAACGCGGAAACCACCATCACGTCGGAATATTCGGCGGCGGTGTAAAGCGATAGTCCAGTCACGCCGGTAAGTTCTCGCATCCGGTTCGTGATCGACGCCATCGTCTTTTCGCCCTGGTTGATTCCAGAATCGAACAAAAGCGAACAAATTCGGTCTTTTCTCGCTCGCCGCTCAAGAGTGCGATAGGCGTCGCGCAGACTGCGGTAGCTATCGCGCAATTCCAAATACCGGCGGCTTGGTGAATGCTCAATTTCGGGGTTGAAGTCGCTTTCGACCGGGACTTCAATGTGCTCGGTGACCGTGATGATTTCGCGCATCGGCCTGACAAGCAGGCCAACTACAGCGATGAATCCAGCGAGCACGGCGAGGTGATCAAGCGGCGGAATTTTGGGAGCGAGTATGCCAGCGCAAAAGATGGTGCTTGCGCCCAGGGGTGCCATCAGCGCGGAATTCGCGCGGTGCCTTACTGCGGCAAAAACGATGGGTGAAAAGCAGACGTATCCATAGTAATCCAGCCGACCCGATGACGCCAAAATGTACGAAATTACGCCTATGTCGATGATCGCGACGATCGCGGACACGTTGGGCGCGCGTAGGCTCCTGCGCTCAAGGAGCAAAAGCATCAGGGCGATCGAAGCCATGGCCGCGCCAAGCTTCCAGCCTACATCAAAACTGGGAGATTGCCGCCACCCACAGTATCCGGCAAGGGCAGCTGACGCAACAATTCTAAAGATGAATTCAACCATAACGCGCTGCTTTAGGTTTCGGAATTCAGCGCCCTAAAGTTTAGGGTGAACTAACGACAGTCGCGGGGGTCCATGGTGGCCACGACGCTGGCAATCTTCGTTGCGATGGACTCTCGGACGCTTGGTTGCGGGCCGTCGACATAAAATGCCGTGCTATTTTGAACCCAACCAGTGCCCCGGCGAGTGTTGTACAGCGGTGGCAGCGACGGGGAGGTCGGCACTTCCTCGGCATTGATAAATCGCTCGGAATCCTGGCTCGCATAGAGCCTGTATTGGTCGCCCGATTTCTCATAAACCAAGCAAGCCCAATCCTCACCAAAGCACGCGCCCTTGAGACTAGCGCCATCGGGTGAATCAACGTCTGGCATGAATTGATCAACCTTTGTTCGTAGCCAAGTTCGAGCGTTGGTGGCGTCGTTCGTGGCCAGCCACCCCGAGGCCCACCACTTTCGGTTCGGCCGATCGGGGTCCAGCAGCACGTTGTTGATGAGGAAAAATGCCAGTGCCAAGCATGCCGCCGCTACCGCGACGCGGGCCAGCGGCGATGTCCTGTGGATTTTCGGTCGATTCAGCAATTCAGCAGCCGTGATCGTTGGCACCACCTCAGCGCGACCTTGAACACGAATTTGATCGACGAACGAGCGCAAACCATCGAGCTCGGCGCGTGAGTCCGGATCGCTCGCAAGCATCTGATCTGCCGCAGCGCGGTCTTCCACGCTCAGGCTTCCATCCAAATAGGCTTGCCAATCAATCTTCAACTTGGATCCTCCAGCACCAAAGAACCGAGTTTGTTGCGCACCATGCGCCGGGCACGAAACAAGCGCGAACGAATCGTTCCGATCGGGACATCCAACGCAGCCGCCGCTTCTTCATAGGAAAATTCCTCAACGTCGCAAAGCTGGATCGCCGCGCGATATTCCTCGGGAAGACGGCCAATTTCCTCAACGATTCGGTCACACGAGGCTCGCCAATGCACTTCCTGCCAAGTATCGGATTCCGAAAAAGCCTCTTGCTCCTCAAAGACAATTTCCACCCGCGACGCCGCACTTCGGCGCAACAATCCCGCTTCGTTGCGCAGGATTTTGATGAGCCATGTCTTCAGGTGGGACCCATCAAAGTTTGAGTACCCGCGATAGGCCTTCATGACCGTTTGGCTCACCAGGTCTTCAGCCTCCTCGTTGCTAGAGGCAAGCCGGCGCGCCACCCGAAAAAGCATTGGCATGTGTGGTTCCACGTCTCGCTCAAATTGACTATTGCCGCCTCGAAACCACAGCACAGAGCAAACCAACACAGCAACCCAACCGCACCAATCCAATGGCGTTGCGGTCGACCCAATTGCCTGGTATAGGGCGACGATCATGCTGAGTTATTGAGTTCACTAAGCCCGTGATTTAGATGTATTGAACATGAAAATACGTAGCGCTCAAAAAAGTTCCGAACGACTATCCAGCTCCGGCTGGGTCGCCTTCGCCACCGCCCGTTGCTGCACCACCACTGCCAGCTTCGTCGCTGCTGCCCGGCGACGGCTCGTTGTTGTGCTTCGGCTCTTCGTGCTTGGGAGTTGGCTTCGCATCCGATGAGCGCTTTTTCTTTTTCTTTTTGGGCTTTTCTGGTTGCTCGCCGGGAATTGGCTGCTCCAAATTCGGGTCCGTCATGGATGGGTCTTCAACCAAAGGCTCGGTAACTTCTGGTTCGGCCGGTCGCTCTTCCACTTCGGTGCGGTCGCGCCGCCTTACCACGGGTCCCGGTCGCAGACGTTTGGACATAGTGGCTTCGCCAACTGTCACTTCTAGGGGTGGCGTTTTGAACTTGGTTGACGGTGTGGCGTCGTCGTCAACCTGCAATGCTTGGGCGGTTGGCGATGCAGGCTTGGATTCCTCCGTCAATAACTTGGGCGACTGATTGAGCACGACTGGACCTACAAAATAAAATCCAACCGCTCCGATAGCAAGGGGCACGCCAATCCACTTGACCAGTCCCCAGCACCACGCGCTCGTCTTGCTCATAATTCTTATTGACCATTCTAGCTGAGAAATCGTTGCATGCAGTTCATTGAATCGACAATTGACCTACTTTCCCCAGTGATTGAGTTCAACGATATCAACGATCAACAAATTCCCGAGTGCTATCCGCTTCCCGAATTGCGAAGTACCGCCAGCACGCGAATGACGACTTTTCGCACGCTCACGGTCGAAAATGACTTCACTCGAATTGTGGTTTGCCCAGACCTTGGTGGACGCATCATCGAGTTCACCGACCGAGTTTCGGGCACTAATGTCTTGCCGCCGATCCTCGGCGTCGAACCGTCGGTCGACGACTATCGGGGTCTTTGGTGGCGCGCGGGAATCCAGTGGTTTGCGGGTATGGGTCGGCGCGCGAACTCGATGGCACCAACGTTGACCCAATTTGTCGAAGGTGAATCGGGCGGCAGCCTTGTGATGTTCGATCTCGACCCATGTACAGGGCTCAGTACCCACATTTCGCTGAGTCTAGCCGACGACGAACCTGGAGTTCGCCTGGCTGGTCGCGTATTCAACCGAACTTTTTTTGCTCAACCCGGCGCGTGTGGGCTTTGGATTCCTTGCGACGGGCGTTGTGTCAGTACCAGCGACTTTGGCGGCGTCGTGTTTTCGCCATCGCAAGGCAGCGGCATCGCGGTTGTCGCCGATCCGGGGCTAATCGAATCGTGGACGGAGCTAGATTCGGCAGTACGGCTGGACCTACTCGGCGCGGGCGACGCAGAGCGCATAGGACCCCGACAGAGCTTTGAGTTTGAATTCTCGCTGTACCCGGTCGCGGGCGTCGAAGGCAGGGTTGTTCTTGGTCAAGGCGTGCTGCTTTCGGTGGGCGCATCGGTGGCGGTGCAAGCTTTGGGCTGCGCGGCAACGGGAAAGGTTGAGATCACGGCTCGGTCCGGCGAACGGTTCTCCGCGCCAATACAAATTGACCCGCAAAAGCCGTTTTGCGCCGGGCTTGCCGGCTACCTCTCTGATCCGCAGATGATTGAAGTCTTGGCAAGCGATGGCGAACAGTTGGCGGTCTGGCCTAGAAGCGACGCACGCACAAGCGCGTTGACCTTTGATCCACCCCGCGAATCTGCACGACAAGCGGAATTTCGATCACTCGCCGCGACCGTTGGCACCGCAAAAATCGACGAACCCAAGTTGGTCCGTGCGGCAAAGGACCGCCAGTTGACGGCACCGGTCGAACTCGTGCGCGCTTACCAATTGCTCGCCGACCAGCGCTGGAGCGAGGCAGCTGAGCGGCTGGAGGCGGCCCTTGCGCTCCACGAATCCGATCCGTTGGCATGGTGGCTTCTGGCGCTGTGTCGGCGGAAACTGGGCGAATCATCCGAGCAGAGCGAAGAGCTACTTGCTGCCCACTACTTTGCGCCGCTCGACCCTGTGCTGCGCGCCGAGTCGTTTTTGGCACAACCCATGACGATGGGCAGCCAACCGCACGGCACGGTCTCACCCATCGCGGCGTTTGCCGACATGCTGGTTGACGTCGCTTGCAATCTCATCGAAGCTGGACTTTTTGGCGAAGCTATGCGCTGGATCGACGAGTGCTTGCGGCACGAACCCGTCCGCGCGCTGCACCATCTGGGCGCTTACTGCCTGGCGCATTCCACCGAAATGGCCGTAGAAGCAGCATCGCATCTCGCCGCGGCGCAAAGGTGCCAAAACCCATTTCCGCTTCCCCACCGCAACATCCACCGGCATGCAATTCGCGAACTCAACCGGCGATTTCCAGCCGATACTTTGCTACAAAACTTGGCCGCCGTCATTAGTGGTGAAGAGGCGGCACACGCATGACGCGAGAGATTCAAGTGGAATCCGAGCAAGCCATGCTGGAGCTTGGCGCGGAGCTGGTCGGCAAGTTTTGCCCAGGAACAATTGTGCTGCTTTCTGGCAACTTGGGTGCCGGAAAAACGACACTCGTGCGCGGCGTGCTGTCGGGCCTCGGCTACAACCAGCCGGTCCGGTCCCCGACCTATAACCTCCTGCAGGTTTTCGATACACACCCGCCAGTGCTGCATGTTGACCTTTACAGGGTCGAATCCGCCGAAGGTCTCGGCATCGAAGACTACTTGGAATCGCACATTTGCCTCATCGAGTGGCCTGATCGTTGGGCCGAAATTGCTGGCCACCCGCGCGCCATCCACATCCATATTGATTTCATCGACGCTGGCCGCAAAGTGACGGTGAACGGTCCCGCGCGACCGGTACAATCTTAGGTTCAAAGAAGTTGCTTATGGCATACAAAACGGTTGACGTTACGATCATTGGCGGTGGCCCGGTGGGGCTTTTTGCGAGTTTCTATGCGGGTCTTCGGGGCATGTCGGTTCGTATCATCGATAGCCTGCCCGAGCTTGGCGGCCAATTGACCGCGCTGTATCCCGAAAAATTTGTTTACGATATGCCGGGATTTCCGCAAGTTTTGGCAAAGGACCTCGCTGCTGGTTTGATCGAGCAGGGCACCCAATTCGATCCAGAAATTGTGCTCGGCACGACGGCACACGGCCTTCAAAAATGCGACGACCTTTGGGTCATCTCGTCAGAAATTGGTGAGGAATTCCCCACGCGAACTGTCATCATCGCAGCCGGAAATGGCAGCTTTTCGCCGACGAAAATGGGCGTGGACCGCGAAGAGGAGTTCGCGGAAAAAGGGTGCGTGCACTATGGCGTGCGAAACAAAGAAGTTTTCCGCGACCAGAAACTCGCAATCGTCGGCGGCGGTGATAGCGCATTCGACTGGGCGCTCAACTTGCATGACATAGCCGAATCCATTACGCTCATTCACCGCCGGGACCAATTTCGCGCCCACGAGGACACGGTTGCGCGGGTTCGAAATCTCGGGATCGAATTCTGCCTGTGGTCGGTGATTACCGAACTCGATGGTGAAAGCGCTCTCGAAATGGTGACCCTGACAAACACCCAAACCAAGGAGCAAGATCAGCGCGAATTTGATCACATCATTGTGAATATCGGGTTCAAATCGTCGCTCGGATCCATGAAGGATTGGGGGCTGGAAATCCAAAAGATGCAGTTCGTGGTGGACGCGACCTACCAAACCAATCTGCCCGGCGTTTTCGCGGTGGGCGACGTTTGCACCCACGCCAATAAGCTCAAATTGATCGCAACTGGAGTGGGCGAAGCGGCTACTGCTGTCTGCGTCGCCAAGACCATGATCGACCCCAGCGCGAAGCTGTTCCCGGGCCACAGCTCAGACATGGACGTTCCCGCAGCGCATTAGACCGCCATGGATAATCGCATCAAGGTTCCCATCACGCTGACACCGCAGGCCAAGTCGCCCATTTATGCAACCGAGGGCGCAGCCGGGGCCGACATTTTCGCAGCAGAAGACATTTTTCTCGCGCCGATGGAACGAATTTTGGCGAAGACGGGTCTAAGGATTGCGGTGCCACCCGGGTTCGAGGCACAAATTCGGCCGAGGTCTGGCCTAGCGTTCAAACATGGGATTAGCATGGTGAACACGCCGGGCACGATCGATAGCGATTATCGTGGTGAAGTCGGAATTTTGCTGATCAACCTTGGTTCGGAGCCAGTGGAGCTCAAGGCGGGGGAGCGCATCGCACAGATGGTTATATGCCCGGTGTGCCAAGCGGACTTCGAATTGGCGGCGGAATTGCCAGAAAGCGAACGTGGCTCTGGCGGATTCGGCAGCACCGGCAAATGAGGTCGAACGATGCAAGACATGGAATTGGGCGTGGAATCCGACGTCGCGAAGGCTAATTTACTGCGCATGCGCGGCGAATACTCCGAGGCGCGAACGCTGCTGGAACAAGTATTGGCCCGCACACCCAAGAGCGCGATCGCGCACGAACTGATGGGCGACATTATGGCCCAGCAGGCACAACTTGCGGTTGACCCAACCAGCGACCTGCGAAGCGCGATGCACTGGTACGAACTCGGGCTGCAAATGGACCCCGCTTCAACAAATTTGGGCACGAAAGCAACCGCAATGCGCAAGCGAATCGAGGAAGTCCAAGCGGGCGAAACGCTAAAGCTTCTGGGAATTCCAACGGCATCCAAACGGCTTTACGGCTTCATGGCGGCGACCGCCGCGTTCGTTGTTCTTATCGCGGTAGCCAGTTGGCTGATCGGCCGCGCCGCGCAGCAGCCACCCGCACCGCAGCCTTATCAACAGCCCATCGAAGTCAAAATGCCGACACCCGAAGTGCCTAAAACGGTCGATGAAAAACTGAATCACGAGCCCAAGGTGACTGAGCCAAAAGCTGAACCGGTCAAGCCCGCAGTCGTCGCCTCGGTCGCGAGCGACGCAGATTTTGTTACTCGGTTAAAGACGGCGCTGGCGGATGGAACCGATATCGCGGCGGCGACATTTGATCCCCGCATGGGCGGCCAATGGGTGATCACGGCCAACACCACTGCCGACGCCACCACTTGGGAAGGCACAGCTGCCAACATTGGCAAGGTCGCGCTCTCGTTGGCGACGGATGCCTCGCATGTCACGGTTCGATTGGCGAGCGCACAAACTTTGGTTTACGTTGCGGATTTCGACCGGCCGTCGGGAGACGCCAAGCCCGATCCTCCGGTGCCGGTTAACCAGTGGACTCGTGAAGAGCCAAAACCGAAGAGCTAATACAATTTGGGCCCACCACAGCGGATGGGCCCAAATCGTTTTTGTCGTTAGAACTTGTAGCCGAAGTAGACGCCAATGCTATTTGCGCGCGCCAAACCAGCCTTGTCGCTGACCGTCAAGATCACGTCGAAGGAAACCTTGTCGTTGAGCTCGGCGCCGATGCCTGCTCGACCGGCATACACGACCTTTGCCTTGGTGACGTCAACGTTCGCAAAGCCAGCACCCAAGAAGATGTAGGGTCGATTTCCGGCCGGGCGACCCTTGTCGGTAAACCACTTTTGGTTAACCATGAAGGGGAAAATATTGCCCTTTGCGCCGCTGCCGCTCTTTCCGAACCAGTCAAAGTTCAAAAAGGTTTCGCCATTAGGTAGCAGCGATTTCGCCAGCGTGTAGTCGATGCCGACGCCGATCATGTTACCGGTGACCTTTCGGGTCGAATTCTCGAATGGGTACACGGCACCCACGCGCAGCTTGACGCTGCCATTTTCCATTTGGGCCGACGCCATTGCGGCGATCGCCAATCCGCTCAAAACTAATACTGCTCGCTTCATCCTGTTCGATTCTCCTAAATCCCCTCACGGGTTTCGCTATTGTACTGATTTTCCACCGGCTGAGCGCACCCATAGGTAAACTTCGGTCTCCCATGCCTGACTTTCTGTTCGAACTTGGTTGCGAAGAGCTACCCGCCACTTTCTTGGTTTCCACTTTGGACCAACTCAAAGCGGGCATCGCAGCGCGCCTGGATGCTGCCCAATTGACCTACGATTCCATTGAAGCATGGGGCACCCCGCGCCGAAGCATTTTGTCGGTCAAGGGCCTTCCCAATTGCCAAGCAGACAGCGTAAAGTCGCAACGCGGCCCGGCTTTGAAGGCCGCATACCAAGCTGATGGCACACCAGCACCGGCGCTACACGGCTTCTGCCGCGGATTGGGAATCGACCCGAGCCAAGTTTCGAAAGAAGGCGACTACGTTTGGGCACATATTCCGGTTACGGGTTCGCCGACGGGTGCCGTTTTGGCCGCGCTCATGCCGGAGCTGATTCGGAGTCTAACCTTCCCCAAGACCATGCGCTGGGGATCGGGTCGCGTTCGATTTGCACGACCAGTCCGCTGGATTTTGGCTGCGCTCGATGGCGCACTGGTGGATTTCGAATTCGAAGGCGTCCGTTCTGGGCTGACCAGCATGGGGCACCGTTTTTACCATCCCGAGGCGTTTGAAGCCAAATCGTTGGATGCCTTGTTTGCTGGGTTACGGCAGCGAAACGTTGAACCCGATCCAGCGGCGCGCGAGGCCATCATCCGCGATGGGTCGCAAAAAATCGCGAGCGGCACAGTGGAGTTTACCGATGACCTCGTGGAAGAAAACGTGTTCTTGACCGAATGGCCGATGCCAGTCGAAGGGTCATTCCCGGAGCACTTCCTTTCTTTGCCAGAACCCGTTTTGGTTACAGCAATGGCGAAGCATGAGCGGTTTTTCCCAGTTCGCGGCGCCGATGGCAAGCTTCTCAATCGGTTCATTTCGATCACGAATTCGGGCGACGCCGCCACTGTGGCTTCCGGCAACGAATGGGTACTGAACGCGCGGTTCAATGATGCTAAGTTCTTTTACGACGAGGACAAGAAATCGACCCTCGCCGACTTTTTCGAGCGCACCGAGCGGATGACTTTCCAAGAAAAACTGGGCTCAGTCAAGTTGCGCTCAGCCAGACTGGCGGCAATCGCCAAGTCTGCGGTTCGGTTGATGGGTGGCAACGACAACCTTCAGCAGTTGGCTGCCGATGCGGCAAAATTTTCCAAAGCGGACCTAAGTTGCGGGCTCGTCAGCGAGCTTTCGTCACTGCAGGGCATCGTTGGGGGCGAGTACGCCAAGCGCGAATCCATGGACCCCGTGATCGTGCACGCGATCGGCACCCAGTATCACCTTGCCAAGAACCTACCAGCGACGACCGACGCCCAAACTGCGGGCGTGGCTGTGACGGTTGCGGACCAAATCGACAAATTGGTTGGCTATTTGGGATTGGGGCTGGCCCCAAGCGGATCCAGCGACCCCTATGGATTGAGGCGAGCGGCCCAGTTGATCATCGATTCGGGCATGCCGGCAAGCGCACTGGACCTGATTCACCAGGCAGAAGCGCTTTACGATGGATTGCCGATCAAGGCAGGCAAGGCCGTGGAGCTGATCGGCCCCATATTCGCCGGCCGGTACGAGCTGACGTACTCGTCCGAGCGTCACGACGTCGTCGAAGCGGCGCTGGCAACCGACCTGCAAACCCTGCTCCATCCACGTTTGATCGCAGCGCGAATCAAGGCTATGGCGGCAGCGGCGGGCGATCCCGGGCTAATTCAAACCGCGACGCGCCCGATAAACATTGTTGCGGCGGCCGAAAAGAAGGGGATCGCGATTCAGGTTCAACCGAACCCAGCCGATTTGGACTCGGCAGAGGGAGTTACGCTACTCGAAGCGGCTAAGTCGATTGCGCCCTGCACGGCTGATACCGCTGGCGTAGACTCGCTGAAGCCACTGATGGGCCCGATCAACGCATTTTTCGACGCCGCGATGGTCATGGTGGACGATACACGCGTCCGCGATGCCCGATTGGCGATGCTGAAGCAAGTTGCTAACCTCCTGTTAACCTTCGGCGACTTTACTAAGTTGGTGGTGGAAGGCTAGCCCTATCGGCACCTTTGCCCTGGATTTTCAGGACTGAAAATCGGGCCAAAATGAACCGAAATTGCTACTGGTCCTAAAGGTCCAGTGAACTTAACAGGGGTTCAGGTACCCTGACGGGGGAATACCTTAACCATAGCGCGAAGAAAAGCCGCGCAAATCGACGTTTTGGTCCCTGCGATACACCGGCAAAAAGCGGAGTAGAACTTGGTGGACCTTTTGATCGTCCAACGGCCTGAAGGTAGGTCAACACAGCATGTGGCAAAGATTTACAGAAAGAGCAAGAAAGGTTGTCTTCTTCGCACAAGAAGAGGCGCAAAAGTTTGGTGAGGGATACGTCTCTACCGAACACCTCCTACTGGGCTTGGTCCGGGAAAGCGACTCAGTCGCCGCACGGGTCCTCGAAAAGCTCAGCGTGAGCCTGAGCCGCATTCGACAAGAAGTCGAGAAACAACTGCCCCGAGGTGACGCTCGCCCATCGCAAGACATGACGCTTACTCCCAGAGCCAAGCGCGTGATTGATCTGGCGTATGACGAAGCTCGGAACCTGAACAACAACTATATTGGAACCGAACACCTGTTGCTAGGTTTGATTCGCGAAGGCGACGGCCTGGCGGGTCGAGTTCTGGCAAAGTTGGGAGTTGAACTGGATCGAGCACGCCGAGAAGTCATGGCGCTTCAAGACAACGAAGCCCATGGACGTTCGAGCAGCTCTAGTAGCAGCCGATCCAGCAGCAGTTCGTCTTCATCGGCCGCCAAGACACAAACCTTGGATGAATTTGGCCGCGACCTAACCGAACTTGCCCGAGAAGGCAAGCTAGATCCGGTTGTTGGACGACAACAAGAGATTGAGCGCGTAATGCAGATTCTCAGCCGACGCACGAAGAATAATCCGTGCTTGATCGGCGAGCCGGGTGTTGGAAAAACTGCGATCGCGGAGGGGCTAGCTCTTCGCATCGTTCAGGGTGACATCCCAGAACTTCTGAAAGATAAGCGCATTATCGCGCTTGATCTGGCCGGACTCGTTGCGGGAACGAAATACCGCGGCGAATTTGAAGAGCGGATGAAAAAGGTGATGGAAGAGGTGCGACGCGCCGATGGCCAAGTGATCCTTTTCATCGACGAACTTCATACATTGGTGGGTGCTGGTGCCGCCGAAGGCGCGATTGACGCCAGCAACATCATGAAGCCAGCTCTGGCACGTGGCGAACTGCAATGCGTGGGCGCCACGACGCAAGAAGAATTTAGAAAATACATCGAACGTGATGCCGCTTTGGAACGACGATTCCAGGCCGTCAAGGTGCGAGAGCCAAACGAAGAAGAAGCGATCGACATCTTGAAGGGCTTGCGCGAGCGATACGAAGCGCACCACCACGTCGAGATCACTGATGATGCCATTGCGGCTAGCGTTCAGCTTAGCCAGCGATACATCACGGACCGAAGCTTGCCCGACAAGGCCATCGACCTCATTGACGAAGCCGCCAGCCGCGTGCGATTGCAAATCAGCCTGCCGCCGCTTGACGTGCGACAAGATAAGGTCAAACTGAGCAAACTTCGCGCGGAGATCGACCACATTCGACGCAAAAACGAATCGCAGGACGATCTTGAATCGCTCGAAAAATCAGCAGACGAGCTCGATCACAGTATTGGCACTCGAGAAGACGCTTGGGCCGCCGAAGAGCGACCCGAACCCATCGTCGACGAGCATGAAATCGCTCTGATTGTTCAAAGCTGGACCGGAATCCCCGTGAACATGGTCAAGGAATCCGAATCCAAGAAGCTCCTGCGCATGGAAGACGATTTGCACGAGCGAATCATCGGGCAGCACGACGCGGTGAGCGCGGTTGCACGCGCTATTCGCCGAAGCCGAAGCGGACTTCGCGATCCGAAGCGCCCGATGGGCACGTTCATTTTCCTCGGCCCCACCGGTGTCGGCAAAACCGAGCTATGCAAGGCCCTTGCCAGCTACCTGTTCGACAAAGAAACGAACATGATCCGAATCGACATGTCGGAGTACATGGAGCGATTCGCAGTCAGCCGATTGGTTGGCGCGCCTCCAGGGTACGTCGGATACGATGAGGGCGGGCAGCTCACCGAGCAAGTGCGCCGAAATCCGTACAGCGTCGTTTTGCTGGACGAAATCGAAAAGGCTCACCCAGACGTTTTAAATATCCTGTTGCAGGTGATGGAAGATGGACACTTGACCGACTCGCAAGGTCGCACGGTGGACTTCCGCAACACGATCATCATCATGACTTCGAACGTTGGCGTTCGGCCAATCGAACTCGAAAAGGGCCTCGGCTTTATCGACAAGAAGATGGATGTCAACGATCCGAAAACCTACGAGCACATGAAGAACAAGATGCTGGACGAGATGAAGAAGCTCTTCCGACCCGAGTTCCTCAACCGTGTGGATGAGGTCATCGTGTTCCACCACCTGAAGAAGGACGAGATTTTGGAAATCGCCGACCTGTACTTGAAGCGAGTGAACGAACAAGCCAAGAGCATGGGAATCACGCTGAAGCTGAGCGAAGCGGTGAAGGACCTGCTGGTGGAAACCGGCTACGATCCGAACCTCGGCGCACGACCGCTTCGACGCGCGGTGCAAAGGTACATCGAAGATCCGCTCAGCGAAGAGTTGCTTTTGGGCCGCTACGGCGAAGGCGACACGATCCTCGCGGAACTGGACGACGACAAGAAGGTGTTCTTCCGCAAGATCGACCCGAGCGACGGTGAAAAGAAGAAGGAAAAGGTCAGCGCTAAGGGCTAAGTGCCCCTCGCTAGATGGCCACGCGCCCTTTCGAGCGTAAACTCGCGACAAAGGGGTAGCGGTCATCTCAACTTCAATGTTAGAAATCAGGTAATAATACCATTGCTTTTTTCCTTGAGGATTCCAT
>CAYRAX010000041.1:0-17559 GCA_964422285.1 uncultured Chthonomonas sp.
TGCTTGGCCTCGTATTTGGTCACGTCGAACGCGATCTTCGGTTTCGCAAAAACGGTCGCCTTGGCCGTATTCATGTCGTATTCCATGATCTGGGCTGGCGTGAAGAAGTCGGCGTACGAATAGAAAATCTTGGGGTCATCGGGGCTGCCGCCTTCCAGCACTGCGGTTCCAAGGCCAGGAAACGCTAGTTCGCGCACAAGCTTGCCGGTGTAGTCATGGATCGTCGCCGCGGAGTGCGCATCGCGCAAGTATTGGCACAGCAATTTTCCGCCGACCTGGGCCACGCCTCGCAAAGTGTCTTTGCTCTCCGGAACAATCGTGATGGGCGCACGACGCGAGCGCACTGGCACCGAAATGACTTGTCCGCGCGGCGCGCCTTTTGTGGTCTCGATAAATAGATTGTCGCCGTCTCGTCCGACAACGCTGTATTGCCCGTCGTTGGCATCAAAAAGCTTGACCACCGGCGCGTTGGGAATGGTCAAGTATTGTACCCAAACGTGGTTATTGATGGAGCCTGGTTCTTCGATCGAATAAACCAGCATGTCCCGATCAGGCGTCAAGCCCACGCCGATAAACCAATCAGGATTATCAAGTTTCATCACTTGAATGTCTTTCTCTTGCGATGTTCCGATTTCGTGGTACCAGATGCTGCCCGCCGTGTTGGCTTGGATGAACGCTGTTCCTTCTTCGGGCTTCGGATATCGCAAATAGTAAAAGCCATTTCCCTTTTTCGTCAGTACGCCGTTGCCAAACTTGCTAAATTGGACGCTATCCGGCAGGTCTTTTCCGGTCGCGACATCGCGAACTTTCCATTCGATCCAGTCCGATCCGCCGCGGCTGATCGCGTAAAGCAGGAGTTTTCCGTCTTCCGATGTATCGCTGGAAGTAATCGCCGAAGTGCTATCTTTGCTCAGCTGGTTGGGGTCGAGCAAGACGCGTGGCTTCGCGCCCGGCTTGTCAATAACGTAATAGACCGCCTGGTTTTGAAGGCCATCGTTTTTCGTAAAAAATATTCTCTCGCCGCGCCGGTGCACACCATCAAATCGCTCAAAGTTGATGCGCCGCTTGATCTCGGCAAGGATGCGGTCTCGACCATCGATCTTATCCAAATAGGAAAAAGTCAGCTTATTTTGCGCGGCGACCCAATCGTGAACTTCTGGAACCGCAACCGATTGCTCCAGCCATCGATAAGGATCGGCAACCTTGGTGCCGTTGTAATCGTCAAAGTGATCGACCGTTCGCGATGCCGGATAAGTCCAGCCCGCCATGCCCAATACTGCGAAAAGAGAAAGCGCTATCATTCGCCCAGTTTAACCAATCTATACGCGCTTTCGATCCTGGTGCGTTAGCAGAATTGAAATTCGGGCGAGCCGAAGATCAACTTGCATACGGCAGCGGCGGTCGCGTTGGCATTCCTCGGCGTAATCGAGCCCTTGCACACCGAATCCGCGGCCTTGGCAAGTTGGTCAATCTTCGTCGGAGCGTAGTGAACATCAAAAATGCTGCACAAGGCGGTTGCGGCTTCTTTCCCGGTCGCACCTTCACCCAAGATCTCCACCGCCGGATATCGACCTCGCATGAAAAGCGCGTCCGCCCATTTGATTCGCTCCACCATGGTCGCCGAGCTCACCCATGCTGGTCCAATACTCCAGCCCGAAACATCCGGCGGATTCAAAATTTCCATTCCCATGGCGGTCATAGAAGTAATCAGCAAATTCAGCGGCTGAGCGGCACCAAGCTTGCCTGGCCCATCGTCGTCGCTGCGCGTATCCTTGATCGTCTGCAACATGCGCGACCCAATTCCCAATTGCCGGAACGTGACGACGCAAAAGTCAACTGGGTTTTTGAAGAGTTTGCCTACGCATTTTTCCGAATAAAACTCCGGCGCGGTCATGATGCTCTTGACCAAAACTTTGATGTTCAGGCCGCTATTTCGGAATTCGGCGGCCAAGCGCTTGATGAGCTCGGGCTCGGGTTTTTGGTAGGCGAACCACTCCCACATCTTTTTGGTGATGAACTCGGCGGTGGCCGGGTGACCGACCAAAATTCCGCAGACATCGTCGCCATCAAAATTCCCGGTGTTGCCAAGAACCGATTTAGTGCCACTGTCGTGCAGCTCGGCGCGGAATTGAAATTGCGATGGTCCGCGCGGCTTGTCAATGGTGCGGCGGCCCACCCCATATGTCCACCCAGTGAACGCACGAGCGGCTTCTTGGACGTCTTTCTCCGAGTAGTTGCCGATACCGAGCGTGAAGAGCTCCATCACCTCGCGCGCGAAATTCTCGTTAGGTTTGCCCTTGACGTTGAATTGGTTATCCAGCCAATAAAGCATCGCAGGATCTTTGGACACTGACAATAGCAAATTTCGGAACGTGCCAAGGCAATTTTCGCGAAGGAGATCGTTTTGCCGAGCGATCGCCGGGGCCACATCCACCTTCGAAACTGCAGTCGCAAAATGATGGTGCCAAAAAAGGGTCAGCTTCTCCTGCAGTGGTTTCCTGGTCGAGCACATCCGCAATGCCCACATGATTTGGGCTGATTTTGGCCTAGGCACGCCCTTCTTTGGGGCAAAGTCCGTCAATTTCAGGCCAAAGTCATCGGATGAATCGTAATCCAGCAGGAGTGAAATGGCGCCGTTGAGGCCATTCTTGCCGTAGTATTCGAGTTCGGATTCGCTCGCTCCGAGTCCAAAACGGCGCAACAAGTGCGCTACTTTTTCATTTTCCGATAGGGCCATGTGCGCATAGACGGCCGAGTGCGCTCGGCGTTCAACTTTATGCTACCTGGACACAACAAAACCGGCCCATTCACGGTGTGAACGTAGCCGGCTTTGAGACTTTTGGAATCTAAGTTACTTAACTTCTTTCACGTTAGCCGCGTCGTAGTCTTTTTGGCTGACAAATTTGTACAGCGTGCGACCATCGTGGCTGGCCAACAAAGCGTGGCGGACCTGCTCACCAGTCTTGGTCTTGCGAACCATTTTCTTCTTGGTGACGTTGCTGTCGGACACGTTTACTTTTGCTCGTGACTTCAGATCGTAAAACTCCATTCTTCCCTCCAAAATCCCCTGTTTATTGGGTGACTTTTTAGTTTGGCCTTGAATATAGCATATTTTCAGGTTCGTTTGAACCTAGGTTTTTGCGCAACTCAGACGCTTCCATGCAGTTTGACCAAAGAATGCGCGTTCGTACAACCCTTTCGGCGTAAATTCTTCATATTTTCCGTAAGATGATCTGTTTTGGACCCTAAAGCCATATACAATAGGCTCGTGCAAGACAATTTGAAACGGGCTTCCGAAGGCTCATTTGGCCTGGGCGAATTCGAGTTGAGGGTCGTCAAGGAACTAAGAACGCTTGGTTTGCGTGTGACCGGATCGCGGCTCAGCGTGGCAAAGGTGTTACACGATTCGCCATCGGCGCTAACGGCAAAAGAAATTCACGATTTGGTCGTAAAATCGGGTCACAAGACAAATTTGGTGAGCGTGTACCGAATTCTTTCGACACTCACCGAGTTGGGTCTTGCGCACCGCATCGGCTCTGCGGACGGATATGTCGCCTGCAAATTGGGCGTAGTGCATTCCAACGATACGGAGCACTGGGTTTGCTCCAGTTGCGGCAATGTGACCGAGGTCACCGTTGCAAAAAATATGGTTTCAGCCACGCGTGACCACCTTGTTGCTCAGGGATTCAGCCCCAGCGCGATCCACATCGAAATCGAAGGCGAATGCCGCGATTGTCAAAGTTCTGCAAAATGAATGATGCCGAAGCTAACGGATAGCTTCGGCATCGACTCTGTTGCTCGGCGGTTCCTGGCTTATTCGCCGGTGGATTCCGTTTCTGCTGGCGCTGGCGCAGGGGCTGCCTCTCGATGTTGCCCGCCGCCCGAATAGCCGTCACTTCGTGGGCCGCGCGGTCGCATCGGCCGGTCGTGCGTAAATTCCGTCACTACGAATGGCAAAAGCGCCATCTCTCGCGCTCGGCGAATCGCGCTCGCGACCATTCGTTGTTGGCTGGCTGTGTTGCCCGTTACCTTCGAAGACAAAATCTTGCCGCGATCGTTAATAAATCGTCGGAGCAAATTGACGTCCTTGTAGTCAACCGTGTTGATCTTGTTGATCGTCAAGTAGCTGACTCGGCGTCGGCGCTTGCCGCGAGCTTTTTCGCCCGAGGCGGCTCCCATGTTGGCATCGGATGGCGCGTTGCCACGAAATGTCTTTCGACCGGCGCCTGCTTCACCAGCGGTGTTTGACGCTCCTGACGTGGCATTGTTGGGCGTCTGCGTGGTTTCTTCACTCATAGTACTGATCGTTCTCCTAGCTCGTTGAATTCGAGCGAACCCAAATTATGGCATATTTGTGCCGGTTCGGAATACACCTGTGTGCCCATTTCACCCTCACACCCAGTCTAAATACGGGATGCACGAAAATTTAATGGCTTGTATCCATTTTTTAGTATAAAATGAACCTGAATCGCTGCCGAGCATCCATTCATTTTTGGGACACCGTTATGTTACGCAGAACTTCGCTAATCTCTTGGGCCATCTGTGCCTGCACGTTGGCCAACGCCCAAACCACCGCATACAGCACAAATTTTGATGCATTCACAACAACCAGCATCTCCGGACAGGATAGCTGGGCTGTCGACGTGCGCGAAGGTTCGGACTACACTGTCACATCTACGCTTTCCCACTCGGGCACCAAATCATGCCGCTACACAGGAACTGCGGTCGCCACGCCGGGAAATCAATACGCTTATCGCGCCTTCTTCGATAGTTTTCGAAGCGAAACCTACGTTGCCACGGTTTTTGTGCGCGTTTCGCTTTTGAGCATCGGACAGGCATGGGTTGGGCTCAGCGCCTACGGCACCAATAGCCAAGGCGCGTCTAATGTCGGCAACGGTCAAGCGGGCATCTACCATTCGGCATTTGATGCAGCCGACGGGTTCTTGTTCATGCCAACGCAGATCACTCGCGAGAACATTGCGCCATTCGACGAGTGGACCCGCATTCAGGTCATCGTGCGCGGTTTCAACGGCGTCGCGAGCAATACGGGTTTCACCGCCTCGAACATCAATGGCATGGTCGTTGGGCCCGTTTCACCGGGCACGCCGAGCGACTACAAACAAATTGACGACTTTGATTTGTGGGTCTTTAACCCATCCGGCACCGCAGTTACCGCCTATTTCGACGACTTAAAGGTGGAGCGATATCCGCTCGGCCAAAATTGGCTGGGTGGTCGGGCCCGAGCGGCTGGCTGGCCAGTAGGTAAGACCGCGCCCGTGACCATCATCATCCGGCGTCCGGACGGCACGGCAGTGGAAACCGCTACCGCCACAGCCGATGGCGAGGGCTATTTCAAAGTTAAGCTGAACAACTTCTCGGGCGATTGCGACATTTTCATCAAAACCGCGACATCGCTCAGCAAGAAGGTCGGCACCATCACGCCAGCCGCGGCGGTTTCGTATTACCACGCCGATTATGCGAAAGACCTCATTCCCGGGGATTGCGACAACAATGATTTCATCAATACCGATGACTACATCATTCTTTCGAACGCATTCGACACGATCGAAGGTGATGGCGGATTTGATGTACGAGCGGATCTCGACGGCAATGGGTACATCAACACCGACGACTACCTGTTGCTCAATGTGAGCTTCGATACCGCGGGCGATGCTTATCCGCTTTGAACGTTAGTTCATGCGGGCGGCTTTGAGCTGAACCAATGCGCGCTCGATTTCGAGCGTCGCCTCTTCTTGGGTCAACCCGGTCGCTTCGCCGCGCAGGGTTCGGCGAGCCCGATCCAGCATTTGCTCGGCCCGTTTGACCTCAATTTCACTAGCGAGTTGCGCGTCGTCGGCCAAAATAATGACCTGCTTGCCACTGACTTCCATGAACCCGCCTCCGATCGCGATAAAGTGGCGTTGCTCCCGAGTGTCGCGAAACTCAAGCAGTCCAGGGCGCAGAGCAACCAAGGAGGGTTCATGGCCCGCCATCACACCCAAATAGCCGTCGTGGCCCGGCGCGGTAACGCTAAAAACCTGGGTCTCGACCACCGTTCGATCCGGTGCAACAACTGATAGGGTCAATTCATTTGCCATAGCTAATTTGTGGCGTGGATTGCGGCCAAGAGCTTGTCCGCAATCCACTGGTCACGCGGCGATTAAACCGCTTGGAGCTTCTTCGCCTTTTCGTAAACGTCGTCGAGGCCGCCGCAGTACAAGAACGCTTGCTCCGGCACATCGTCCAAGTTTCCATCGACGATCTCCTTGAAGGAGCGGATGGTTTCTTGGAGCGTGACGTACTTTCCAGCGTTGCCGGTGAACTGCTCGGCAACAAAGAACGGCTGCGACATGAATCGCTCGATCTTTCGCGCTCGCGAAACGAGTTGCTTGTCGTCGTCCGAAAGTTCGTCAATACCCAGAATCGCGATGATGTCCTGCAGTTCTTTGTATCGTTGCAGAATCTGCTGAACTCGCCGCGCAACGTCGTAGTGCTCGGCACCGACGATTTGTGGGTCGAGGTTTTTCGAAGTCGAAGCGAGCGGGTCGACCGCCGGGAACAGGCCCTTTGATGCAATCGCGCGCTCCAGATAGATGTATGCATCCAAGTGAGCAAACGTGGTTGCTGGAGCCGGGTCGGTGGGGTCGTCGGCAGGAACATAAACGGCTTGCACCGAGGTAACCGATCCCTTGGTGGTTGACGTAATTCGTTCTTGCAGGAATCCCATTTCGGTCGCGAGGGTCGGCTGGTAGCCAACAGCGCTGGGCATACGTCCCAAAAGTGCCGAGACCTCCGATCCCGCTTGGACGAAGCGGAAGATGTTGTCGATAAAGATCAGAACGTCACTACCGATCTCGTCACGGAAGTATTCGGCCATTGTAAGCGCGGTCAAGGCGACTCGCAGACGTGCGCCGGGCGGCTCGTTCATCTGACCAAAGACCATGGCCGTTTTGTCGATAACCGACTTTTCCGTGCCATCTTTGTCGGTGAACTTGGCTTCTTTCATTTCGAGCCAAAGATCGTTTCCTTCGCGGGTGCGCTCGCCAACGCCGGCAAACATAGCAACACCAGAAGCTTCAACCGCGATGTTTCGGATGAGCTCTTGGATCGTAACTGTCTTGCCCAGTCCGGCACCACCAAACAGACCGATCTTTCCGCCCTTGTTGAACGGCACGAGCAGGTCGATAACCTTCAAACCGGTAACCAAAAGCTCGACCTTAACGTTTTGTTGGTCGAACGTTGGGGGTTGTCGGTGAATGGGCAGCCGTGGCGCTTCGTCAACCGCCTTCTGCTTCGCCGCAGCGACTTCTGGCGTGTCGGCGTGCTCACCCTTATCAAGGATGTCGATCGGCTTTCCGAGCAGGTTAAAGACTCGGCCCAAGGTCGCGTTGCCGACGGGAACGAGAATGGGCTTACCGGTGTCGGTGACGTCCATGCCACGAACCAATCCGTCGGTGGAGGCCAAAGCGACGCATCGAACGATGTCGTCACCAAGGTGTTGGGCGACCTCGATGGTAACGTCAATGCCGCGCTTTTCGTCTTTGATCGTCAAAGCGTTGTAGATACCCGGCAACTGATCCGTCGAAAAGCGACAGTCAACAACGGGTCCTAAAACTTGAATAATCTTGCCAATTCCGGCCATGTTTAGAGCTGGTTCCTCCACGAGATAATCACGGCGAAACCGCTGTCCCGCCGTGATTTGCTGAGCAGAAAGTATACCCTGCTCACGGTCAATTCCGGGGTTACCCGCGAATTCACCACCTTGCCGCGCAGTGCGCGATCAGTGGCCACTAATTCCGTGTCGAAACTTGAGAATGTGGCGCGAGCAATATCGCCCTGGATTGCCCAAGATAGGATGCGGTCCCGCAGATGTATCCAGCGTCATTGATATCTGCAAGGTCGTCAATCTTCCAACCGGGATAATCCTTGGAAATGATCTGGCTTAGATTGACGATCTGATTGCCATTCCACAAGATCCAGTGCGGAGATCCTGCTTGGTCGAGCGCGACTCCTACAATCTGCCCAGCGTTGTTGATGTCATACGCCCGCGTTCCCGCTGAATTCGCTGGAATGGGCAGCGCGGTTGCGGTGAAACTTGGACCGACCCATTTGACTGCATGTGACCCAAAAACTCCAAGGTAACTCGTTCCAACCGCGACTCCCTTGTCGTTCAGCCCCTCGGCGTATGAACTCCAATCCCCTTCCAGGGGCGTCAACAACGTAAGGTCGTGAGTGAGATTGTTGTTCCAAAAAGCGCCGTATTGGCCAAAAGTTGAACTCTGTACATAGCCGACCGCTTGTGCCGCTTGGTTCGCGCCAAGCACATAGCCCATTCTTGCGGCTGGATCGCCGCTCGGGTGCACGGGCAGCAATGTTTCGTCAAATCGATCCGGCTTGTCCACGCGAGGTATCCACACTGCGCCGCGCCATGGACCGTCAAATCCAATTGCGCGATCGCCGATCGCCGTGCCCGAGTCCGTTAAGAAAATTGCGCGATGGTTGCCTCCACCGCTTGAGCCTAGAGCAAGTACAGATCCACTGCGAAATAGCACAGACTTCGGCCGAATGTCGCCGTCGTCTGCTTCGCCAACGGTGTCACCCACAGAATTGATGCTGTGCGCGATGCTGTAGTTGCCTCCCGGAGATTTGTGCAGGTCAACTAATGCCCCTTGGGTCCAGCAAAACGCCGAACTCGTCCATGCAATGGGAAACTCGCAAGTGCCAACGACTTGACCAAGCTCATTCAAGCCGTCAGCGCGGCTACTCGTTGCACCATTGAGCAGTCCAAGATTGACCAACTCGTACGGTCGGTACCGGATCGGTGCGCGAGTTTGGCCCTGCGCTGATCCATTCACAAATGAAATCAACAAAAATCCCGAAAACACTGCATTTCTGACATTGTCCATGTGATGGCTCCTACATAGAGTCAATGCGAGCAGCGGACTGATGTTCCAATACTAATTTGTAATCTTTTTGATGGTTGTTTTGCAATCTGGAAGCACAGCCTCAATATCCGCGCCAGGCGACGGTTGCATTACCAACGGGGGCATCCTTTTCAAAGAACGGACTAGCCGTCGCGCTCCGAATTGCTCAAAACGTCTGGCCGGTCGAATCAAACTCGTTGTTGAAGATTTGGTAGTCGTCGGTGCCGACGTAGCCGTCGCCATCAAGATCCGCGCGTGGATCAAACCCCGGTTCACCAATTGAAGTGTCAAACGCGTTATTCAGGATCAAGTAATCATCGGTGCCGACGTAATTGTCCCCATTGCAATCTCCCGGTACGAGCGGCACGTTTTGCAGCACCACGATTCCACCGCTCGCCACCCCATTGACGACCTTCGAAAGACATCCCTTTGGCTTAACCCGTACTTTCAAATTTCCACGAAAATCAACGCTCAACTCAATTCTTCCATCCGCCGAAAGGTTCTTCTGCTGCGTCGAGACGGGGACGCCCGCTGGGTTGGCCACTACCACATCCGCTGAAATACCTGTGATGGGGCCGCGATAATACGGCGCCGAAGTCGGAATTCGAATTGTCGTTCGAGGCGTCGGGTGATTCGATCCACCAACGCAGCATCCGCCCTGGTTGCTCGGGTCAAACGCGAAGAAATTCGCGAGGTTCACATTCTTTTTGGGGCTAAAAACCCGCACTTGCGGTGGTCCGCCAGTCTTGACGCTCATCACCACGTCATCAAAACCATCCCGGTCGTGGTCGCTGCTGGCAACGTTAACGCCACCGGCGAACGTATTTGCGAACGCAAAGAAGCTGCTGACGTCGTTCAGAGTAGCGGGGTCGATGATGCGAACGGCTCCAGCGCCAGAAGCGGGCGCAACAACGACCTCGCAGACATTGTCCCCGTTGACATCGCCTGCGGCAACCGAAATTCCACCTGAAAACGCGGAATAGGGCGTAAATGTTCGCAGCAGGCTAAAGTCGACGCCATCGAACACTCGAACGATGCCACCGCCGGTAGCTTGACCAGCAACGATGTCAGCAACTCCGTCGCCCGAAACGTCGCCCGCCGCAACGTTAACTCCGCCAGTAAACGAAGGGTCGAACGCGTAAAAACTGCTCATCGCCACCCCCGTGGTGCCGTTAAACACGTTCACAATCGGCGCGTTAGTCGGCCCATAGCCAATGACGACTCGAGCGTCCCGACCGGGCTGCGAAGGAGCAACCGCCACCGAAGGATTGACAATCGAACCAGCAATAAAAAACGACTGCTTCGTCGCAAATCCTGCACCTGAGTACATGAACACCTTGGCCGCGCCGGATGCCGGGGCGACCACAATATCATCGACACCATCCCCGCTGACGTCGCCAACCGCAACTCTTGGCCCTGAGCTCGTGGCTGCGTTATCCGGAATGAAAAATGCTCCCGCTGGCGCCGGCGAGCCGTAGTACTGAAGCCCTTGGGGCACGTACGAGTTGGGCAGAATGGCAACGCCGTCCGCATAAACGGAAATCGAGGCAATCACCAAACACGACGAGCTAAGGACCTTACAAACATTCATAAAATTGCGCCTCCAAGGCATGCACGAACTGTACGACAAAGTATGGACAATGCCAACTTTTTCGATTCGACACCGCAAAAGTGCGTGCGGCTCCGGTCAGCGCTACGAATGCCAGTTTTCCAAGGAATCGGCTATTTCTTGTCGGCGAGACGGCCCTCAGTGGCTTGCGTGAGCGGCTTGTGGTTCAACAAGTAGTCCACCAGCGCATCAATATCAATAAACCCAGTGTCGAGGCGCTTGCCTTTGGCGTTTTTCAAAATCAGGTGCCCGTCGCCTCCGCCCGCCAAAAAGCTGTTGGTCACTACCCGCACCGTGTCGGTTCGCTTGACTTCCTTGCCGTCAATCGAGATCGACGCCACGCGCGATCCTTCGGGCTTCTTGCGTTCAAAAACAACCTTGACGCCCTTTGAAGTGTGCAAGAACCCTCCGCTACCATCCCCCGTTTCGCCGAGTCCGAAGTCGAATGCACCATAAAGCTCGTCGCCGGTCAGTTCGAGCACCACAAGTGTATTGGAGAAAGGCTGAACCGTAATCGCCGCATCATAGGTGATCAAACCAGGTTCAATCGCGGCGCGGATTCCTCCCGCATTCATCAGCGCGATTTGGGCTCCTTGGGCCTTGGTCATCGCGACCATCGCATCGGCGATCACGTCACCCATCGGCGTCTCCTTTCCTCGGCTGGATTCGTTGGCGAATCCCATCGGCGCTTCACCCACCACCTTGCGCTTGAGCTCGGCGAGTGGCATATTGAAAGCGGCCACCATCGCGGCAATCGTCGGGTCTTCGGGAATTGAAGCGTCCACCTTTATCGGCTTGGCGTCAAAAACCTTCGTTACTTTGCCCGCATCGTCAAACGTTACTTTCAGTCGCCCGAGGAGCTTGCCCCATTCGTGTGCCTGTACGACATAGGTTGTGTTGCCATCAAGCGCTTTGACCTTGGTCGGATATCCGCCCCAAGGCTTTCCGAACGGCGCGACCTCGTCATCGGAAAGAAACGTGTGGCTGTGGCCCCCGACGATCAAATCCGCGCCCTTCAGCTTGCCCGCCAATTCCACATCTTCCTGATAGCCAATATGGGTGAGAATGATAATTTTGTTGATGCCTTGCTTTGTTAGCGCATCAATTTCAGTCTGTATGCTGGCCACAAGCGGCTTCATCTTTACGCCCTTGCCCGGCGAACTGATGCTCATCAGCGTGTCCGTAATGGCTCCCACAATGCCGATTTTCTGTTTCGCCACCTCGACCACGGTTGACGGCTTCACCAAGCCATTCAAATCCGGGTCGCCGGTCACGTCAAGGTTAGCGGCAAGCACAGGAAAATTTGCCTTCCGAATAAAATTGGCCAATACGGCATCGCCTTTGTCAAATTCGTGGTTGCCCAGAGTCATGGCGCGATACCCGGCCGCGTTCATAAACGCAAGGTCGGCGAGCCCTTGGTATTGATTGAAAAATAGTGTGCCCTGGAACGTATCGCCCGCGTTGATTAGCAGCACGTTCGGGTCAGAGGCCATGTACTTCTTGAGCAAAGTCATCTGGCGCGCATATCCCCCCACGAATTCGCCCTTGACCTTGGCCGGTTCAACTCGCGCGTGCATGTCGTTGGTATGCAATACCGTCAGCGTGAAATCTCCCGCGAGCGCAATCTGGGCAATGCAGGCAAAGAATACTGGCAACCATCGTTTCATAGGCGAAAGCATATCCGTTTGCGCGTTATACTGTCACGCATGATCAACCCATTTGAGGCATTCTTCCGGTTTGTGGGCGAATGTACGTTGATCGTGATAGACGTTTTTCGGCGGCTTTTTCGCCACCCCTGCGAAACCCGCGAAACGCTCAACCAGATGGCGTTCATCGGCGTTGCTTCGGTGCCGATCGTCGCTCTCACAACATTTTTTTCGGGATCGGTGCTCGCGCTGTATTCCAGTGACTTGCTCGTCCGCTATGGCGCATCATCGCTCGCTGGCGGAACCATTGGACTTGCGGTTACCCGCGAAATTGCGCCCGTTCTCGCTGGCATCATGGTCGCTGCGCGTTGTGGATCGGCGATGGCGGCCCAAATTGGCACGATGGCGGTCACCGAGCAAGTTGATGCTTTGCGCGCGCTCAGCGTTCACCCTACGAACTACTTGGTGATCCCTCGCTTCGTGGCGGGCATTTTCATGCTGCCGGTGCTGTGTCTCGTGGGCGTCTATTCCGGAGTGGCGGGCGGCTACTTGGTGAGCATCAGCAACGGCGTCGCGGCGGGATCATTCATGAATTCGGTCCGCCAGTTTGTGGAGCCTTGGGATTTTTGGGGCGGCATGATTAAGACGGTGGTTTTTGGCCTCATCGTTGCCGTCGTAGCATGCCAGCAAGGCTTGCGCACCAAAGATGGCGCGGTCGGTGTTGGGCGGTCCACCACCAACACTGTGGTGATATCTATGGTGCTCATCTACGTGGCCAACTATTTCCTCGCCGACCTGATGTACTGAGCGACGATGGCAGACATAAAATGAGCCCCGCGCTGAGGGTTAGCGACGGGGCTTTTGTCGGGCTTATTGGGAGAAACAAAGTCTTTTGCCCTTTTTTTTGAGGTTATGGAAAGGTACTAGAGAGTCAAACTACGCTTTTCTCGCCCACTGCATATGGGTATCTTCACCCAATTGACGGGAAGCTACCATTCCAAAGTTCGAAAAATTGTTTAGTATTTTTTCGGGGGTGAACCCCTCAATACCTTCGTCAAACTTTATTTTAGCCTGAAAGAGGTGTATTTCGTCCACCAAATCGGCAAGACAAAATTGTTCGATTGTATGCGCGCCACCTTCGACAAGCACACCGATCAGTCCGCGCTCGTGCAATGCCGCTAGCACGTCCGCCGGTCGAAAACCACCATTCACTACCGGCAACATGTGGTCGTTGGGCCTCTCTGGTTGACTCGCCACAAATCGGATGGTTTCAATGCGCGCTAGCAGAGGATGGTCCGCTGGAATCCGCTTGCTTGCGTCAATCACCACCGGCACCGGCTGGTTCACGACGCCAGCGATGCGCGCGGTCAGCAGCGGCGAATCAACTTCGACCGTTCGACTCCCGACGAGGACGGCACCGAGATCTGCGCGCAGGCGGTGGCCCTCGGCTCTTGCTTTCTCGCCGGTGATCCACTTGCTCGTACCGTCGGGTCGCGCCATAAAGCCGTCTGCAGTGACCGCCGCCTTTACGACCACGAACGGCCGTGCCCGCTCAACCGATTTCAAAAACACGCGATTGACGTAGCGCGCGTCTTGCTCCAGCATGCCGCTTTCGACATGAATTCCTGATTGACGCAACCGCTCAGCCCCGCCAGATGCCTTTGGATTAGGGTCAACCACGGCGTAGTGCACGCTCGCGACTCTTGCTTGAATTAGTGCCTCGGAACATGGCGGCGTGCGCCCGTGGTGGTTGCACGGTTCGAGGGTAACGAATACTTCGCTGCCGGCGGGGTCTTCGTTGCATGCAGCCAACGCCGCGGCTTCGGCATGTGGCGCCCCCGCGTGGTCATGGTATCCCTGACCGATCACGCGTCCGTTCTTGGCGATCACGCAACCTACGCGCGGGTTTGGTGCCGGAAATCCTTGCGCCGCAAGTTCAATCGCTCGGCGCATCATCGGGAAGCTTGCTTCCACCATGGTCGCGTAAAGTGCCCTCCATAAGGTCTGCGACATTGGAGCGCAGTTCGGTGGCGAAGTCCAAACGAGTCTTGCGCGCAAGCAACATCGCGAAAATCGCCGCGCAAATGAATGCACCCGCTGTGAGCCCAAATTGCGTGATCAACCGCAGCCCATACGCGCGCAATTCAGCTTTTGGTGCCCCGTCGCCCGGCTTCACTCCAACCATCGTGTTCCAAAGCAGCAACAACACGACGCCGGTCAGCATCGATACGGTCGTCGCGATCTTCAATCCCATGCCGACCGCAACTCCTGCACTGCCAAAGCGATCTTCTTCTTCGTCAAAAAGCTGCCCGCAACGAACACATTGGCACCGGCATTCAACGCTTCCTTTATTGTGCGTGCGTCAATGCCGCCGTCAACTTCAATCGGCAATGCGGCATCCCACGACCGGATCGTGCGCACTTTTTCCAAACACTCCGCGATGAGCGCTTGCCCGCCCCAACCAGGGTTAACCGTCATCACCAACGCAAGGTCAATCGCCCCCAAAACTGGTTGAATAGCGTCCGCGGAGGTTGCAGGATTGATGGCGACCCCGGCCTGCACCCCCGCGCCACCCAGTTCGCTGCAAAGCCGGTGAGCATGGTGGGTTGCTTCGGCATGAAAAATGATGCGCTTGCATCCGGCCCGAATGAACGCCTCGAAGTGACGCTCCGGTGTATTCGTCATCAGGTGCGCCTCGACCGGAATCGAGCACTCTTGACAGAGCCGCGCGGCGAGGTCGGCCCCAAACGTGATGGGCGGCACGAATTGCCCATCCATCACGTCCAAGTGAATCCAGTCCGCACCCGCTGCCTCGACTTCGCGGACTTGCGGCAGAAAGCAAGCGGGATCGAACGACAAAATGGATGGCGCAAGCTCAAACTTCATAAGGAAGCTCGCGACGGACCGCCGCTGGGTTGACTTTTTGCCTTGACAGTTTTTTGTGAAACGATTTGCCCGTCGAAGTAGATTGTAATTTCGACTTGGTCACCGCGACCGTATTCTGAGTCAACCACTTCTTCGCCATCCGCCAACCGGCCTTCCCAAACTTGACGGGTTTCTTCGTCGTCGGTCATGTCGATTCGAACATACACTGGCTCGGGCACGTCGATCGGCCCCAGGCGCACCGTGTACAAGTGATACTGCCCATTTTGTCCATCGCCCTCGGAACGCGACCCCGAACTCACTACCAAGCGAACCGATTTGCCACGCTCGAGTTTGTGGCGCTCTTCGGGAATTGACCTTACGACAATGCCACGCTCAAAATTGGGGTTCGCGCGGTATTGCAGCTTGGGATCTACATTGAGTCCGATTCGGTGAAGCATGCGCTTGACTTCATCAACGCTGCGGCCCTTGAGCGGTGGTATCTCGATGAACTTAGTCCCCGAACTCACCTGCGCGACCACCTTGTCACCTTCACGAATCGTAAGCCCCGCGCGAGGGTCGGTTTTGATAATCGTACCCTGCAATTTGTTGCTTTCGACCTCGTCTGTGACCAGCTTTAGGCCAAGAGTCTTTAGTTGCTCCGATGCCTCCGAAACATTCTGACCCACGAGCGAGGGCATCTTGACCGGCTTCGCAGTCGTAAAGTTCCAGTACATGTAGCCGCCGATCATGGCGATGAGCGCGAGTGCCGCCAGATAGCCCAAGCCAGTCAACCAGCGTGGCAAACGATCGGAAACTTCGGGCTCCTCTTCCGGTGGCCGCTTGATCTGCTTCGATTCTGGGCGGATGGCGCTCATGCGCGGAGCGACCAATTGTGGAGCCGGTTCGGGCGTCGGTGCGGGCAAGGGACCAGTTGATTTGATCGGCCAACTTAGTTGCTTGCCAAATCGCAGCGCGTCCTGCATCATGCGCAGATCGCTCAGTAGCTCCGCTGCGCTCATGTATCGGTCGTGCGGCACTTTTGCCAAGCACTTTTTGACAATCTCTTCCAGCGTCTGCGGTACGCCATTGTTTTGCGCTCGAATTCCTGGCACTGGCGCCGTCGAATGCTTCATCGCCATCGCAACCGGGGTGTCAGCGCTGAACGGGTACCGGCCCGTGAGCAATTCGTACAAGATGATGCCAACCGAATAGACGTCGGTTGTTGGGCTGGGCATCGCGCCCTGGGTGACCTCTGGTGCCAGGTAGGGTGCCATCATCGGCAGCACCACTGAGCCCGCGGTTCGGCTCGCTCCATAAGCCCGCCACATTCCCGCGAGTGCCAGCTTAACCTTGCCCTCTTGGTTGACAAAAATGTTCGCCGTATTCAGGTCGCCGTGCGCGCGCGACTTCTCGTGTAAACAAAGTAGTCCTTCGCAAATGCCGATCGCGGTGACGATGCAAGTTGGCGCCGAGAACGGTGCCATTTTTTTGATCTTGTCTTGCAGGACGATTCCGGACGGCAGCTCGGAAAGCAAGAACGGCGTTCCTTCGTGGTCATCCAGTTCGAGCAACCGCTCCCGATTCGGGTCGGCGTCGGCGTTGCTCTCGGCGATGACGTCTCGTACGCGATCCAGGAAGCCCGCTTCGCTCGAAAACGGAGGGTTGATGATGCGCGCTTTGACCTCGCGGCCACCCACCCGGTCGCGCACTCGATAAGAAACAAAAATCGGTCCTTCGTCGAGTTCTTGGACAACCTCATACCGGATTCGAAGCAAGGAACCAATCATTCGGCCTCGCTCCGATCAAAAAATCCTACCAACGAAGCCACCACCAAGACGGTCGCCAACAAGGAAACTTGCGGCGTATCGACACGGTGCGCCCACTCCGAAGCCTGACCGTTCCAAACAAAAATTTGGCTGGCAAAATATCCGCCGAAGACCAAGATCCCCGCGGCAATCCAGACGAAAAGTCGAACGCTTTTCATGAAGTCGCTATCACACGCTGTACCACGCCTGGGTCAACGTCGGAGCATAGTTTACACGTTCCCACTCCGGTCAACAAGCTGAATGCGAATCCGGAACCTAAAACTTTTTTATCGCGGCGCATCGCGGAGAGCATTTCGTCGACGGGCAGGCCACTTGGCAGCTCCACCGGAAGGCCCAAGCGATCACAATCCGCCGCGATTTGGTTGGCGATCCCTTCCGGCGTGATGTTCAGTTGCTCGCCCAACCGCGCCTCGAAGACCATCCCGATCGCCACCGCCTCGCCGTGCAAAAGCCGCTCATAGTTCAAGCATTTTTCGATTGCGTGACCGATGGTGTGGCCAACGTTGAGCGTCGCGCGGAGCCCAGTCGTCTCGAATTCATCCTTAGCAACGATGTCGCTCTTGATTTCCAAGCTACGACGCACGATCCAGCCAAAATCCAAGGCAGGTTCGCGGAGCTTGCCAAGAATGTCCGGATCGGAGATGTAAGCATATTTGAGCACTTCGGCGAGCCCATTCGCGACGTGCCTT
>CAYRAX010000042.1:0-17544 GCA_964422285.1 uncultured Chthonomonas sp.
CTGCTGGCCTCGGCGATCTGGTGGTCGAGCGGTTGAACCTCGAATCGAAAGCACCGGATAATTCGGAATGGGAGCGCATCGCCAGCACAATTAAGAACCCGAAAAACACGTGCCGAGTGGCGGTCGTCGGGAAGTACACCGGCAATGGCGATTCCTACAAGTCGATCAGTGAATCGCTCGTGCACGCGGGCATCGCCGCCGACAGCCGCGTGGAGATCGTGTGGCTAGAGAGCGATGAACTCGAAGTACCGAACTTCGATCCCGCGACCCTACTGGAAGGCATCGATGCGCTCATCGTTGCGCCTGGGTTTGGGGCTCGCGGTATCGAGGGCAAGGTCCGCGCGGTCCAATACGCTCGGGAAACCGGTTTGCCGTTTTTGGGAATTTGTTACGGAATGCAAATGGCGGTGGTGGAGTTCGCGCGCAGCGTTTGCGGATTGGATTCTGCCAACACCGAAGAGGTGGACCCGAACGCGGCCTACCCTGTTGTACACCTATTGCCTGAACAAAAAAACGTGTTCGAAAAAGGTGCGACCATGCGGCTAGGTTCGTATCCGTGCAACTTGACCACTGGCTCGCTTGCGCACCAGCTCTATGGCGAAACTCGCGTCACCGAGCGGCACCGGCACCGATTTGAAGTCAACAACGATTTTCGAGAGAAGCTGATTGAGCATGGAATTGCGATCAGCGGCGTGTCGCCAGATTATCGTTTGGTGGAAATGATCGAGATTCCCGACCACCCATTCTTTATTGGCACGCAAGCGCACCCCGAGTTCAAGAGCAGGCCCAATCGGCCGCATCCCCTGTTCAAAGGGCTCGTCGCCGCCGCGGTTGCCCACCGAGCGAAAGTCCTACAATCCTAGCGGTCAGCGCAGAGCGGCGAGATGATTGAACACGAGTTTGACGACATATCATCTGATTTGTCTCGGTTGAATGCGCTCAGCGACGGCGTGATCTCCATCGCGATGACACTGCTGGTCTTTAACCTCAAGGTTCCGGAGTTGGAGCGCGATGCGCCAGCACCAGAAGTTTATAACGCTGTTTTGCGGCAAGTGCCATCCCTAATCAGCCTAGTCATCGCATTCTTTGGCATTGGAATTTGGTGGCTAGCGCACAAGCGCGTCCTGCGCAACATCGCCAAGTACGATCGGAAGCTCGCGATGCTGAATCTTACGTTCTTGCTCATGGTAGCGTTGATTCCGTTTTCGTCGGCGCTCGTCGGTACGTTTCCGCGCTACGGAATTTTCACCGCCATGATGTTTGGGTTGCTGAGTGCGCTTGGCTTGGTGGTGTCTTCTATTTGGAAGTATGCCGAAAGCAGGCGCTTTGTCTGCGAGCATGTCACCGCTGAGCTGTCGCATTACCTCGTTTTTCGGGCGCGCACCATCGGGCTTGTGTTTGGAGTTGCAGCGTTGGCGGGTGTTTGGGTTCCCATTGCCGCATCGTTTATTCCTATCGTGATCCCATTTGCACTTCGCAAAGTTGACAGCTTTTCACGCTCAAATATTGTGGATCGCAGTCCACAAACAATGGTTGGCGGCGATCCAGAGATTGGTACAGAGTAGGGCACGCCGCGCCGAAATTGTGACGGTGCCTGAGCCTCGCATAGTTTCACAATTTTGATGCCAATCCCACTAGTTGCACATTGGGCTGGTAACCACCGTTGCACATCGCGCGAAGCTGGCGTTCTGGTAAATACTCATGGCTTGGCGGCTCGTCGCCAGCAAAAGGGAACAACAAATGGGGCTCACCGCAGAATGCAAGGTTGTATTGAACGGGCGCAGTGCAATGTGTCAAGTTCATTGTGGCGACGGCGAAGTGGATTGTCGCGGCGACTTACGCTTTCGCTGGAAGTGGAATACCCTATCGTTG
This sequence comes from uncultured Chthonomonas sp., assembly GCA_964422285.1. GTDB lineage: Bacteria > Armatimonadota > Fimbriimonadia > Fimbriimonadales > Fimbriimonadaceae > UBA2391. The sequence goes on from CAYRAX010000042.1 coordinate 1,873, forward strand.
GTCGAAGACGGTGACGGCGTTTTGAAGCTCGTGCGCGGCGATGAATCGGCTTCGATCCATTTGGGTGCAAATTCAGCGAAGTGGGCTCACGCGATAAGGCACCCCAAAACTCGAATTGACAAGTTGGGCCTCAAGGCGGGGCATAAATATCAGGCTTGGGGCACTTTTGACTCGGAGTTCAACGAAGAAGTGAACGCACGCGCAGGTGCCGAATCGGAACCGCCGCTCGATATTGTGTTCGTTCGACTCGACGGTGCGGGCGACCTTACGAAATTGAACTTGGCGCGGGAGCAAATACAAAGTGCTGGCATGATTTGGGCGATTTGGCCAAAAGGGCGCAAAGAATTCCGCGACTCGGACATCCGAATTCATGGCCTCGCGTCGGGGCTTGTTGACGTGAAGGTCGCGAGTTTTTCAGAGTCGCTGAGTGCCCTCAAGTTTGTGATCCCGATCAAAGATCGATAACTTTACTCCCGCCAGTAGATGTTGAATCGACCCTTCTTCACCTGACCAGAGATGTCGAGTCGGTAGAAGTTGTTGTAGTCGCGTTGAATTCGCAATGTGCCGCTTCCATCCGCGCGGTCATCGCCGAAGGCATCGGTCACGGTGAGCGCAATATCGTTGCCCGCCCAGCGCCATGTACCCTTCACACGGATCGACTTTTTGCCTTTGCATCCAATGTTAAACGTCCCATCGCGGTGAAGCTCGACGGATACCGTCGGGATGTCGTAGGATGGCTCGGTTTGGATCTGAAAACTCCCGTTACCTTTGCGGGTGCTGTGTAGTTGGGCGAACTTGCCATTGCCAACCTCCGGCACAAAAATGTCGCCCGTACCGAGTCGGATGCTGTAGCCTTTGCCCTTGGTTGACCCTCGAACATCGAGCTTTTCCAGCGTGGACCCGTTGACGGTAGCGGTGCCGCTACCCGTAGCTCCATTGCTACCAAATCCACGTTGGATGGTCAGGGAATAGTTTCCGCGGTCCAGCCGGTATGTGCCAAAAAGTTGATCCTTGCGGTTGGCCTGGATCTCGAGCATAAAGGTCTTGTCATCGCGCAGGTCGAGCGTTGCGGAGCGAACGATTTCTTCCGGATTGTTTCCGATGTTTAGCGCGCCTTTTGCGTTGCTCCGCGCGAATATGCCGCCAAACGCAATCGCGGAACAAAGAACGAGAACCAGCCATCCGATCGCTTTCATAGCTTGATGATAGCATGCGCCGATGTGACTCAAGAAATGTTGTTCGCTGGGGTAGAACACAGGCATGCCAGGCAACGAGTTCTACCACGATGACGACGCTGAACAGATATTAACCGAAGCCGCGCGAATCTCGGAATCCGTTGGCAGAGGAATCTCGCGCGAGAAGTTAATTGCTACTGCGGCGGAGCTTGGGATTTCGGCGGAGGCGGTGGCACAGGCCGAAGCGAACCTGGCGAACCGGGCGGCCGAAGTCATGCAATTACAAAACGAATCGGCATTGCGGTCAGAGTACGCATCCGAAATTCGCCTGCGCCAACGTGTTGCCTGGACGGGGTGGATGACGACTTCGGCGATATGCGTGGGAATCAACCTGTTCACCTCCGGGTTTCGAATTTCGGAGCTTTCCTGGAGTCTATGGGTGGCGGGCATCTACGGTGCGTTTTGCATCAAGGATTTCGTGATGTGGCTCTTTGGTCGACCCGAGCGCGATGAGGCTGGGTTCAGGGCTTGGTTAGGCAAACGAGAATTGCTCCGTTCGAGTCTGGCTGCAGTGGGGATGACGATACCCCAACTTGATTTGTTGCTCGAATCAAAAATTGAATCCGGAGTGACCGACACGCAGCGACTGGTTAGTGAGTTGTGCGGCGAAACGGGGCTTGCAGAGGTCGATTCGCGGCTCGCTGTCAAGAGCTTTTTGGAGCGACATGCGGAATTCGCTGACGAACACAATGTCGAATGGAACTCCTAAGCTATACAAAATTGCTCAACCACTTTCCACAAAATAACGTAAGATATTGCGGAGCAGGTGTAATCTGCACCAACAAAAATGATCTTTGAAACGCTGTTTCTGGTCGGTTTAATCGGGTTCTTAGCGATGGTGGGAATGGGCATGATGCACGGTCATGACCATGGCGGGTCGCATGCCGGTCACGATTCTCACGATGCAAGCCACTCGCATCATATCGGAACCCACGGAGCCCATCATACGGCGCACTCGGATCATGCAGGCGCGCACGGCCACGATGAACCGCAACAAGGGATGCGCCTGCCGTTTTTCATGTCGCCGCTGAACATTTTCAGCACGTGCTTGGGCATGGGTGCGGTTGGACTGCTGATCCAAGGTCGTCTCGGTTTTCCCATTGCGTTCGCGGCCGCGCTCTTGGCTGGAATTTTGTTCACCGCCGTCCTCATCAAGCCGATCTTCGGATTCTTGCTCAACTTTAGCTCGACGCCAAGCGAAGGTCTGGAGGGCACGGTTGCACAGACGGCCGAAGCGGTTGGCGCCTTTGACGCAGATGGTCGAGGCTTGATCCGAATGACTCTTGATGGTGAATTGGTGCAGTTGCTCGCGAGATTGGAAGCCGCAGAGATCCACCAAGGCACATCTGTAAAACGTGGAGATACCGTCGTCATCACCAGCATCGACCCGGGCAAAGGAACGTGCACCGTAACGCGCGAATTATCAGATTAAGATCGAAAATCAACGAATTCGGGGCTGGTCCCCGAGGAAAAACAAAAATGCCGAATAACATTCCAACACCAGTCGTCATCGCAGCGCTCATCGTTGCGGCCGTCTTGTTCATCCCCTACTTGGTGAGCCGGTTTCTGACCACGGTCGATGCCGGTACCATACGGCTCGTCAGCTGGTTCAAAGGCTCCACGAGCTTTTATAAAGGTCCGGGAAAGGCGATCGAAGTGCCGATCTTTACAACCGCGACCACGATTCCTTCGAAGGCGATCAACATCGACCTCGACATCGCCGACCAGACCGCAGACGTCGATCCCGCTGGGCGACCAAAGCCGATCAAAGTTCGCGTTTTGGCTAGTGCCATCGTCAGCGTGGGCGACGCCAACGAAATGATCAAAACGGCGGCCAACAAGTTCTTTTCCAAGTCCGAAATGGAGCAGACGTCGATCTTGACGGATCTGCTGACTTCAACGGGACGCCGCGCGATCAACCTGTTGCACCATGACGAGCTTTTTAACCTCAAAGGCCCCTATCAAGCGACGGGCGGCGCGGAGAGTTCGATCGTTCCGGCGCCATCCGCTCAGCTTGCTCTCGCGACCGAAGATGATGACCGCTTGGCGATTATCATCAAGAGCGCGTGCTCCCGCGAATTGCAGGATTTGGGCTTGGTGTTTAACTCGCTCAACATCAAAGAGGTGCAAAGCGAAGTCGCCGAAGCCCGGCGCCGCCAGTCAGCAGTTGAAGCTAAGGCGAACGCAGACATCGTGACCGCCGACCAAGAGCGACGAGCGCGAGAAGCCCAGCTAGGTGCAGAACAAGCGATTAGTGACAAGCAGCGCGACCTGGAGCAACGCAAGGCGGAAAACGCAGCCGTCGTCGCCCAAGCCGAAGCGAAAAAGCAGCTTTCGCTGGCCGAGCAACGCGAAGCAGAATTGCGAGCGACGCAGATCGCCAAGGCAAATGCGGACGCTGAACAGGTCAAAGTGCAAGCGGAAGCGAGTGCGGAAGCCGAGGCCATTAGGCTGCGAAAAGTTGCGGAAGCCCAGTCCGAAGCGATCTTGCGCGTCAACCAGGCGATGGAAGGTGGCGGGGCAAACTACCTGGCATTGCGTCAACTGGAAATGGTGCCGATTGTGGCGCCAATGATCGCCGATGCCCTAGCCAAGGCAAGGCTCGTCAACATCTCCAGCGATGGTGGCGGAGCGGCAAACGGCGCGACCGACCAGATCACGAGCGTGATCCAGACCGTACTGGCAGCGCAATTGGTCACGAACACTCTAAAACCCGACGATGCCCCAGCAACCCAGGCACCGATCCCAGTTCAAGCCCCGGCGGGCGGACCAGCACCTACGGCTAAGCCAGCCGAAAAGGTGCCCGTGGTCAACAAAGAACCAGAGCCCAAGAAGCCTGCCCAAATCACGCCTCCGCCAAAATTCCCGCCTTTGCAAGGCTAATCGAATGCCCCGGCCAACCCCCGGGGTTTTTTCTTTCGTCCAGCGAGTCGTGCAAAATGCAGATGTGGAGTATTTCGTCGATCCCGACATACGCAAGGCCAGCACGCTTCCCAGCACGTTCTATACCGACCCTGCGACCTATGAGGCAGTGCGCGAATACGCGTTTGCGTCCAGTTGGCAGTGGGTCAACGATATCGACCACGCCAAGGTGCCGGGCCAGGTTTATCCGCATGTTTTGTTGCCGGGATTGCTGGACGAGCCGATCGTTTTCACGCGCGACACAAACGATCAATTGCATTGCCTGAGCAACGTTTGCACCCATCGCGGAATGACGGTTTGCGAAGGAGCGGGCAACGTTCGATTTCTGCGTTGCCGCTATCATGGACGGCGTTTTGGGCTGGACGGACGATTCCAGCATATGCCCGAATTCGAGGGCGCCGAGGGCTTTCCTTCAGAAGCGGACCACCTTCCCGCGATTCCGATGAAGCTTTGGGCGGGGCACCTTTTTGCCAGTCTCAATCCGTCTGCGAGCTTCGAAGACGTCTTTGGGCCGATGATTGAGCGAGTTGGGTGGATGCCGATCCACGAGTTTCGGCACGATCCAACGCATTCGCGCGACTACATGGTCAAGGCGCATTGGGCACTTTACGTCGACAACTACCTGGAAGGCTTCCATATTCCGTTCATCCACGCGGAGCTGAACGAGGTAATCACGTACGAAACTTACGAGACGCTGGTTTTTCCGCATTGCAACTTGCAACTCGCGGATAGCAAGGGCGGGGAAGCAGTGTTCGACCTGCCAACCAGTTCGCCCGATTTTGGACGAAAGATCGCCGCGTACTACTGGTGGGTTTATCCAAACATGATGTTCAACTTTTACCCATGGGGTCTGTCGATCAATATCGTAAAGCCGCTGGGACCAAACGCGACCCGAGTATCGTTCATTCGCTACGTTTGGCGCGAAGACCTGGTGGACCAAGGCGCGGGTGCCGCCCTCGACCGCGTGGAGAGGGAAGACGAGGTTGTCGTGGAGCTTGTGCACATCGGCCTCAAGTCGAGATTTTATGATCGCGGGCGCTTTTCACCAGCGCGCGAGGTCGGGACCCATCACTTCCATCGACTCCTTGCTGAATCCTGCGCAAAAAGTATTTGAAATCTTTGGGACCATTGACCCAAGATTATCAATATTTCTTATCTAGCTATTGATATTTCTAATTTTTTCGCGTAAGATGCTGTTAAAAGCTGAGGCGCAAGATTATGGGAATCACGATAGGAGATGCACTGGTTGTTGTTGGCGGTCTCGCCGCCGTTTGCTTGTCGGCGTGGTCGACAATGATTGTGCTGGCGCTGCTGTTTCCTTCGCGGTGCCGCCGAGCGCAAGAGGCCTGGGAAGCACGGCCCTGGAAGTCGCTCTTACTCGGCCTAGTTGGCTGGCTCATCGGAGTTTTGGGGCTCGTCCTGATTCAAATTCCAATTCCGCTCATCAAGCTGCTTGGGTTCATTCTTCTCGGGGCAACTTTGTGCGTCGCTGCCTTGGGTTCGGCGGGCCTGTGCTTGCTGTTGTGCCATCAGATTAACGGTCGCGACTCCGGCTATTCGGGGTTTATCTCGCTCGTGCGTAGCGCAACGTTTATCGTTCTCATGTCGATGTTGCCGTTGTTGGGTTGGTTTTTCCTGGGTCCCGTGATGTTCACGATGGCACTTGGAGCCGGACTCAGTGCGCTCTTTGGCCGATCGGGCTACTTGTCGGAGGCATCTAATGTCGCTACCTCGTCGTGAGTTTTTGAAGCTCGGTGCTATGGCGACAACCGGTGTGCTCACGGCGGGATGCGCTAGCAAATTCGGCGCAATTAGCCGCAAGCATGAGCCGTACGACAAGTCGGTGCAACCGGCGCCAAAGCCGATCTCTCGTCTCGTCAATCGCTTGACCTTTGGCGCAAACGCTTATGAAACTGGGCGCGCCACATTGTTGGGGCGCGAGCAATATATCGAGGAGCAGCTGGCGGCGAACCACGAAGAGGACGAGGGGCTTTTGGCGCAACTCGCGGCACTTGATATCAATTTGCTAGACCGGCAAGAGCTGTATGACCTGCGCATGGAAGCGGTGATTTCGCAACTTCAGCAGCAATCGATCTTGCGGGCGATCTACTCCAAGAACCAGTTGCAAGAGCGGATGGTTGACTTTTGGACCAACCACTTCAACATCTTCACGCGCATCAAAGACAGCGCCTTTCGCAAGCCTGCCGACGACTTGGAAGTGATTCGAACGAATTCGCTCGGCAAATTCGGCGACATGGTCGTGGCGAGCGCGCACAGCCCGGCGATGCTCGCATTTTTGGACAATACGAAAAGCCGTGGCGGGCGACCAAATGAGAACTATGCCCGCGAGCTGATGGAGCTGCACACGCTTGGTTTGGGCGGCGGTTATAGCCAGCAGGACGTGATCGAAGTCGCGCGGTGTTTTACTGGCTGGACAATCGAGGACCGATTCCTCAAGCCGCGCGGACATTTTCGCTTTGATGCCGACCGTCACGATAGGGGCGAAAAAACGGTCTTGGGCCACAAGATCGCCGCGGGTGGCGGCAAGTCCGATGGAGACCGAGTACTAGAGATTTTGATTCATCACCCCAGCACAGCAGACTTCGTTGGTAAGAAGTTGTGCCAGTTCTTTTTGGGCGAAGCAGGCGCGGAGCTCGAAACAGTCGTCGCACGTCAATATCGGGAGACCGGCGGCGACATTCGTGCCATGCTTCGCCCAATTCTACTGAGCAAACAACTTCTTTTTGGGCCGCCTCTTTTGAAGCGTCCCTATGATTACGTTGTTTCTGCTCTGCGGGTTTTGGAGGCGAACACTGACGCTGGCCCATACTTGCAAAATCACTTGAATGCGATGGGCCAGCCGCTTTACCAATGGCCGATGCCGGACGGATATCCAGATCGAACGAGTGCTTGGACCGGATCGATGCTCGCGCGATGGAATTTTGCACTCGCCCTTTCCGATGATGCAATCCAAGGCACGTCGGTGGATTGGAAAATGATCGGGCTCGCGTCGCAGGGCCGAGCAGTCGAGGTCATCCCCTTTATTTTGGGGCGAGAAGGGCGCGGTGCAGCAGACCTTTGCCGAGGCATAACCGAAAGCGTTACTCCGCAAGAGCTGGCGATTCTTTGCCTGATGAGCCCCGAATTCCAGTGGAGGTAGGTTCATGAGAAGCGACTGGATTTCTTGCGATGGCGGCGGTCAACCAGGAATTCGACCCGCTGCGAGAACGCCAATCCAAGCTGACTTCATCACCCGGCGTAGCCTGCTGGCTTGGGCGAGCCTTGGATTGCTTGGTCCAACGACCGCGCTCGGACAGGTCGCGATCAACCCCCAATTGCCTCCCGCGACAGGTGAAGCAGTGGTTGTCATTTTTCTGCGCGGCGGCGCGGATGGCCTCAACATGGTCGTGCCTTACGAAGAGCGGGGCTATTACGATGGTCGCCCGTCGCTGGCCCTGAAGAAGTCCGATTGCCTTGCTTTGAACGACCAATTCGGATTACATCCATCTTTGCGCGCGATGGCCGATCTCTTTGAATCAAAGGAACTGGCCATTTTTCATGCGATTGGCTCGGGAGATCAAACGCGGTCGCATTTTGAGGCGATGAGCGCGATGGAGCGTGGCTTGATGCGCGACGCGGGCAGCAGTCACGAAGGGTGGATCGCCCGATATCTGACCTTGGAGCAGCGGCAAGCGGCGAGTCCATTGCGGGCGGTCGCGCTCAGCACAACGTTGCCCGACTCACTGCGCGGCGGACCACCAGCGATTGTACTCAACAAAATTGACGAATTCAAATTGAACTTGCAAGATGAGCGCTGGCTTCGTTGGATAGAAGCGATGTACGCTGGTGATTCGGACGAGGTGATCCAGGCTGGCGGCAGCACCGTTTCCGTGATTCAGACTTTGGCCAAACTGGCGGCGACCCACAAGCCTGGCAAGTCCAAATATCCAGCGTCCGATTTGGGACGAGGATTGGAACAGGTCGCGCTACTCATCAAAAGTGGCATCGGTCTGGAGATCGCGTGTCTCGATAAAGGTGGCTGGGATACCCACGTTGGGCAGGGTCAGACATCGGGTTGGATGCCGGGATTGCTGGCGGATTTGGCGGAATCAATCGCGGCGTTTTTGCGCGATTTGGGCGAGCACCGGAGCCGAACGACGGTGATCGTTCAGACCGAATTCGGACGCCGACTTTCGGAAAACAGCGGCCTTGGCACTGACCATGGGCGAGGAAGCGTAATGTTCGTGCTTGGCGGCAGCGTAAAGGGTGGCCGCGTTTTGGGCGATTGGCCCGGGCTAGATCGGGGCGATTTGGAAGGTCCGGGCGACCTGCGAGTGACTACCGATTACCGGAGCGTGTTGAGCCAGGTTTTGCAGCGCAAGCTGGGCGCCACGCACACCGACGAGATATTTGTGGGCGCACCGCGGCTTTCGGAGCTGATTTTCTAAAGCCTAGTTGCCGGAGGACTTGCTCGACGGTCGCGCTCGCATGCTGGCCCAAGTGCGCAACTCATCGATTTCTTCGGCCATCATGCGACTGAGCGGCACTTGGCTTTTCGCCTCTTGCATCAGGTCTTGCATTTCCAAATCGCGCTCGGCCTCGAACGCGAGGAACAGCCCGGCGATGACGACCTGCTCAATTTCTGCGCCGCTGAAGCCCTTTGTTTCGGCGGCGAGTCGCGCCAAATCGAATTTCTCCGGGTCCCTCTTTCGCTTGGCGAGATGGATTTTGAAGATTTCGGCGCGCTCATCAAGGTCTGGCAAGTCGACGAAGAAAATCTCATCGAAGCGACCTTTTCGCAGGAGCTCTGGCGGCAACGCTGAAACATCGTTTGCGGTGGCGATCAGAAAGACTGGCTTGGTTTTTTCCTGCATCCAGGTTAGAAAAGTGGCAAATACCCGAGCGGTCGTGCCGCTGTCGCTGACTCCGCTTCCACCAGTTCCTGCGAGTCCCTTTTCGAGTTCATCGGCCCATAAGCAGCATGGTGCGACCGATTCGGCGACCCGAATCGCGCGGCGGATATTGTCTTCGCTCTGCCCCACTAGTGAGCCAAAAATTCGTCCCATGTCGAGCTTGAGCATCGGCAACCCCCACTGGGAGGCGATCGCCTTGGCAACCAGTGATTTTCCGCAGCCTTGCACACCCAAGATCAGCACGCCTTTCGGCGCAGGGATGCCGAATTCTTTTGCCTTGTCGGTCAGCGCGTGCGACCGTTTGCCGAGCCAATCCTTGAGAATTTCGAGCCCGCCGACGTCGCTCAGGTTGTGCTGAGCGGGATAGAACTCAAGCAAGCCCGACTTGCGAATAATCTGCTTTTTTTCTTCGATGATTTGGTCGGGCTTGAGCGATTTCGTTTCCACGAGCGATCTAGCGAAGGCGCTTGAGATTTCGTCCAGTGTCAGTCCCTGCGCGGCTTTGACGATGAACTCGCGCTCGTCAGGTTTCAGATCAACCGTCACCTGCTCGTTGCCCGCCATCGCCTCGACGACCTGGTCAATTTGTTCATTGATTTCGGTCGGTCCGGGCAGAGGATATTCGATGACCGTGATCTCTTTTTCGAGCTCGGTCGGGATTTGCAGGGTCGGCGAAAGCAGTATCAGGGTGTGTTTCTTGACCCGAAGCTGTGATGCCAAGTCGCGTAGCATCCGGATAACCGTTGGATCCTTGGTATAGGCGTGGAAATCGCGCAAAACGATGACTCGAAAATCGGAGGTCTCGCGGATTTGTGCCAGCACCTGCAATTCGCTACGCAACGAACTCAGTGACTTTTGAACCTGATCCGAGACAATCGGCGGTTGAACGCCTTGGGTGACGGACCAAGTGTGCAACTGCCGACCCAGCTTCTTGCATACATCCTGCAACACCTGTTCGACGCGCTCTTCTTCCCAACTGACGACATATAAGATCGGGTACTTGGACCGGATGAGGGTGTCGAATTCTTGTCGTGGATCCATTGCCACGTTAGTGTATCCGTTCAAACGGGCTTAAGGGTTGCGCTGATCGCTGAGCGCGTCGCCGTACTGGCTTCGACCTGTAACCCCTGAAGTTACAAAGCGGACCTTGTCGGCCGCATAAGCGGCGAGCAGCGCGTGGGCACGCCGAGTTGGGTGTACGTCATCCCAAAATAGGTACGTGTCTGGGTTGATTCCCGTCAAATTGATGGCGGGGACGGTGACGTTAAAGAACCCATACCCGAACGCATTGGTGCGGATGCGGTCGATCAAATATGCAGTGTCTAGCCGGACGATCCGGATGCCGGGCAGGTTCTCGAGAGCTGCGAGCCTAGACTCCAGCGCCGCATTGTACTGCTGCGTGACAAGGTTTTTCGGACCTTCGTTTGAGGTGCCCACGTACCGGGGTGTGTAGCCGAGCAAGGGAAGGTTGGGGACAACAAACGTCCGGCCGCCGCGATTGTACAGCCGCGTAATATCGTTCGAAACGCTGAGCGAAATGTTGCTTACGTTCGGTGTGCCGTCCAAGAAATCATTCGCCGCGATCCAAACCACAATGATGTCGTTCGCGGTCGGGTTCGATGCGGCGAGAAATTGGTCAATTTGGTTCGACATATTGCGGATGACGAGGCTGGTAAACCCCGAACCCGTTTTCGCTCCACCGTAGGCATAATCGCGTCCGCCGTTCGTGCTTCGTGTGGGCGCGGCGACGTTGAGCAGGGGGCCGAGCGATTCCACCCAAACGGGGCCATTGGAAAATCGGCCCTGGTAATATCCCGAGCCTGGCGCAAACCCGAAAGTCACGGAGTTTGTGTTACCGACATCGGTGAGGCTGTCGCCGAAGCACACCATGCGATTCCACTGGGCGAACGAAACCAGCGGCGCGCCAAGCAATAAGACCAAAACCAATCTTCGCAACATGCCCATATCGTATCACGAAGTTCGAGATTGTCATGTGCTACTACGCAAGTTCCAGGCAAAAACCGCTGATTTCACGCTATTTCACGCCCTACCCATGAAATGTTAATATAATGTCCTAGTCCGGTCGGATTGCGGCCTGGGAATTTTGAACTGGTTTGGACCGCTTTTTTTTGCACCTAACTTCCTCAGTTTCCCTCGGCTCGATCTCCCGGAATTAGGAGAGAAATGAAATGAGATTGAAACTTGCTACTCTTGCCATTCTTGCCGCTGGCGCGACAATCGCCTCAGCCGCACACAACTGGCACTTGGAGAGTCATTACACGTTTAACGTTGACCCCGCTTGGGGACAGCCCGTCACCAACATCATTTGCATGATGGAAGGCGGTAGCGTCGACAATTCCTATGGCTGGGGTTCTAAGGCATGGGCATTCACCAGCGCTTCCTCGCCGACGCTCGGTTTTGATACAGATTGGTTTGACCTGGAAGCGGCTCAACCGACGCTGATTGCTTCGTTGCACGTGGGAATTGTACAGGACCTGCCGAACGATGCTCCGGGCCAAAAGCACGCTGTGCTGTTCATGGATTCCGATGCGGCAAGCAGAACCTCCAACATTGCATGGGGCACTTTCTTCAACCACACGAACGAAGATTCGTTGATTTATGCCATCGAGCAAGCCACTTCGGGCGGTTCGTGGGAGTACATTAACCCCTTCTTGCAAGAGATCGACACTTTTGCACAAGGTGATGCAAAGCACGGCAACTTGGGCCCGTTCGGTACCGAAGGTTCGGCATGGTTTGCTCCTGGCCACGACTTCTCAATCGTCGCTTGGTCTGATGGCAAGGTCATCGGCACTGGATCGAACACCTACGATGTTCAATACCAATCCGTGCCCGAACCAACAAGCCTAGCTGTGTTGGCTGCTGGCCCGCTGTTCTTGCTCTATCGACGACGAAATCGACGCTAACTCAAACGCGAAACTGCCCTTGTCGATTGGATTCGACAAGGGCAGTTTTCTGTTAACCTGCCGCGCGCTCGTCAGGTATAGTGTTACTTCACGCGGCGGATGTAGCTCAGGGGTTAGAGCGCCTCACTGTGGCTGAGGAGGTCGTGGGTTCGAGACCCATCTTCCGCCCCATTTCCCTTTACTGATTCACTTGTTTCAATAGGCCGGCGATGACTTCTGCCGCCGCTTCCAACTCTTTTTTCAATACGGCCGATCCTTCGATGTGCAGAGTCGATCGGGGTGAAAGTTGGAAAGATCGGTATGGTGTGCCACCTGCGTAATCGATGCACGCGAGGTTATCGGGAGTGGTGGAGTAGACGGTCGCTGCTTCCTTCACCAAGCCAGTCATGTTTCGCGTGTTGTGTACCAGCCATTCTTCGACGAGCTTTTCTAATCGCGCAAATTGTCCTCGCCGGATTTCTTGTACTTCCTTCTCAATGTCGTGCAGTTTCAATCCTTGATCTTGCAGAGCGCGTGAAGCGAGCAATGTCAAAAGATGCTCATATCCATATCGGGCAAATTTTGGCGAACCCAATGGACGGGGAACAACCGCTTTTGCGGTGTAGAACCGAAGCGTTCGCTTGCTCATGGGGGTCATGCCGCTCGATGAGAGGACCGCATTACATGCGTCGATCAAAGAGTCAGCTGTGTATGGCGCGTATTTTCTGTATGCACTCAATAGTGACATTTCAATGTTTCTCCTGTTCTACGGCGGTCGTGGTCGCCCTCTTTATCGCCGTGCCTCTTGCATTTGCTACTGCAAGTATATTCTGAAAGCTACAAAAAAGGTTGCGCATCAGAGCGTTTTGGGACGATGTGTTACGAGAGTGACAGTTATGATGATCTTGATATACCACAGTTTCGCTGCGATATTGCCTGTACCAATAACGTAATACGCACTTAATTGCCCACTGGAGTTCCAATGAATTGCTGCGTATTTGCGCCTGAAATAAAATTTTCATAAAATTGGCTTACTTTTGTCGCTTCGCTGAACTTGCTGCCGCACTCAAGCTAGCTGCATTTACACTTAATAATACGAAAAAGTACGCGTTACAAATACAATCCACCATCAATTGTGATAATTTGGCCAGTAATGTAACCTGCGAGGTCGCTGGCCAGAAAGGCTACGGTTGGTGCGATATCGTGCGCGGTGCCCAGTCGGCCCATTGGACAGTTCTTCATGACGTGCTCGCGCATTTCCTCCGACAGGTTCTCTGTCATGTCGGTTTCGATGAACCCTGGCGCGATCGCGTTGCATGTAATGTTGCGTGAACCCAGTTCTTTTGCTAGACTGAGCGTAAGGCCGATGAGGCCCGCCTTACTCGCCGCGTAGTTGACTTGTCCAGCACCACCGTGTAGCCCGATCACGCTGGATATGTTGATGATACGGCCATGCCGCGCCTTCATCATGCCCTTGCAGACTTCCTTGCAAACTTTGTAAGCACCGGTGAGGTTGACGTCTATCACGCGCTGCCAATCTTCGTCCTTCATGCGCATCAGCAGGGTGTCGCGAGTGATTCCAGCGTTGTTCACCACGATTGTCGCGGCGCCGAGTTGTGCTTCCACGTCCGCGACCATCGCCTCGATCTGGTCCATCGCGCCCATATCGCAACCAAACGCGGCCGCTTGCTTGCCCATTGCGCGAATTTCGGCGACCACGTTCTCAGCGTTTGCGGCGGTGCTGGCAACACAAGCCACCGTCGCACCTTGCCGCGCGAGCTCAAGCGCAATTTGTTTGCCGATGCCGCGCGATGCACCGGTGACTAGCGCAATTTTTCCTTCGAGGCTCATGCGCAAACTCCTTCATTTAGAGTGGCGATCGCGGCTTCAAGCGACGCTTGGTCAACCACTGCTTTTCCGACTAACTCCTTGTCGATTCGCCGTAAGAGGCCGGTCAAAACTTCGCCAGCGCCGCACTCAAAGTACTTTGTGGCATCCAGCGCCGCCATTTTCTGCACGCACTCGGTCCACCGAACGCGCGAGATGAGTTGGTTGCTCAGCAGGCCTGGCCAGTCTCCCGGGTTTGTGACCGGCTCGGCGGTCACGTTTGCGATCACCGTGCCGTGTTGACTATCAGAAAAATCAAGAGTTCCCAAGCGTTCTGCCAGCTTTTCCTTGCCTTTCTCCATGAGCGGGCTGTGAAATGCGCCGCTCACATTGAGCGGAATCACGCGCTTCGCGCCGCGCTCGCCAGCGAGCACAGATGCGCGTTGCACCGCGTTCGTATCGCCGCTTATTACGAGTTGGCCCGGACTATTGTCGTTGGCGATGACGGCTACTTCGCCATTGGCGCTTGCTTCACGGCATACAGCTTCCAAGTCATCGTTGGCCATTCCCAAAACGGCGGCCATCGTGCCGGGGCGTTCGGTCCCCGAAGCAGCCATGATCTCGCCGCGCAACTGCACAAGCCGCGCCCCATCCTCGATGGAAAGGGAACCACTGGCCACCACCGCCGCATATTCGCCCACGCTGTGACCGGCGAAGTAAGAAACTTTTGCCTCGCCAAGGCGCTCGGCGAAACAACTCCACGCTGCCAGCCCAGTGGTATACAGGGCGAGCTGCGCGTTTTGGGTTTGCCGCAGTTCGTCGTCGCTGAGCTCAAAGCAGATTTGCGTCAGCGAAAGGCCTGTTGCATCAGAAACGCGTCGAAAGACCGATTTGGCAGACTCAAAATTATCGTGTAGATCGCGACCCATGCCGGGTTGCTGCGATCCTTGGCCCGGAAAAATTACGGCAATCATGCCCGTGTTGTACCCCGCGCCTACTTTTTGAGCGCTTCGGCTTGCTTCGTGGACTCCCACGTGAATGCGGGATTGCCGAAGTGGCCGTTGCGTGCGGTCGGTAAGTAGCGTTGATTCATCAGGTCAAGGTGCTTGGCGATTCCTCGCGGCGACATATCGAAAACATCGCGAACGCGCTTGACAATCTCGTCGGTGTCAACTTGTTCGGTGCCATAGGTATCAATGTTCACCGCGACCGGTTGTTCGACGCCGATGGCATACGCAAGCGCGACTTGGGCTTTGTCGGCGAGCTCTGCCGCAACGATGCACTTTGCGACGTGGCGCGCCATGTATGCGGCGCTTCGATCAACTTTGGATGGATCTTTTCCGCTAAACGCGCCACCGCCGTGCGGGCACATGCCGCCATAGGTATCGACGATGATCTTGCGACCCGTTACGCCGGTGTCGCCCTGCGGACCACCAATGATGAACTGCCCCGTCGGGTTGATGTGCATCGTGATGTTCGATTGCACGTATTCACAATATTCTTTCAGCACGGGGTCAATGATGTATTCCGAAACGATTTTTGCGACCGCTTCTTGGGTCAATTGCGGCCCGTGTTGTTGGCTGAGCACGATGGTGTCGATTTCGACGGGCTTGCCATTTTCGTACTTCACCGAGACTTGACTCTTAACGTCTGGTCGCAGTCCGAGGGACGAGTGCTTTCTTCGCACGGCGCTGGCCCGGGCGGTGAGTGCGTGTGCGATGCTGATGGGGAGAGGCATCAATTCAGGCGTTTCGCGCGTGGCCATGCCGAACATCATGCCTTGGTCTCCGGCGCCACCGCGGTCAACGCCCATCGCGATGTCGGGCGATTGCTCTTGAATTGCCACCATCACGCCGCAAGTGTTGCCATCAA
>CAYRAX010000043.1:0-16338 GCA_964422285.1 uncultured Chthonomonas sp.
ACCTGGGTTGCTGTTCTTCTACGGTAATTCGCGGCTATTGGAGCAAAAGACCTTCTGCGTCATGGCTTCGCGAAAGGCACCAAAAGCAGCGGCAGACCTCATCGAAGAGCGCGCGAATGAGCGCATTTTGCGCGGCGAAGTCCTGGTGACGGGCCACGACACGCCTGAGTATCAGCGCTCGGCGGTGGTTCCTTTGCGTTGGGGTGCGCCGCGCATTTTGGTGCTGGATAGCGGATTTTTCAAAGCGCTTGGTAGCGACTTGAAAGATGAGCCATTTCGGGCCGCGCGGCTCTGGCGCTATCAATTCGATGCGAAAACAGACTTAGCGGTGAGCGCGGTCAACCCCATGGGCACGTTTCATCCAACCGCGAATCAGCGTCGCGACGGAATTATTGCGGGGCTTTCGCTTGAACTCGATTTTGCATGGGTGAACGAAGGCGGAAACATGGAATCCTTGCTCAAGCAAGCAATCAAAGTCGGTCGGCGGGCGGCGATAGCAGATCTAAATTTAGACTACCGGCGCTGGGCGCAGATGGGCGCGGAAGTCATTACCACGGCGGCTCGATAAGAACCAAGATATTGCGCTCCTGACAACAATTCCAGCTTTTGCCTACCCTGATCATTTTGTCAGGCCAAGCGGAACCACCACTGCGGAACACCTCATTCAGGAGGTAAGTCGATGAACATTGGAGCATTGGCGCGCCTGACATCCCACTTAATTGGGCTTAGTCAGACGCAGAGATCGGCGATGCAGGCCTCCGCTACGAACGAAGATCGGCACGCCCAAGAAACGAGAAGTGCGGCTGAGATTCAGCTTGAGGCGTCGCGCGGAATACGCATGGCGCAACAAGCGATCTTGGAAGCCAGCCTGGACATTAGCGCCTGAAACATGGCGTGCGCAGGGTCGTGCGCAAAACAAAGAACACAAGAGTGCTAGAAAAATTTTCGCTTGGATTCCAAAAAATCCGAGCGATTTTTTGTATATGTGCATCCAACGCGCAGAGTCTTTAGGTACCCTAAGATTCTTATGGCAGACCTGGCGTTCTCATCTCGCATTTCTGCTCTTTATGAGTTGCAAGCCGCGCTCATTGAGCCGCAGCTAAAGGCGATTGGTATCAATTGGACCACGTTTCAATTGCTTTCTGCCGTGCATGGCGCGGGTGACGAGGCCAGCCAAGCGGAAGTTGCGCGAAGGCTTGGGGTTACGCCTGCTACGCTGAGCGAGACGGTGACCGCGCACGAAGCGAAAGGGCTGCTCAAAAGGTCGGCAAGCAACACCGACAAGCGCGTCAAGATTTTGCAACTCACGGCAAAGTCGGCCAAGATGCTCGACAAAGTGCTCACGATTGTCAATGACGTCGAGCAAAAGATGCTGAATGGAATCGGTGTTGCGCCGCGAGATGCCGCCGGAAAAACTCTCGATCGGTGCATCTCTAACCTGGAAAAAGCACTCCGCTGAGTCGTTTACAGACTCTCGTTCGTCCCTTTGAACAACCGTTAGAATTACCATGATTCGCATCGTCGGTGTCCAAAGGAGCGAGGTTGCGCAGCAAGAGTTCGTGCTGTTGCAGAATCAGGGCAATATCCGCGAGCAATTGCGCGGTCGCGCGCTTATCGAAGACGCCGCGTTTCATGAATCACAAGGCGGAATTCACCTCTTCGGCGACGATATACGCATTGGCCCGGGCCAGTTCGTGATGCTACGCACGTGTACTGGCGAGCCGCATTGGGGAACGAGCAAAGATGGAGCGCTGGTTTATTTCACCTACGCGAACCGGAATGCCACGATTTGGAGCACAGTTTCCCAACCGATGCACCTGCTCAGTGTGGATCACACCCTCGTTCCACGCTCGGATTCAGCCATCCTTGTGTGAATTAATCTGGCTGATTGCCCGCTCAAGCCCTTGCGTGAACAGCACTTCGAGCCCGTCCAAAACGCGCACAATCGCAGAATCGACCGCGTCTTTTTCTTCCGGCAAAAAGCCAGAAAGCACGTAATCCTTGCCCGATTCGCCCTTGTCGATTCCGAATTTGATGCGAGGATACTGGTCGGTGCCCAGCAGAGCGATGATCGACCGGTGACCGTTGTGCCCGCCCGCGCCACCATGCGGCTTCATCCGAATGCGCCCGACCGCCAAATCGAGATCGTCTGTCACCACAACAATGTTGCCCGGCTGGATTTGAAACGCGCGAGCGAGGGCCTTCACCGCCTGACCGCTCAAGTTCATAAATGTCATCGGTTTGACGAGCAGAACATGGTGGCCACAGATGCAAACAACGTCAAAAAGTGCATGGTGCTTTCGCGTCTTTAGCGCGACATTGTGGCGAGCCGTCAGCGCATCAATGACCGCGAATCCGATGTTGTGCCTAGTTCCACGGTACTCGGGTCCGGGATTGCCGAGGCCGACCACCATCCATTCGGGCGGCGCGCTAGGTTGGGCGGGCTTACGGCGAAACATGCTACTTCAAATTGCTGGCGCTTTCCTCTTTGGCTGGCGCGATTCCTTGCATGGGATCGAGCCGGTGGGTTCCCAGAAGGAAGAACAATAGGGCGGCAAGCGCAATTCGGTAGCCCACAAAAACAGCCGTCGATCGCTTGGCGAGATATCCCAATAGAAATGAAATGCTCGCGTATCCAACGATGAACGAAATGACCGTTGCTACCGCGGTCGGCACCATACCGGCACCCAAAATGTCGTGGCGATAATCCCAAAATTCCTTGAGACCAGCCGCCAAAACGCTCGGAACGGAGAGCAGAAACGAGAACCTTGCCGCGGTTGCGCGATCAAAACCGGCCAACAATCCACCCACGAGCGTGCTGCCGCTGCGACTCGCACCAGGAATCAGCGCGACCGCCTGCGCCAACCCGACTATCGCTCCGTCAACCACCTTCACGTCGCCGATCTTTCGATGTTGTGTCCCTACTTTTTCGGCAACCAGCATGAATACACCCACCACCGCGAGCATCGTCGCGATAACGTATAGCGACCGCCAACTGGACTCGATGCTGTGCCGGAAAAGAACGCCGAGTATCACGATGGGAATGGTGCCAATCACGATCGCCCAACCCATCTTGGCGTCCACCGTATCGCGCGCCGATTTGTCGGTCAGACTCTTCAGCCAAGCGGAAAATGCACGCCATAAATCTTGTCGAAAATAGATCAAGACCGCCGCAAGAGTGCCCAGTTGAATGACCGCAGTGAAGCCAGCGCCGGGATCATTCCAACCCAGCAGCGCTGGCACAATGCGCAGGTGAGCAGTGCTGCTGATCGGCAGCCACTCGGTGACGCCCTGAATGATGCCGTAAACGATTGATTGAATTAAGTCCACATAGTCTCCGTTGGTGAATCAATTCCGAGATGCCGCAGCGCGAGCATTCGAATTCGGCGGGCCGCGTTGCCATCGCCATACGGGCTTGCGGCTTGAGCCATTTGGTCATAAGCAGTGCGATCGGTCAGCAAAATTTTTGCCTCCGAAACGATTTTTTCGCGGTCCGAACCGACCAGTTTGGCCACTCCTGCCGTCACGCCTTCGGGCCGCTCGGTAGTATCGCGCAAGACGATGACGGGCCGCCCGAACGCTGGCGCCTCCTCCTGAACTCCACCGGAATCGGTGAGGATCAGGTCCGCGCGCTGCATGAGCTTGACAAAGTCCATGTAGTCCGGCGGCTCGATCAATCGCACTCGCGCGTGCGAACCCAAAATCGATGTGAGCGTGGCGCGAACGTCTGGATTTTTGTGCATGGGAACGACGAGCAGCGTGTCGTCAAACTCCTCGACCAATTCGAGTGCCGCTTGTGCGATCTGCCGTTGCGGTTCGCCCCAATTTTCGCGCCGATGGGTGGTCAACAAACTGACTCGACCGTGATGCTCTGGGTACCAATCCACGCTCGAGCGCTCGGCGATAGAAAGTACGGCGTCGATGCCCGTATTTCCGGTGACAAAAACGCTCGCGGGGTTGGCGCCTTCGTTCAAGCAGTTCTGCGCGGAGTCGCTGGTCGGCGCCCAATGCATCGCGGCGAACAAGCCAACCGCTCTGCGGTTAAATTCTTCGGGAAACGGACTCCAAATGTTGTTCGTGCGCAGGCCCGCTTCGACATGACCAAACGGGATCTGATGATAAAAGGCGGCGAGCCCCGCTACAAACGTGGTTGTTGTGTCTCCCTGCGCAATAACCATCGCGGGCGGATCTGCAACGAACAATTTTTGCAATCCATCCAGCGTGCGAGTCGTGATATCCGCCAGCGTTTGCCCCGGCTGCATGATGTCCAAATCCACGTCGGCGGCGATGCCAAAAACACCGAGCGCCTGGGCGAGCATTTCGCGGTGTTGGCCGGTCGCAACCACCATGACGTCGCAATGGTCACTGTATTTTTTGAGTTCCAAAATGACCGGTGCGGACTTGATGGCGTCGGGTCGCGTGCCAACGACACACGCAATCATTGGCTTAGCCACGCAACTTCACCGCGAGAAGCAGTACACCGCAAAGCGCAATCGCAAAAACGTACATCACCCATACGGTTTGTCGTTGCGAAAGCCCGCGATTCAGCAACTGGTGATGCAGGTGGCGCTTGTCCGCTTGGGTGATCGGTTGCCCGCTCAGCTTGCGGCGAATGATGACCTGCACCGCATCGGCGAGCGGAACGCCAAACACGAACAGCGGAATGGCCAGTGCAACCGCGGCAACCGACTTTGTGGTGCTAACGATGCTCAAACAGGCGAGCATGAATCCGAGGAGCTGCGCGCCGCCGGTTCCCATAAAGATGCGCGCTGGGTTATAGTTGTGCCGCAAAAAACCGATGGACGCACCCGCGACAGCAAGTGCCACGTGCGGAACCGGGGGTTGCGACCATTTTGCGTAGATCAAGCCGACGGTTACCGCCGCGATCGCCGCGATTCCCGCCGCCAAGCCGTCCACGCCGTCAATCGTGTCCATCGTTTTCGTTACGACAAAAATGAACATCGCGGTGAGCGGAATCGCCGCCCAATCGAGGTTTTGCCAAACGGCATTGAACGGGCTGCTCGTTCCAGAAATCTGCACTCGCCCGCCGCCATCCACGAAAAACTGAATCGCGATTCCCACGAACAGCAGGAACAGCGCCTGCACTTTTGGGCTGTATTGGTAGAGGTCGTCGTAGGCGCCCATCACGACCACCGCGCCGCCGAGGACCAGCACTCCCACCAAGTACATCGGGAATGGCCGCTCGAAGCCGGTGAAAGGCAAAACGCAAACCAAGCTGATGACGATTCCTGCGTAGATCGCGATTCCACCCCAACGAGGGATCGGCTCGCGGTGGATGCGCCGCGCGTCGCCTTTGGGGTCATCGACCGCACCGCATTTGATTGCCCATTTTTGCACCAGCGGAGTGGATAACCACGTCACAACCAGCGCAATAAAGCCCACCAGCAACGGCACCTGCATCTTTTGCAGAAGCCTCTGATTTTGCATCGATTCAGCAAGCAAATATGTGAAATCCATGGGGCGCTACAATCTTACTCCGTGATGACCACTTCGAGCCCAGTTGGAAGGTACCGGAGCACCTCCAATTTTGCATCTCGAAATATTTCCAAGCTGAAATCATCGGGATAATCGCCTTCGTAGATCACCCGATGGACACCCGCATTCACGAGCATTTTTGCGCACGTGTTGCAGGGTTGGCACGTAACATAGATGGTTGCGTTTTGGCACGGAACCCCAATCATCGCCGCTTGAAGCAGCGCATTTTGCTCGGCATGTAGCGAGCGAATGCAGTGCCCCGCGCGCATGCATCCGTCGGGCCAATCGTGGTGCGGCCCCTCCGCCGTGCAGTGAGGCAAACCGCGCGGAGCACCGTTATAGCCGGTCGCCAAAATTCTTCGTTCTCGAACCAAAACCGCCCCCACGCTTCGTCGCTTGCAAGTCGCGCGAGTAGCGACGAGGTGCGCGATGTCCATAAAGTAGGTATCCCAACTAGGGCGAGAATCGTCCACGCCCAGAATTATGCGCGATCATCCATACTCCGAATCATGTTGAACTACGTTCTGTGCCTGATTTTGGGTTTGGTTGCCGGCATCAGCAGCGGCATTTTTGGCATCGGAGGCGGCATCATCATTGTGCCAGCGTTGATTCTGATGTTCCAATTTTCGCAGCAAAAGGCGCAGGGCACATCGCTCGTCGCGTTGCTCGCACCGGTCGGCATCCTCGCGGTGATGAATTATTGGAAAGCGAACAACGCCGATTTGGTTTTTGGCGGTCTCATCGCGGCCGGATATTTGGGCGGCGCATATTACGGATCCAAATTTGCGCTTTCGGTGAGCAGCGACGAGCTTCGCCGATATTTCGGCATCTTTATGATCTGCCTGGGCGTCCTGTTTGTGACAAAGAGGATATAGACGCCCAAGCCAACAAACAAAGTTCAAAAAAACTAGAATATTTTCGGGATTTTTGAAATTTTTTGTTTTATAATAGTTTGCGGCTGAGCTAACAAAGTCCTCGGCGGAGTTGCCGGAATGACGTCCATTTACGTGTACATCGTCTCAGATTCGACTCGCTCGCTCCATGTTGGCGTGACCAGAAATCTCGTCATCACCATGCGACAGTATAAGGAGCGCTCCATCGTTCCAACCGAATGCCGAGCGGGCGCAGATTCACTACTCTACTTCCGAGATTTTGATTCGTTGGAAGAAGCGGAGCGCTGGGCGCACTCGCTGAGCCAAATGTCGCGAAGCACCAAGATGCGAATCGCGCGCTCACTCAATCCTTGGCTCGAAGATTTAAGTGCCGATTGGTACTCGATTAGTCCCGAAGACGAAGGCTTCCGCTTTGTGGTTGCGAGCGACCGATGGAACGTCGCCGAACTTCCCCTTGGCGTTGCCTGCCTTCGATCAGCGGCGAAGTAGCTGCTTGAGTTCGGAAACGATTCCCGAGTGGTTGAGTGCCACTTCTTCGGCGATGATCCCCGCTTTCACGTATCGGGCCAGAGCCTGGTTCATCGTTTGCATGCCCCAGAACGCGCCCTCGTTCATCATGTGATAAAGGTCGCCGAAGTGGCCATCCTCAATCGCCTTGCTCACCGTGGGCGTACAGATCAGGATTTCGTTGACGACTACGCGGCCAGGAGTATCGCAACGCGGCACCAGCTTTTGCGCGACGATCGCTTTCAGAGAGTTCGCCAACCGGATACAAAGGTGCGTTTTTTCGTGCGGCGGGAACATGTTGATGATGCGGTCCAGCGTTTCGTAAGCCGACGACGTGTGGACCGTTGAAAAAACCAAGTGACCGGTTTCACCGGCTTGCATCGCGACGTTCATCGTGGTGGTATCGCGCATTTCACCAATGAGAATGACGTCCGGTGCTTCACGGACCACCGCGCGCAACGCTGGCTGGAAGTCCAAAGTGTCGATTCCGACTTCGCGCTGGCTGACATACGCAGTCTTGTCGCGGTGGACAATTTCGAGCGGGTCTTCGACGGTGACAATGTGGCACGGGCGCGAAGCGTTGATGATGTCGATCAGGGCCGCGAGCGTCGTCGTCTTACCAGAGCCCGTCGGACCAGTAACGAGAACAAGTCCCTGCCGGTGCTTTGTGGTTTCCGCCAAAACGGGTGGCAACCCCAATTGCTCCAGCGTTCGAATCTCGATGGGAATGATTCGGCAGACGGTTGCGCATGCGCCGCGCTGCATGTAAATGTTGGTACGAACACGGCAGGTATCGCCGACCTGAAAGGCGAGGTCCATTTCGAGATGGTCTTCAAAGTGCTTTCGCTGCTTTTCGGACATCAACTCATAAACCAAGCGATATGCAGTTTGCTCGTCGATGATCGGCCATTCGCCCGGAACCGGCTTAACTTGGCTAAATTGCTTCATCATCGGTCGCTGGTGCGCTTTGATGAAGATGTCCGACGCGCCGAGCTCATATCCAATCTGGATGAGCTGCTGCATGTGAATACTGTTGAGATCCGTCATAACCAACTACTATGTTCGTGCGCGACCTTTCGGCCAACCGATTCCGACAACGAAGCAGTATACCAACGCCCCTGCTGCGAGTGATGCTAGCGTCAAAAGCACCCAAATGAGTGGCTGAATTCCACCCTTTTGCTCCGGTTTTGGCAGAGGTTTCGGCGTCGGCGTATACACTCTAGGTAACACAATCGTCTCCGCGTCCTGCGTTAGAAGCCGCACCCTATATTCCAATCCGTCGGGGTTTGACAGCACCTCACCATAGACGGCAACCGCGTCCGATAAGTACGTTCGAATCGTGGAATTTGTCGGCCGCTCACCCGCAAAGTGAATCGACATTCCATTGGTGACGAACCGCCCGGATTCTCCCGCGAAAGCACGGATGATCGACTGCAAATCCAGCGCGCCTGTCGCGCGGTTGACCAGGTTATCCGTCGCAAATTTCGCCTTGAGAATATTCAGCTCAGCATTGTTTGGGTCGGTTTGCAGAAGCGCGAACCCACGGACCGGCGAACCGGCGAGCGTCCCCAGCCGCTGGCATTGTTTGGCCATTAGTTCGGGCGGATACTCGGGATCGAGCGCGCTGACTTCGACGAGGCATGAGTTCGTTTGGTCCACCCGCACCATCACCATGATGTTGGGCCGAACCTGGTACACGATCTTCTTGATGGCTTCGGTTGAACTGCCCGCTGGGGTCTGCGCAAGCCCCAAAATGGGCAATATCCCCAGCAAAAAAGCCAGCAAATGCTTGATCGGAAAACGCATCGCTTTCGAGTTTAGCAGAATGACTTGCACTCGGCGAGCCGAAACTTTCAGTCTTTGGTGAACTTTCATCGGGAGAAAAACGTTAGAAATATCTCGGTAATAGCACTTGTTCGCCAAAGCAAAGTTGCCAATTATTCGCGTGACAGGCAAATATTAACACGAGAACGGCTATAATGACGGGTCAAATTAACGACTGGAACTCCATGGAAGAACTTGAACTAAGCCAAATCAGCAGCACAGCAGTCTTCATCACACCGGAAGGCTACGCGACACTGCAGCAAGAGCTTGACCATCTCACCTCGGTAAAACGTGGCGAGATCGCCGAGCGATTGCGCGACAGCAAAATGCATGGAGAATTCAGCGAAGACAACAACGAGCTTGATGAAGTCAAGTTCGAACAAGCGATTGTCGAAAACCGCATCGCCGAGCTTAAGGGCGTGTTTGCCCAAGCCCAAGTGATCGACACCGACACGCTATCTGTGACCCACGTCGGCGTCGGCAACTACGTGACAGTTCGCGATCCTGAGCGCAAAATTGAGTTCAAAATTCGCATGGTTTCGTCCTTTGAGGCCGATCCCGAAAACGACCTGATTAGCGATGAATCGCCCATGGGTATTGCGCTGATGGGCCGCGCGGTTGGCGACGAGGTTGAGTTCAGCGCTCCCGCTGGCAAAATGCGCTACCAAGTTCTCGAAATCTCGAAGTAGCGTTCAGGCCGACTTCTCAGCAACCAGCTTTACTGCCTGACAACAATCGAGTATCAGCG
Organism: uncultured Chthonomonas sp.; assembly: GCA_964422285.1. Classification (GTDB taxonomy): domain Bacteria; phylum Armatimonadota; class Fimbriimonadia; order Fimbriimonadales; family Fimbriimonadaceae; genus UBA2391. The sequence goes on from CAYRAX010000043.1 coordinate 9,469, forward strand.
TTTCGAGTGTTTCAAACGCGTTGAGCCCGGGCAAAACTCCCTTGAGCTTAGCATCGGCAATCGCCAAGTGCTCCAAACACGCTTCGATGCTGTCTAAGCGGATCCGGCGCGCCGACTGCAACACACGGTTTTGAATCCAATCTCGCTCGCTAGCCAAGTTCGGCTTGGCTGGCCACGCCGCCTTAAATTCCGTAATTGGCCGCTTTTGGTCCAGCGCATACCGACCTTGCCAGAGCAACTTGAACTGCCGCGCCATCATGGGCAATATCGTGCGGTTGGCGGCATCGTCCGCCTGGTTCGCGGTGCCAGCCAAGGTGCGCAGCTGCATCAGCGCCCCGCTGACGTCGCCGGCCACAACCATGTCAACAAGTCGAAAGATGTTCCAGCTTCGGCTTGGTTTGACGACCAGCTTGACCTCCGACTCTCGAATTTCGTTGTTCTCGCCCGCGTATAGCGCAAGCTTTTGTAGCTCCGCGTAGGCGCGCGAATAGTCGCCGCCGCACATCTCGGCCAGAGTTTCGGTCGCCACTGGTGAAATCGACTTGCCCATCTCGCGCGCATCATCGCGCAGCCGGTCCTTGACCTTTTTCGGATCATCAATCGTGGCAGCGAGAACCGCTCCTTTTGCGGTCTTTACGGCGGCCGCGAGCGCATTTGCCGATGTATCGCGGTCTCGCTCGCCGCTCGGCTCCTCGTCGCTGACAAAAATCACAAGCGAGGTGCTTGGCAGCCCAGCGAGCAATTCGCTCGCATTTGGTGGCACCGTTAAACGTAGTGCTTGGCGAATGACCATCACCCGACGGTCTGACAAAAACGGCGCGGTTCCCGCCGAGCCTATTACCTCGGTGAACGAAGCTTGGTCGCCGAGCACGGTCTCAAGGTCGAATTCATCCGCTTGGGCCGCCGCGAGCAAATCGGCCAGGATGCGACGCCGCAACACGTCTTCTGATCCTTGGATCAAAACGCAACTTTTTTTGACAGCACTGGCGGATTCGTCCTTCATCGGTTCTTGGCTAGCACGCGCAAATCGCGCAACTGCTTCGCCACCGAGTCTATCCGATCCTGGTCCATTTCTGGCGAAAAAAGCAGCGACTCCAAGTCTGGCAACGCGTCTTCGGCCACCGACGTCGCCGCGCCCAAAGTCGGCTTCACGCGCTCCAAGTATTCGCCCAGCGTCTCGTTCATTCGACGCGGCCGACGCGATGCTCGCGAAAGAACGCGCTGATAGTCGATGACTAGGCCATGCACGCGTGAGCGCTGACGGGCTGCCGGATCGACCGGCGTTCGTCGCCCGAGCAACCCACGCAGTGAACGAAATGCCAGCACGATTGCGACCGCCGAACCTAACGCAATTCCGACGATATCCCAAGGGATCCGTGCTCGCGTTGAAGCCGCATCGTCGGTCACCACAGCCGCGTATTTTGTCGGATCGAACGGCACCCAGCCGATATCTTCAAAATAGATTTCCGCCCACATGTGGTAGTCCGAATCGCGCAATGTGTAGTAGCCTTCTTCGTCTTGGCGATCATCGCGCACGATGAATCCTGTCGCCACCCGCGCTGGAAGCCCTACCGCGCGGGCACAAACCGCCATGGAGGACGCGAACATATCGCAATAGCCCTGGCGCTCGTTGAAGAGGAAATATTCCACCACATCTTCGCCTTTGGGGATCGGCGGAACCTTGAGGTTGTAGTTGCACTGCGCGCCGATCGCGGATTCAAGTACGCGCGCGCGGTCGAGGTCGGTGGTCGCGGTCTGGGTGACACTTTCGGCAAACCGCACAACACTTTCGGGCACATTCTCGGTCGAAGTATAGAATTGCTGCGTGCGCAAATAACCCATTCGGGATCGATGGTTGACATCAGGTTCGCCAATGACCCGCGCCAGGCCCGTCACGCGCTCTGCCTGTCCATCCAGGTTCACCGTCCCATCGGGTTCGATATTGAGTTGGTCGGTGGCGCGAATGCTCATCGTGCCAGACTTGGACGATACCGAAACTGCCTCACCCGGGACATAAACGGTGTCGTGGCGGCCCGAAAGAAACTCGATCTCAAAATTGACCGAAATGCCCATCGCCGGAATGCGCTCATAGCTCGGCATCCGCTCGGTGCGAGATTGCACATTTCGGTTGTATTGCCGCCGCCACCCAGAGCCGGTGTACACGTCAGCCGTGGACCCACGTAGATAATCCGGCTGGGGAAAGTTGATTTTGAAAACCGGCGTATCGGTCATCGCCGTGGGGCCATTTCCAATCGAAATTTGGCCCTGGTTTTGCTTAAAATTGTTGCTGGATGTGCTCGAACTCACCGGCGGAACGATGTTGATGCGTGCGTCGCCAACGACGGTTCGCACCGTTTGGCGAATGGCTGGCGCCCCGAAAACGCTAAGCGAAATGATGATGAGCGCCGACACCAAAGCCCATTCGGGACCCGCCATCCAGCGCCAGGCACCCGACTCAATCGCCCGTTGCGCCAGTGCCTTGCCCCGTAGGCCATCGCGTGATTGCGGTGAAAGCGCGAGCTCCATTTGGTTCAGCATGCTACGCGCGTGGGCACGGAAAAACAGGCTCGCGGCCAAGGCGATGAATACGAAGAACAGTGCCGACGCATACGGGTACGTGTCGAATGCGCCGACGAGGCCGAAAATCGCGATGCTCGGCACGATTTGAAACGTAAGCGGGCCATCGGTGAGCGCCAGCAAGCTACCGCCGAGAACCATGAACGTCAGCCAGCCTGCCGCGATCGCCTGAATTGGATAGCCGTCCGCTGGGAGCATGCGGTTGAGCCACGGCGTAGCGATCGAAATCGCGAGCAACCCAAATACGTAGAGCCACGGCCCCACCGAAGCGGCATGCGCGCCCATGCGCTTGTTGATCTGCCGCGCGATGAACGAAAATGCGATGGAACCCCCGAGGCAGAGCCACGCAAACAGGTGCTGGCTGACCGACATCGCGCTGGAAAAAGCAGCAATGCCCGAGGCCAATCCTGCCAAGAAGAAATCTGCTCCCGAGACGCTTGCGCCAATTTTTTTCACGAGAGATCCACCACCTTCGGCATCATGATCACCTGGCATCCGGCCGCGCGCAGCTCATCCAAATACACTCGATCACATGCGCTTTTCGTACGCGGCGGCAAAGTTCCGTAGTCGGCTGGATCGTAAATCAGGCAAACGCGCTCAAACTGCTGCATTCGCGCGAGTACACCGGGCAGAGGGGCATCCGCGACCGCCAGCATGATGTAAAGGCTCCCACCATCGGGTAGCTGCAGCGAGCTTGTCATCAGGTCAGTCGATAGCGAATCCTCGTGGTCGGCGTGCACTTGCGCAAGCAACTCGTTGATCTGGCGCAAACGCTCATGGGCAGCCATGCCGGGCACCGCGCGATCGTTGAGAAGTGGAAACTGAACCGAAGCACCCAACTTGAAAAAGCTCTCGGCAAGGAACACGGCGTGGCCGCACATCGCCTCAAGCGTCGTCAGCATCTCGCCGACCTCCGTTCCCTTCTCCAGCTGGATCAAAAAGCTCGCGCTGAGTTCCGCGCCAGATTCAAATTCCTTGACCATGAGCGATCCATGCCGCGCCGAACTTGGCCAATGGACGTGGCGTTGCGGGTCGCCTGGTACGTATTCGCGAACTCCACGGGGCTCCAAGCCGCTGCCGCGATACTTCCCTGCCTCGGCGTCGGTCATGCCGCCTGTCCCGCTGACCGGCTTCAGGGCGAGCGAAACCGCGAATTTGGCCGGATAAACGACGAGTTCCGTCGGTTCGGTCGTGTAAATTTTCGATGTCGTCACCAGCCCGAGCGCGTCCGTTCCAATGACCTCGACATCCGACCATCGGAAGATTCCGCGGCGCATCGGACGGAACGAATAGCGCGTCTGGATGGGTTGATCGAAGCTTGGAGCGATGGGCACGCTCGGCGTTCGATCGCCGGCCTTCAAACGTGGCGGCAGATGATCGAGCACCTGAATCAGCGGCCTTTTCATGCGGTGCTCGCTCCAAACCGCCAAGCTTACGGTGACGAGTTCGCCGACATGGCTGGCGGGCGGGGTCGTTCGCTCCAGCCGCAAACCGCGAACCGATAGGCTGGCTTGTATTCGGCACGCGACGATGGTGGCGATCATCGCGGTCGCCATATAAAACAACGGCGGCGAGTCGATCAAGACGGCCATGAGCGCCATAAATAGCGCCGCATAACCGGGCACAACGCGGGCGATTCGTCTCACGAGCTTATTCGACGGGAACGGGAGTGGGCACCGAAGAGAGCACTTGATCGATGATCTGTTCGTTGGTTAGTCCGCGCGCGCGCACTTCGCCGCGAGCGATTACCCTATGGCTTAGAGTCAAGGATGCCACCGCCTTGACGTCATCCGCATTCACAAACGAGGAACCGCGCAGTGCCGCATGCGCTTGGGCAGCGTGAGCAAGGAAAAGCGTTCCGCGCGGCGAAGCACCGACCACCAACAAGCTGTGTTCGCGGGTCGATCGCACGATATCCACGACGTACTGCCGAATGCTCTCGTGCATGAAAATGCCTTTCACAAAGGTCTGCGCGCGAATCAAGGTCTCGACATCGCTGACTTGTGAAACGAGTTCCAATGGGTGCATGACCTGTTGCGATTCAAGGATGTTCACTTCCGCCGCGCGATCGGGATAACCGAGCCGAATGCGAGCGAAAAACCGGTCGAGCTGAGCTTCGGGAAGCGGATAGGTGCCCGTCATTTCCAAGTTGTTTTGCGTCGCGATGACGAAAAACGGCTTTGGCAGGGCGCGCGAAACACCGTCTGTGGTCACCTGGCGCTCTTCCATCGCCTCCAAAAGCGAGGATTGGGTCTTTGGCGTCGCGCGGTTGACTTCGTCAACCAAAATCACATTGCCAAAAACGGGTCCCGGGCGGAATTCAAATGTGCCGTCGCGCTGGTTATAGATCGCGGCACCCGTAATGTCGGCCGGCAAAAGATCGGGCGTGAACTGAATCCGCCGGAACTCGCCACCAATCGTCTTGGCGAGCGCTTTGGCCATCGTGGTCTTTCCGACGCCAGGAATATCTTCCAGCAAAATGTGACCATTGCAAAGCAGCACCAAAATAGCCTGCTCGATGGTTTCGGTTTTGCCCACAATCGCTTTTTCGACTTGGCGAACCATTTCGGTGGTCAACTGAGAAACTTCGGCTGCGTTCAAATTTATGTACCTCTGTCGATGACTCGTTTTTACCTGCGCAATTCGGCATTGTAATTACCGATACCCTGCCGACGGCGACGGATCAGCACAAGTTCAGACCTTTGCCGCACGAGCGCCATTGTAAGTACGCAAAAAAAGAGTTCTTGGCTCCACCGAACCAAGAACTCTTTTCAATTCGCCAAATCCGTTGGTTAGGAAGTGACGGCTTCGGGTTCTGTTTCGGCTTCTTCCACCGGTGCGGGAGCCTCTTCTTTAGCTTCCTCGACCGGCGCATTCGGATCGAACACGTTCAACTCGATGTGCGCGTCCACTTCGCGGTGGAGATCAATGCTCAGCTTGAACTTGCCAAGCCGCTTGATGGGTTCAAGCAAGCCAACCTGCTTCTTTTCCAAGTCGACACCCAGTTGGGCCTTGATCGCGTCGGCAACGTCTTGGCTCGTGATCGCGCCATAAAGCTTGCCCAGCTCTTTGCCGACCTTCGCTTCGATGCTGACGCTTTTGCCTTCCAGCTTCTCTTTCAGCGTCTCGGCCGCCGCCTTGGTTTCGGCCAATTTGCTGGCAATTCGTGCGTTGCGGATGTCTAGGGCCTTCAGCTGATTCTTGTCTGCAAGCGTGGCCAAATTGCGCGGAAACAGATAGTTTCGCGCGTAGCCGTCTTTAACGTTGACTACTTGCCCTTCTTTGCCGACTTTGGGCACGGTCTGATTCAAGATAACCTTCATGGTTCAAATACCTTCTCATGGGCGGATTCCTATCCCAATACTGGGGGCATTCCGCTCGAATACGCGCTCCAAACCGATCCAGCCGTGCACGTTCTTCGTGATGCCAAATCCTGCTCGCAGGTCGAGTCGCGGATTGTTGACTCCAAACAGGTCTCCCCGCAGGCGCAGATTCGGCGCGAGTGGAAATTCTACCCCAACCCCTGGCTTACTTGCAAATACTCCGTACTTCAATTGACCATTTTTTCCTAGGGGCTGGCCATACCGAGCCGTAAGTTTGTTGGATTCGAAGGCGTCCCACAGGCCCAATTCCAGCGAATTCTTGCCAAGCGGCATGTTCACCGCGACCTCTGATCGCCAGCGATTAGGCCTGGATTCACGCATGATGTCGGCGCTTACCTGGATCTTTTTCAAATTGGAAAGCGGTCCGCCGTTCGTTCCGGGCAACAAACGCTTTTTCAGGTCGTTCATCAGGTCAGCGGCTTGATCCGCAAGCTTGTTGGCCTTCTTCATGAGGCTGGTAGCTTCGTCGGCAAACTCGACCCCTTTGCCGGTGAGCAACTTGGCGTTTTCCGCGATTTCGGTTCCCTTATCGGTCATCGTCTTGGTGTTGGCGATGATCCCCTTCAAGTTGTCTTGCATCGCTGGATCGGCGGCAAGTTGCTTCACTGACGCCAAAATCTGGTTGCCATTATCGAGCGCAGTGTTGATTTTCGTGAAGAGCGTGTCGATGTTGCCCTGTAGCGTTCCCTTTTGAACGTAGGATTTGAACTCGCGGCTGACGGCGGCGATGTCGGTGCTGACCGTTTTGCCATTCTTCATCATCTGGGTGATCGCGCCGGAATTGGCGGCCAAGGTCTTGTCGAGCCGCGCAGCAAGCGCGCCAAACCGCTCAGCCGTCACCGCAGATTGAACCATCAGCGCATTCATATTTCGCTTCAATTCGTGGTCTTGGACAAGCTCGGTCGTCGCT
>CAYRAX010000044.1:0-16223 GCA_964422285.1 uncultured Chthonomonas sp.
AAGCTGCTCGCGAACCCGGTGATCGAAGATTTTGAATTCGAGGTTGTCGGGTGAAGGTTGCGGTGATCCGATTTCCAGGTTCAAATTGTGACCAGGACGCGCTTTTTGCCCTGCGAAACGATGTCAGTGTGGCCTCCGAGTTCGTGTGGCACGATGACCACAGCCTGAGCGGTTTTGACGCTGTGTTCTTGCCGGGCGGATTCAGCTATGGTGACTATTTGCGTTGCGGCGCGATCGCCAGCCGCTCAAGCATCATGTCCGAGGTGATCAAGCTCGCCAACGACGGCCGACCCGTCATCGGAGCCTGCAACGGCTTCCAAGTCCTGACCGAGGCTGGATTGCTCGCCGGAGCCTTGATGCGCAACGACCACGAGAAATTTACGTGCAAACGCGTGACGCTCGAAGCAGTTAACCGAACTAGTTTTTGGACTCAGAACGTCAAATCTACTGTGATATTGCCCATCGCCCACGGAGAAGGCCGCTTTACTTGTGATGCCGACACACTCAAGCGCCTTCAAGACGACGATTTGATCGCCTTTCGCTATGCCGCAGAGAACCCCAATGGTAGCCTAGACAATATCGCTGGCCTCGTTAACCCGGCGGGCAACGTTCTTGGCCTGATGCCCCATCCCGAGCGCGCGACGAGAGAGCTGCGCGGCGGTCGAGATGGATTGCAAATTCTAGGAGCATTAACAGCGGTTTTAGCCTGAGGAGCCGCCAGTCCTGACCCGAAAATCAACTTTGAGTAACCCCGCCTCATGAATTGGAGAATCCCCTCGAAACTCGTTGTTTCCGGACTGCTGATGTGGTCCGCGTGCATGGCGTTTGCCCAATCGGCGGGCAAAGTGCTGGGCAAACTGGGCCAAACCGTCGAGTCCACCGCGATCCGGTCGAAGCCGTCGTCCAAGTCCCGCATTTACTGGAACGCCAAGCCCTACGAGTATCTGATCATCAAGACATCAAAGTACGAAGGCTGGCTCGAAGTTGTCATGGAGAACATGGCAAAAGGCTATGTGCGGGCCGATGTGGTCGCTCGCCTCCCTTACGATGTCACGCTGGACAAGGCTGAAAAGCCAACACAAGACCCCGCCGTAAGCTCAGACGGCATCGAACGCGGGAACTTGACCTCGCGAGCCGGAATCGCCCGCTATGCGCTGAATTACATCGGCACGCCCTACAAATGGGGTGGCGAGGATATCCGTCGAGGCATTGACTGCTCCGCATTCGTTCGCACGCTGTACGGCAAAATCGGTGTCAACTTGCCGCGAACCGCTCGCGAGCAAGCGCTGGTCGGTCAGCCAATTTATAACAAAGAAGACCTGCAGGCAGGCGATCGTCTCTACTTTTGGAGCAAGAAATACAATCGAATTGGCCACACAGGCATCTACATGGGCAACGGCTACTTCATCCACTCCAGCGTTAACCACAACGGCGTTCAGACCGACGCGTTAACCGAAAAGTGGCAGAAAATTCTGGTCGCCGCGCGCCGATAATCGCCGCGTTTTACTCGAGAATATTCACGATTGTTAGCGTAACAAATCGTGTGTTAACGATTGGCCAAACCAAGCCACTTTGCCCGCGAATGTAACCCAATAGCCGGTAAACTAAGGCCTATGGCAGTTCGAATTGGTATTAATGGATTCGGCCGTATCGGCCGGCTTTCGCTTCGAGCATTGTTGAAGCACTACAAGGGCCAGTTCGACGTCGTGGCGATCAATGATCTCACCGACACACGAACGAACGCCCACCTGTTCAAGTACGACACCACGTACGGTCCATTCGCGGGCGTTGTCGAAAACGACGAGAAGAGCATCACGATTGACGGCGACAAACTCACCGTCTTCGCCGAGACTGACCCCGCCAAGATTCCGTGGTCATCTTTGGGATGCGATATCGTCATCGAGGCTACCGGCCGATTCACCGACGCGAATCTGGCCCGGGCACACATAGACGCGGGCGCAAAGAAGGTGCTTATCACCGCTCCCGCAAAGAATGAAGACGTCACCGTTGTATTGGGCGTCAACGAAAACGACTACGACCCAAGCAAGCACGACGTGATCAGCAACGCTAGCTGCACGACCAACGGGCTTGCACCGATCGCAAAGATCTTGCACGAGAAATTTGGGATCGAAAAGGGCCTGTTGACCACGGTCCACGCCTACACAAACTCGCAGAAGACGGTGGATACCGCCGCCAAGGACCTGCGAGATGCACGCGCAGCCGCCGAGAACATCGTTCCCAGTAGCACCGGCGCGGCTAAGGCAGTTGGCTTGGTTATTCCCGAGCTTAAGGGCAAATTCACCGGCATGGCGTTCCGCGTTCCTACGCGAACGGTATCGGTGGTGGACTTCACCGCGCTACTTTCGCGCGATGCATCGCCCGAGGAAATCAACGCAGCCGTGAAGGCGTATGCCGACGGACCGATGAAGAAGGTCCTGCGCTACAGCGAGGAGGAGCTTGTCAGCAGCGACTTGATCGGTGCCGAGCACAGCTCAATCTTCTCCGCCGTTGACACAATTGGCATGGGCAACTTCGTCAAGGTTGTGGCCTGGTACGACAACGAATGGGGTTACAGCTGCCGCATTGCAGACATGGTTGAATTCATGGGCTCGCGGCTACTCGTCAACGCCTAGTAAACTGAAAATGCCTCAATCGCACCGCTGCGATTGGGGCATTTTTGTGCGTCGAAAAATGAAGTGGGGAACCCAACATCGTTGTCGGATTCCCCGGTTTGAAGCAATGCTTCTGAATTATGTTTAGGCCGTCTCGGCGTCGTCAGCGACCACAAACCGAGTTCGATTCGAAACGGGCGCGGCAACCGGGCGATCGACTGTCAAGACGTCCGCTGGCGTAGCAACCGCGACCTCGATGGGCGGTACTACAGCCGCTTGTTCTGGCGCGACCGGCGGGGTCATCATGGCACCTGGTGCGATGTGCAAGGTTTCCGCTGCGACCGGTGCTTCGAATGGCATGTCGGGCGCTTGCGGGGATTCTTGGGATGCTGGCTTGTTCGTGATCCGGGACCGAATTCCGGGTTTCACGTCCTTTTTCGCGTCAACGAGGCTGCTAGGCTGCACTTCGGTCGCCTCGGTTCCGCGACGAGAAAAAGGGAGTCCACGCTTCTTCGGCTTTTCGACCTTTGCCAGCGCGGGCGGCGGAATGATGCCTGCTTGTTGCATCGCTCGCTGCTGTTGCTTCATCTTGGCAAAGTCCCATTCGCCGATTTCGTCGTGTGGCACGGCCTTCGACTCTTCTTTGTTTCGCAGGTGCTGCGCCCAATCCTCGTCTGGAGCCGCCGTAATTGGCGGTGGCGCTGATCCCTGCGATGGGTCAATTTTCTTAGCCTCTGGCTTGGTGGGCGCGTTGGGGCCAACCTGAATGCCTTGGGACTGATTCGAAATCGCTTCAGCTAGGCTCCGCGGTGCCGTCGGAGTTTCCAGTTTTGCTGCTGGAGCTTCAGGAGCCGGAATCGGTGCCATCGGAACTGGGGGTGCTGGAGCCTCTTGAGCAACCGGCACTTGAGGGGCGGGTGGCGCAATGGGCTCGGGTGCTACGGGGGCAACCGGGGCTGGCGCGTCCGTATTCCACTGATTCATCAGCTCGGCTGCGGTAGGAGCTGGTCGTGCGCCTGGAGCTGCTTGTTCCGCTGTCGGTTCGGGCACATCTATCGGCATCGTGGGCTTTGGCGGAGCAACGGGTGCTTCCGCCGCTGTAACCACGGGCTTCGTCGGTAACGGTACTTCTGGCATCGCCGGTTTCGCGGGAGCTTCAGCGACCATTGGCTTGGGTGCTTCTGGTCGTGCCTCGACCGGAGTGGACGGGATGACTGGCTTCGGAGGTGCCGCGGCCAATTCGGCGGCAACTGGTGCAACCGGCTTCACTGGTGGGGCAACTGGTTCCGGAGCGATCGGTGCCACTGGTTTCGGCGGCGCGGTTTCTGCGGTTGGAAAAACGGGCTTGGGCGGCGCTTCTTGCATCACCGGTGCCACGGGCTTTACGGGTGGCTCGATTGGTGCCGGGGCTGCTTGCTGTGCGGCTGGCTTCGGCGGCATCGGCAAATCGCGCGGCGCAGGTGCAGGAATTTCGACATTTGCTGGTGCAACAGGCTTGACAGGTGCGGGCGCGGCGTCGGGGTTGACTGCTGGGCGTGGAATCTCGGTGGCGACTGGCCTCGCGGGAGCTTCAGGCTGAACCACAGGCTTTTGCGCGGCAACGGGCTTTTCGGGTGCGCTGCTCGCGGTTGCCTCGAATTGAGCCATCAAATCCTCAGCCGATGCTTCATTTGGCGCGCTTGCGATGACGGTTTCAAGCTTCGCGGGAGTAGGCTTTGGTGGTGCGATGGACTCGGCTGCCGGTACCGGTGTTGGTACTGGCGTTGGTGCAACTGACGGTTTAGGCGGAGCCGCTTCCACTTGGGTGGGCTTAACGCTCGTTGGCGGTGCCGGTGCGGTTGCTTGAACTGGGGTTGGTGCGGCGGCAGGCGCGGCGGTCGGCGCAGGCACGTCCACCATGCTCGCCTCATGTTTTTCTGCCTCATCCATTGCTTGATTGAGCGCGGTTCCCAAATCAACTAAGCTATTCGCAATTCTACGGCCAAGTGGGCGAGAGGCTTGCAGTGCAGTCGGGGCCATCAGCGCGGTCAAAAAGAACCACTCTGGGCCTGCACCAATTTGTTTCTTGTCCATCATCTCCGAATTCCTTTACGCACACCCTCAGCAAGAAGGCGCACGCATTCACGTATTTGTTATTGGCATGTCGGTGCCTGAACCTTGACCATTTGGTTCAAAAATGAAACGAAGCGCAAACATCAACGCTCCTATCGTGATGCAACTGTCTGCAATATTAAATACGGGGAAGTTTATAGCCCTGAACCACAGCATGTCAGTGACCTTCCCAAGCCAAACTCGGTCGATGAGGTTGCCGATGGCCCCGGAGGCCAACAACGCAGCCGCCAAGTGAACCCAGCGGCGCTCATGCGAATGCTGGCGGCAGAAGAGAAATGCCCATAGAGTGATCAGGATCGCCACCGGCGCGAACAGCACCCCTGACCCTTGGAAGAACCCGAACGCGATGCCTTTGTTGTACGTTAGCGTGATTTCGAATACGTTGGGAATGGGAAACGCGAGCTTTTCGCCAATCACAAACTTGTGGCGGCACCACGCTTTAACCCCTTGGTCAAGCGCCAAAAACGCAACAAACCAGAACAAGAAGTACGATATTCGTACCAACGGGACCGATCTGACGGCCTTTTCGGAGCTAGTTGTCGTAGTCGATTCCATCATAGTAGTCCCATTTCCTGCATCACCTTCTGGTCGCGCGCGCTGAGCTTGACGCTTTCGCCTGACTTAAGCTTGACCTCGGCGACGCAGCTACGGCGGATTCGGCTACGTTCGCAGAGTTCAAACGGGCTTGGCGCAAACTCAATTTTCGCGTCGCCTTCCATAAGCAAAACGTCGCTCATCTTGAATAGGTTCGGGAGTTCATCGCCAAACGACTTCAGCAACTGCACGTTTTCGGCCGTCGTTGTCAGCGTGCATCGCGCGTCTTGCGAGTTTTTGAGGCCATCGGTGCCCTTGACGCTCTCGAATGCAGCAAACACTTCGGCGCGAATTTCTAGCATCGCCGCGAATCTGGTTTCCAGCTTACTTTCCGCAATCGCTTTGATGGATTCTGCGCTCGGCGCGTCGAACAATTCGAGGTGGATGCTCGCCTTTTTTGAGTCCAGCGGAAGCTTGCCGTAAACTTCTTCTGCGGTATGCGGCAAGATCGGGGCGAGGAGTTTAACCAATTGGTTAACCAGGTGGCTGGACGCCCACTGCCCAGATCGGCGTGAATCCCAATTCTCGCCATCGCAGTACATTCGGTCCTTGATGGCATCAAGATAGAAAGCCGAGATCTCCTTCGCGCAGAAATTGTGGATGTTCGACATTACGCGCCCAAACTCATACGACTGGTAGGCGTCTATGCAGTCTGCGACCAGCAGATCGCATTGCTCGATCACCCATTGGTCGAGTTCAAGTAGCGTCTGCGGTGGATTGCCGTCGAACCCTTTTAGGTTCGCCAAGATGAACCGCAAGGAATTTCGGATCGTTCGATACTGGTCGCCCAGTTGGCGCAAGATATTCTCGCCGCACGGTACGTCCTCGGAATAGTCGACACTCGCCGCCCAAAAACGCAGGACGTCCGCGCCAAAAGTGTTTGCCGCCGCTTCTGGTTCGATGACGTTGCCCTTACGTTTGGACATTTTTTCCCGGTTTTCGTCGAGCACAAAGCCGTGGGTCATGACTGCCTTGTATGGAGCCTGATCGCGGGTCGCGCAGCCAATCACAAGCGAAGTATTGAACCAGCCTCGGTGCTGATCTGATCCTTCTAAGTACAGGTCAGCGGGCCAATGCTCCTTCCATTCGGGCTCGACGTTGCCTTCCAAAACGCACAGATTCGTGCAACCGCTATCGAACCAAACGTCGAATACGTCAGATTCCTTGGTGAATTCAGTTTCGCCGGTATTGCCCAGCGTGTAGCCTGGCGGCAGGATTTCCTCAGCAGTTTTGATGAACCAAGCGTCAGAGCCTTCCTTCTCCACCAAATCCGCGACGCGATTGATGATGAAGGGATCGAGCACCGGGGTGCCCGTTTTTGCCCCGTAGAACACGGGAATTCCGACGCCCCACGGTCGTTGCCGGCTGACGCACCAATCGGGCCGCCCGGCGACCATGCTTTCGATTCGGCGTTGCGCGGAGGCGGGATACCAGGTGGTGTTGTTAATTTGCTCGAGCATCCGGCGCCGGAGGTCGTTGTCATCAATGCTGATAAACCATTGGTCGGTCGTTCGAAAGATGATGGGCTTTCCATCGCGCTCAGCGTGTGGATAGCTGTGGGTGATCTCGCTGATTGCCATCAAGTGCCCCAGCTCGCGCAACCGATCAATCACGGCGGCTGAGCATTTTTCATAATAAAGCCCTTCGAACTCGCCGGCCTCCGCGGTCATGCTGCCGGTGCCATCAACCGGGCATAGGATCGGCAAGTTATATTTCAATCCCGTATAGAAGTCATCGCGACCATGTCCGGGGGCAGTATGAACGACACCCGTGCCATCTTCGGTTGTGACGTAATCGGCTAGCACAGCGCGACTGGGGCGATCGAAAATCGGATGCTTGAATACAACATTTTCAAGCTCGCTACCCACCTGGTACGCGAGAACTTCGTACTCCGAGATTCCGCATGCCGCCATCGTTTTTTCAACCAATTGGTTAAGCACCAGGTAGTGGGCGTCTGGCGTCTTGACGATCGCATAGTCGAAGTCAGGGTGAAATGCGCAGGCGAGATTGGCGGGAATCGTCCAAGGCGTCGTCGTCCAGATGATTGTGTACAGGTTTGGGTACTTGTCGTAGCCATGCCCGCCATCGGATGCGAGCGGAAAACGCACGTACATTGCGTGGCTCTTCTTGTCGTTGTAAACGATTTCGGTATCGGCCAATGCGGTTCGGCTTGTGGGGCTCCACATCACCGGGCGCAGGCCGCGATAAACCTGGTCGTTTTCTACCAGCCTCCGGAAGATGCGGAGCATTTCTGCTTCATAGCGAAAGTCCATCGTCCGATAGGGCTTTTCCCAAAGTCCAAAAACTCCGAGCCGCTTGAACTGCGCGGTCTGAATTTCGATGTACTTTGTGGCGTGTGCGCGGCAACGGTCGCGAAAATCTTTTACTTGCGACTTTAACCGATTGGTTAGTTCGTTATCGCCACATTTTTCGTCAAGACCCAAGGCAGCGAGTTGACCCGGCTGCTTTCGAATTTCTGCCGACCAATCCGTGAGAACAGCCTGTTCGATCGGCAAACCATGGTTATCATATCCAGGCACGTACGGGCACCGAAATCCCGCCATCGACTTGCTCTTCAGCACAAAGTCCTTAAGGATTTTATTTACGGCGGTGCCCAGGTGGACCGGGTTATTCGTGTACGGCGGCCCATCGTGCAAAACAAACACTGGGGCGTCTTTTCGCTCAGCCTGCAACAGGTGGTAAATGTTAATCTCTTCCCACTTAGCCTGAATCATCGGTTCGCGCGTAGCCAGGTCGGCCTTCATCGCGATGGTGAAGTCTGCATCGGGGAGCAAGAGAGTTGATTTCCAATCCATGTTTGAACCTAGCAGTTTACCTGCGGCGTTCGAATTGCCCCCAAAAGTCCTGGGCTAAGAGACCTAAAAATTGCTGGTACGTTTGGGATTTGTGATGAATTGCACTACACTGTAGGCAAGGATTCCATTCCAATGTGCAAGTTTAAGTCTAAGTTATTCCTGTTGGCTTTGTCGTCAGCGTGCCTTTGTGGTCCATCGCGAGCGGCCGACAACCTGTTCGTGAACCCAAGCTTTGAGAGTTTCTCAAACCCGCGGTTTGGAATGGGCCAGCTCACCGACAATTGGGTGGCTATCCAAAATTTGCCGAGCACATTTTCTTCGACGAACTCTTTTGGTCTGCCACCAAATTTCAACGATTGGTTCACCGGCGCAACTGGTCACGCCGGAGCACACTGGGTTGGTTGCCGGACGGGTCCAAGCTCGGGCATCACCGATCCCGATATTTTTGGACAAGTCCTGCCGAATGCGGTGAAGCCAGGGTTGCGCTATCGCATTTCCATGTGGGTGCGTCAACCATTTGGTGGAATTTTCGCCAATGCGGCCCGCTACCAAATGTGGTTTCTTCGCAGTTCGGGGCAGAAAACGTTGCTATCCACGCTGCGGCCAACTGAGGGATTTTCCGCCGGTTGGAAATATCGCTGGGCAGCGGCCGTCATGCCGAGCAACCTAGGCACCAATAGCGGATTGATTTTTGCGCCTTTGGAATCGAACAAAACAAATTCGAGTTGCCCCGGCGTCGACGATATGTCGCTGATGATTGCAACAACCTCGATCAGCGGCGAGATTAGCATGCCTGGCACGCCGAGCAATGGCAACGGAATGGGGCTGGAAGTGATGCTGTGCGACCCCGGCACGACTGATCCGGTGGAAACAATCAACAGTTCGATCGGCAATTCGGGAACTTTTGCGCTCACCAGCGCGGCGCCTGATGGCAACTATGATCTGGTCATCCGCGGCGCGACCACTTTGCAAGCCAGGATCAAGGACGTCAACATCGTTTTCGGTTCGGTTAGCGGTCTGAGCGTCAACTTGATAAACGGCGATTGTAACGGCGACAACTTCATTGGCACCGATGACTATTTGATCGTTAACAACTCGTTTGACAAATCGACGGGCGAGACGGGCTTTGACGCCCGCGCAGACCTGGACCAAGATGGGTACGTCGGCACTAACGATTATCTAATCTTGAACGCGAACTTCGATACCGCTGGACAGGATTAGTCGTCCAGCGGATCCATTTCGATTTCTTGAACCGGATATCGACCGAATAACGATTCCACGTCCATGGGGTCGACCAGCACGTCGCGCGGTCGAGGGCCGTCGCGTGGTCCCACGATTCCGCGCTCTTCCATCATGTCGATCAGGCGCGAAGCCCTTTGAAAACCGATGCTAAACCGGCGTTGCAACATTGACGTGCTGGCCTGTCCGCGCTCGACAACGAACCGCACGACATCTTCCCATAGTTCGTCGCTCTCGATGGCGCCTTCGGGTGCTCCGGAGCGCTCTCCGGCCGGCGAATCTACCGGCGTTAAAACGTATTGCGGCTGTTCCTGTCGCTTCCAATGCGCGCAAATTTCTTCAATTTCCTTTTCGCTGACGTAGCAACCCTGGATGCGAACGGGCTTGTTGGCGTCAATCGGCAGGAACAGCATGTCGCCGCGTCCCATCAGCTTTTCCGCGCCAGCGCCGTCCAAAATCGTGCGCGAGTCGATGTGGCTGGATACGCCAAATGCAATTCGGCTCGGAATATTTGCCTTAATCGTTCCGGTGATGACGTCCACGCTGGGACGCTGGGTTGCAATGACGAGGTGGATGCCAACCGCACGCGCGAGTTGCGCCAATCTGACGATGCTGGTTTCGACTTCCGCGGCGGCTTGAATCATCAAGTCGGCTAGCTCGTCGATGACCACGACGATGTAGGGAAGTTGCTCCGCGAACGATGCCTTTGCGTTCCATCCGTCGATATTGCGAACGCCTCGCTCGCTCAATCGGTCGTAGCGAATATCCATTTCTCGCCAAACCGCGCGCAAAACACCGGGTGCTTCTTTGGTGTCCTTGACTACCGGGCACATCAAGTGAGGAATGCCATCGAAGAGAGATAGCTCGACGCGCTTGGGGTCGATCATCACGAGGCGCACATCCTTGGGTGTGTTGCGCATGATCAAGCTCGTGATGATGGATGCGAGGCCAATCGACTTGCCGGAGTTTGTCGCGCCGCCGATCAGCAAGTGCGGCATTTTGGTGAGGTCCGCGTAGCGATTAGCGCCGCTGACATCTTGCCCGAGGCCAACCGCGAGCCGGCTCGGATGATCTTGGAATTCTTTGGTCTCGCAGACTTCGCGCAGTGTGACCATGGTTGGTCGCTCGTTCGGGACTTCGACGCCGATGGCTGCTTTGCCGGGGATCGGGGCCTCGACGCGAACCTGGCTGGCGGCTAGGTTCATCGCAATGTTGTCGCCGAGCGCGGTTACGCGGTTGACACGAATACCGGGGCCAAGTTGAATTTCGTACCTTGTGAGGGTTGGCCCCGTGGCGATCTCAACGACGTTGGCGTCAATTCCGAATTCCTCAAGCGTGCGCTCGAGCGTCACGATGTTGCGTTGCATCTCTTCGGGAGTTCGTTTTTGGCGCGAAACCGGCTCCTGCAAAAGCGAAAGCGGCGGGAGTTCGTAGCCTTCCTTGCTCTGGGTTTGCAACGAGACAATCGGCATTTGCTTGCTTTGCCGAATGACCGGCGTAGTCTTAGGTGGCTGAGCAATGGGGCGCGCGTCTTCGCGATCGGATTCGCCTTGCGCAACGCTGCTTGCCCGGTCGCGTGCTTCTCGGTTGACGAGGTTCGATTTCGGCACCGTGACGGCCGCGCGCGTTGGCGATTCGTTGCGCCTTGACGCGAGCTCGATGAGGCTCTTGATGGGTGTATCCAGGCAAAGGATGGCGCCGATCATTCCCAGCGCGCCGAGTCCGACCAATTTTGCCGCGCCAAGCAGAGTATCGAAAAGCCATCCCACAACCGCGCCAGCGTATCCACCGCTAATCGCGACCGTATCGGGATCAAAATAATCGCCGTTGAGTTCGTGTGCCATCAGCCCAACGATCGACAGAAAAACGATGCCAATGCCCCATGCCAAACGAGTGGACGCCAGCTTGCGGCTACCCAGAATGTGCGCTAGTCCCAGCCCAAAAAGCACAAACGGAACGAGCCACGCGACTCGACCAAACAAATTGGAAAACACGCTCCGCAAACTATCGCCGATAAGGCCGCCACGACCAACGATGAGCGCAACCAGCATGATTCCGCCGAGCGCGATAAGCACGATGCCCGAGACATCCGTGCCGAGGTGGGTGGGGGGTGCGGCTTTGGCATTAACAACCGCGCGCTTGGCCGTGGACCTGGTCTGAGTTGGCATCCTGCAATGTTTCCTACGATTAATTTAGCTCCGCAACCCATCCATAGGTTGCGCATCAAACCCATTATACGCGCAATAGTGGACAAGACCAACTTCGCGAAGAAGATACAATAGACAATCAGGCGATAGAAATGAAGCGATTTGTCATGAAGTGGGCGTTAATGGTGGTTGCGCTAATCCTTGCGGCCGCCGTGTCTTCCTTGTTGCCCATTGGCTTCAAAGTGCAAACCAGTACGTTTGGTGACTTCATTCGGCTGTTTGCTGGTGTCGCGATCTTGTCGGTGCTCAATGCGACTCTGGGGCGAATTCTCAAGTTTCTTACCATTCCGCTCAACTGCCTGACGTTTGGGCTGATGTCGCTGGTCATCAACGCGGCGATGTTCATGGCGGCGGGTTCGCTGGAATTAGGATTTTCGGTAGAAGGGTTTTTGGGTGCGTTTGCAGGTAGTTTGCTGTATTCGCTTTTCGCCAGTTTGTTGCAAATTTTCTTGCCCGATAAGGAGGATCGTTGATCAATCGCTATCGCATTCGGCGCATGTTCGCGCCGACTGCGGGCTTGCGTGGCCCGGCGCTCATGGCCATCGCGGGGCTGTTGATTTTCGGTTTTGGCCTAGGCCTCAGCTTCTTTAAGGCGGCCAAGCCGTTCATCGAAAACCTTTCCGGCCTTTGGGCTGAATCGCTAGAAGTTTGGGTTGGCCGCGAAAACGTCGATGCGGTCAATCACTTTGCGGGCGGCGCATTTCTGTTGTTGGGCGTTTATATGCTTTTCACCGGAACGCGCACCTTGATGCGTCGCCTGTACAGCACCTTTACCCCTGGCGTTACGAGCCGTGGCATGGTAAACGTGTTCGTGCGCCGGCAACAACTTGCGGCGGGCCCAAGAATCGTCGCCCTTGGCGGTGGAACGGGATTGTCGACGCTCTTGCGAGGCTTGAAGCAGCATACAAGCAACATCACGGCGATCGTCACCGTGAGCGATGACGGCGGCAGCAGCGGTCGGCTTGTTCAAGAAATGGGCATGATTCCGCCCGGCGATATCCGCAACTGTTTGGTCGCGCTCGCCGATGCAGAAAAGTTGATGACCGACCTTTTCCAGCACCGGTTCAAACAAGCGCGCGGCTCGCTCTCTGGCCATTCGCTGGGCAATCTATTGATCGCAGGTTTGGTTGAGCAATCGGGCGGCGACTTCGACCAGGCGCTTACCATTGCCAGCGAAGTTTTGAACATTCGCGGTCGGGTTGTGCCGTCAACTATGGCTCAAATTCGGTTGCGCGCGCTGATGGAAGATGGCACCGAAATCTGCGGCGAGACAAAAATTGTGCAGTCTGGCAAGCGAATTCGGCGGATATTTATCGATCCGGACGACGTCGAGGCATACCCAGAAGCCTTGCACGCGATTCGCGAGGCTGACCTCATTGTCACCGGACCCGGCAGCGTCTACACCAGCGTGATCCCGAACCTGCTCGTGCCCGGCATTTCTGATGCGATCAACAAGTCGGCCGCCGTCAAAGCCTATGTATGTAACGTCATGACCCAGCCTGGAGAAAGCGATTCGTTCACCGCGGCGGAGCATGCTTCGGCGATTCGGGCAAACGTTGACGTGCGGATTTGCGATTACGTGGTGGTGAACACCGGCGTCCCCAGCGAATCGACCATCGAGAAGTACCGCGGGTCGGACCAATATCTGGTTGAAGCCGATATCGACCGAATTAAAGCTATGGGGTTCAAAGCAGTCGTAGGCAACTTTATGAACGAATCCGACTACGTACGTCATGATCCGCTAAAGGTGGCATCGCGACTCATGGACCTTTTGAATCGATGAAGGGAATTTTGCTCATCCTCAGCGGCCCTAGTGGCGTCGGGAAAGACACTCTGGTCAACGCTTGGGTGGACGCCAACCCTCGCGTCAAAAGGGTCGTCGCCTACACAACCCGGCCACCGCGCGAGGGTGAAGTTGACGGCGTCGATTATCACTTTGTCAGCCGCGAGACCTTTGATGCGATGGCCGCGAATGGCGACTTTTTGGAGCACAAATTGGTCTATGGAAACGGCTATGCAACGCCATTTGCCGAACTGAATGAATTGCTCGAAACCGGCCGAGTCGCACTGCTCAAAATAGACATTCAGGGCGCGCTGGAAGTGATGGAAAAGCGGCCCGACGCCGTAACTGTATTCATCATGCCGCCATCGGAAGTGGAGCTTGAGCGCCGCTTGCGTTCGCGCGGAACGGATTCACCCGAGCAAATCGAACGTAGAATTCAAAGTGTGCAGGACGAAATCAAAGTCGCCGAACGCTATCAACACCGCGTCGTGAACAACTTCATCGATACGGCAGTGGCAGAACTCAATGCCATCATCGATCAGCACGGGCGGTGAACCATGAGTGACGTTCTGATCTTAGGGGTTTGTGGAAGCGTTGCGGCTTATCGCGCTTGCGATTTGGCTAGAGAGTTGATGCGGGCTGGCTGGGATGTTCGCGTTTGCCTAACCGATGCCGCGTCGCAGTTTGTTTCCGCCGCGCAATTCGAAGCGCTTACCGGAAACGCGTGCGTGAGCAGTGTTTTTGAAGAGCCAGTGCGAGGCCGAATGGCGCACATCGACTGGGCGCGAGCAGCCTCCATCATCCTTATTGCACCAGCGACCGCCATTACGATATGCAAAATTGCTTCGGGCACCGCCGATGACATGCTCACGTCAATCGTCTTGGCGAGCACCGCACCATTGGTCGTCGCGCCCGCGATGAACCCGACGATGTATGCAAGCGAGCCAGTTACCCATGCGCTTCGCGTGCTACAGTCTCGCGCGGCCGCCATCGTCGAACCTGGCGAAGGCGAAGTGGCTTGCGGTGAACAAGGTCAAGGCAAACTGGCGAGCAATGCCGAGATCGTGCAAGCGGTCGAATCGGTTCGCGCTGGCACCACCTCGCTCGCCGGGCAAAAGGTGTTGATCACAAGCGGCCCAACCCACGAACCGATCGATGACGTGCGGTTCATCGGTAATCGGTCGAGCGGAAAAATGGGTGCTGCGCTGGCTCGTGCGGCATTGCTCGCTGGGGCTTCCGAGGTTGTTGTGGTTGCCGGCCCGGGCACAGCCGCCTATCCGCTCCAAGCCAAGGTCATCAAAGTGCAAACCGCGCAACAGATGTTGGACGCCGCGCTAGGTGAGGCGCGATCTGCCGACTGGATCATCGGCGCGGCCGCGGTCGCCGATTACCGTCCCGCAAATCCAGTTTCCGGCAAGATTCGCCGGTCGAGCGAGTCGATGACAGTCGAGCTGACACCGAACCCAGATATCATTGCCGAACTCGCGCGGGCAGCAAAGCCTGGTTACCGTGTCATTGGTTTCGCTGCCGAACCGTCGACGGATACCTTGATAGCCCAAGAAAAACTGCAGCGCAAGGGGCTCGCGGCGATTGCCCACAACGACGTATCGAACCAGGAAATTGGCTTCGAAAGCGATGAGAATTGCGTGACTTTGATTACCGCAACGGGCATACGCACAACGAGCCCGAAAGCGTCCAAACTCCAAGTCGCGCGATGGATTTTCGACCAGCTCACTCAGCCGGCAAAGTAAACGAATTCGTCAAGAATTCTGCGAGAGCTTCGGTTTCGTACGCTGGATCCCAGGCGTTATGAGCGACTTCCGCGAACCGCGTAAGCTTCACCGGCGAAGAAGCACGTTGTAGCGCCCCCGCAATGGCGATTGACTCCGAAACGGGGTGCACTTCATCCAGGTCGCCATGAAAAAGCCAAACGGGGACGCCAGAGCATTTTTCCACGCACTCGGCTGGGTCGGCTTTGGGGCAAACGGGCGCCAGAGCCCGAAAGCTCCAAAGCAGTTGGTCTGCGAGGCGCAATGTTCCGCGCCCGCCTTGGCTCAATCCCGTCATCGCACAACGACCGAGGTCAACCGGATACGCCGTCTGCACGATGTTGAGCATTTCGTTTAGCCAATCGCGTTGATCGAGCCATTCGGCATCGTGCTCCCGCTTTTGTGGGGCGACGATCAGACCAGGCCAGCGATCGCAATGGTTGAGCAGCGCGCGACCGAGGCCGATATACAACTGACGCAGGCCATCGGTGCCGCATTCCCCCCAGCCATGAAGGTACAAAATGGTCGGCAACAACGAGATGCCATCCCATGTTTTGGGCAGATAGACCGCATAATTTTCGACTTGGCCGTCGAATTCCAGACTGCGCGTGTGAATACCCGTGAGCAAGTCAATTCACCGCAGTCGCTTCCATTGTAAAGCCGAGTTTGACTTCGTAGGCGCGCGGCCACGGCAGCTGAATATCGACGTTCCGTAGCGCATCCATCCGATATTGCTTTGAGCCGGCAAAAAACGTGCGGCCCTCAAACTGATTCTTGAACAACGTGGTCAGCCGGACTTGCAAATCTTTCTGAACGAATTCATTGAGCGTTGTAAATGGCGGCCCATACACCTCTTCTTTGGGCAACCCCAAGTCGCTCTGAAGTTTGTAGGCCATCGGGCGCGTATAGCGGTGATATTCGAAATCGTTGACCATGCGATGGAGCAGAAATGCGCGCTGGTTGAGTTCGCAAGTGATCGGGTCGCAAGTGTCGCGGCGGGCGAACAAATACATGTTTGCGGCGGGAATTGCGGTGCCCATCGTGTTACCAGCCGTGTTCCATCCGGCATAGCTCAGTAGCTTCATAGCGCG
>CAYRAX010000045.1:0-1771 GCA_964422285.1 uncultured Chthonomonas sp.
GCCGCGCCCTGCCGATGAATTCCTGGCTGCCGCAGATGACCGAACCAACCGGCGCGCCGAGGCCCTTGCTCAGGCAAAACATCACCGAATCCACCATGTGAGTGAGCTCGCCGACCTCGACTCCCAGCGCCGTAGCCGCGTTGAAAATCCGCGCACCATCCAGGTGAATCTTCAGCCCATGAGCATCGGCAAACACCCTGAACTCAGCCATCTGCGCGGGACTAATCACAGCACCACCCGCGCGGTTGTTTGAATTTTCTAGGCAGAGCAATCGTGTGCCGGGTGTGTGCTCCGATCGCTTCATCACCGCCCGCTCAAGGGCCTCAATTGCCATGATCCCGTCGTTAGAATCCACCGGACAAGTAACGGCTCCCGCCAGAATCGCTGGGCCGCCGCACTCGTGATACAAAACGTGGGCGCCGCGCTCCATGATCACCGCGTCCGCCGGCTGGCAATGGGTCGCGATGCAGATTTGGTTGCCCATTGTGCCAGTCGGTACGAATAGGCACGCTTCCTGCCGGGTGATCGCCGCGCAACGTCGTTCGAGTTCGGTGGTTGCCGATTCGTCCCCCAAAACGTCGTCGCCGACCGGTGCGGCCATCATCGCCGACAGCATCTCCGGCGTGGGTTTCGTGACAGTATCAGAACGCAAATCAATCATCTCAGCTAAATTCCTCTAAAAGTCGAATGAAACAGATCGCTGTATTTTTGCTCTTCTTGTAACACCTTAACCCAAATACCCTGTAATAGTTACTAGCATTTACCAAGTAGTAGGAGTACGAGCCTTAAGCTTATGATGCATTGATTATGGAACGTTCGGCGGCAAAATCAAACCCTGCACTCGAGCGGACGGCACTGCTGTTCCGCCGACCGGCAGAGCTTAAAGCTACCCAAAAAGCGGTCGCTCAGGTTTTGCGGGCGGTGACTTCCGACGTTCCCGCAAATCACAAGCTGATGGTTTTGGCGCGCGATCCAGTGCTCATGCTGCGGTTTGCTCGCACCCATGGCATCCAAAAGAGCCGCGACGGTGCCCGCAGCCTAGATGTGTTGCTCGCGCTCAACCGCATGTCCATATCAGAAATGCGGACTTTCGTCACGCAAACCGTTTCGGGTGGATACGTGGGAATGAACGCACCAAACAACCTGCTGGATCAGGAGCGAATCAATTTGCATGGATTCTTCGTCGGCCTCGCTGCGTTCGCCTATGTGGGGCACAGCAACTCGACCGATCTGAACGCAAGCGAGATGATGACCTACGGCGCGACCCACGATATTCCGGTCATAGCGCTTGCAAAAATGCAGCCGGACATGTTCACTAATGTATGTGAATTTGGTGCAAAATGCGGCACTAATTTTACTACTGCCTTTCAATGCATCCATCCCACCGCATTGCACAAGATGGCTGGCAATGCAGTGTTATCTTGGCGTCTTGAAGAGTCGCTTGCCGAGGCATGGAACGCGTTTGACGACAACGCGATCATCGAGAACAACGAGGTTCGCTATATTTTGCGCGTTGCCGACTGGATGGCGACCGAGCTAGGGTTCGATTGGGAGCCTTGGCGCCCGCCGGTGGTGCTGCCCGATCCAGTCAAAAAGTGGTACGAATCGACCCAATCCACTTGGGAACAAGTCGCGATGACCACGTTGGCACTTTGCAAACCGCTCGCGACTGGCCTCGCCGCCTAAACCAGTGCCGCCAAGATCTCTTTGGTTTCCGCCACCGCGCCGGAGAAAACTTCCACCGCCTGATCAATTTGCGCGTCGGAAATAA
>CAYRAX010000045.1:1871-15856 GCA_964422285.1 uncultured Chthonomonas sp.
GCCGTACACGCGAGCGGGTTTCCGCCGAACGTGCTCGTGTGGATCATCGGATTCTCGCCATAAACTGCGTCAAACACGGCTGGTGTCACGGTCGTCGCGCCAATCGGCATGACGCCACCGCCCAGGCACTTGGCCAGCGTGATGATGTCTGGGCAGATTCCGCTGTGCTCGCAGCCGAACATCTTGCCTGTGCGGCCGAGTCCAGTTTGCACTTCGTCCACGATAAGCAACGCGCCGACTTCTCGGCAGCGCTTCTCAATCGCCCGCAAATACTCGGCTTCAGCGACATGAATGCCGCCTTCACCCTGGACGGTTTCGATGATGAAAGCGGCGGTTGACGAATCAATCGAGGCCAAAGCAGCATCCAAATCTCCAAACGGGACGTGCTCCGGGCCGGGCATCAAGGGGTGAAACTTCTTTTGATATTTCTCGCGACCAGTAACCGAAAGCGAACCGAGCGACTTGCCGTGGTAGCTGCCGACTGCAGAGATGATTTTCGCCCGACCGGTTGCACCCTTGGCAAATTTCAATGCGGCCTCGACGGCTTCGGTGCCCGAATTGGAGAAAAACGTGTATTGCAGGTCGCCGGGAGTGAGGCGGCAAAGTTCTTTGGCCAAGTCGGTCGTCGGTTTGCCGAAAAACACTTTGCTACCCAATGGCATTTGGTCGAGCTGGGCTTTTACGGCTTCTACAACCTTAGGATGCCGGTGGCCCAAGCTGAACACGCCATACCCACCCAAGCAATCAAGATATTCGCGGCCCTCGTGGTCCCAAATGTTGCATCCTTCCGCACGTACTTCAACGCCGAATCCAGCAAAGTTCATCAACTTACCAAGATACGGGTTTACAAATTCGGCGTAATCAGAAACGACTTGGGAGTGCAGTTCTTCGGGCGACATACAAGGAAGGATACCGGCTGACGTGGTCGTGGGTTTCACTGCCGAGCGGCATCAAAGCCAGTTGCGCGATTTGAAGACTTTGAGGACTCCCCACGAACTGAGAACCATCAAACCAAGGGCTAAGGCATATCCATATCGCCAATCGAGTTCGGGCATGTGCTTGAAGTTCATGCCATAGATACCGGCGATGAGCGAGCAAACCATGAGCAGCGTACTGACAACCGTGAGAATCTTCATGACCTCGTTCAGGCGCATGCTGATGACGCCGAGATGCGCGTCAACCAAGCCGCTCAAGATATCGCGGCCCAAGTCGATGTTTTCGATGAGCCGCATGGTGTGATTATGCAGATCGACGAAGTCGAGGACCTTCGTTTGTGGGATGATCGGCGGACCAAACCTAACCAGCGCATTGAGGCCATCGCGGGTCGGACTGACCTGCTTGCGCATCACCAGCAATTGGCGTTTAAGTTGGATAAAGTCGGTCGCCTGGATCGGCTCGTTTTCGAAAATGAGCGATTCCACGTCGTCGATCTTGTCATGAACTCGATCTAGCAATGGGAAATAGTCGTCGAGTAGCGCGTCGATAACCGAATGCAAAACGGTGGCCGTGTCGCTGCCGATGTCCTCGGTATCACGTAGCCAGGCTTCGAAAATCTCCGTGATTGTGGCTATCGGGCGCACGCTCGTCGTGATCAGGCGCTTCGGTTCGATTTGCAGTCCAACTGGCGTGTATTCAGGTTCCGCACTACTGTTAACGGACATCAACATAAGCGCGAGGCCATTGCCATGCTGCTCGATTCCCGCGCGCATGTGCTCGGAGCGGACATCCTCGTGGGTCAGGTTGAAATCTTTGAGGCATTCATCGAGCCAAGGAGCCATTTCTTGGTCGGTTGGAATCACGGCATGGATCCAAGTGAATTGGTCTGATTCACAGGCACTAGGTCCGGCCTGCACTTCGACCGCCCTGCCCTCAATCACGTGCCCGACGCGAATAACCGGTTCCATTCATCGTTCATCATAGCTTAACTGAAGGAAGTTCGTGGTCAACCAATCGCGCAAACCATCGTCAATCCCGACTGGAACGAACCTAATATGTTGTATAAGGTTCAATGTACCGATACAATAGACATGATGCAATGCCTTAAGATTGGATGGATTTTTGGGTCGATCGCGCTTTGCCAAAGTGCGCTTGCGCAGGGCAACTTTACGTCGCAGGATCGCGACCAGATCATGCAGCTTTGGAAAACCAAGGTGTCATATTCCGTTGAGAATTCTCCTCGCGGAAAGACTGATGGCACATTCCAGGTTCGCTTGACTCCTGCTGGCTCGAAATGGCTACACACCTACTATCGAGCGTTGGGATATGGCAAGGTCAACCCAAGTGCCGAACCAGCCCCAAGAAACGATCAAGAAAAACAATGGAAAACTTGGATCAATGCCAAATTCTTGTACGACCGTTTTCGAGCCGCCGAAGAAGCGCGACGCAGCAACGCGGCGCTAGGCCAATCTGGGTTGCCACAAGCCGACAATCAGCCAGCTTCTGATCCAGGCCCCATGCCGGCTGGATTGGACGGCATCGTGCCGGGTCCAGCGCCAGTTTTCGCAGAATGCGTTGTGCCTCATTTGCACAAAGTCACCTTCCCCGATGGTCGCACCGTGCAGAACGAAGACAATTCGTTGCGACGCCCCCGATACCTTTACTATCGATTTTCTCAGGGCGTAAACAGCGCGGGCGTCTCCGTCAAAAGCATGCCCAAAGATGAACTGACCAACTTGTTCAAGGCGGCGGGGGTTGATGATGCGGTCGCGCGCGTCATGCAAGCCGTTTCCCTGCTCGAAGGCGGGTTTGATTCGATCAATACATACGACACCGGGTTCGTTTCCGCTGGCGTTATCCAGTTTGCTTCGCTCAAAGAAGGTGGCGGCTCGCTCGGCGAGATGCTCATCAAGTACAAACAAGACAATCCCAAGTCGTTTTTCCGCGATTTCGAGCGCTTTGGCATCACGGTCAATAGTGGCGGATTACTCGCTGTGATCGATCCCAAAAACGGGGATGAAAAAGTTGGCCCCGCTGCGAACGATGCGATCATCAATGATCCACGATTGGCGGCCGTCTTCCAGTATTCGGGTCAAGTCAGCCGCGACTATCGAATCGCGCAGATCAAGGGAGCGTACGTTCGTTTCTACCCGGCCAACGACTCGGTAACCGTCACGTTTTCGGATGGCGCGAAGGCAGTTGCCCGCGTTTGCGATATCATCAAGAGCGAGGCAGGCATGGCGACATTGATGGACCGAAAGGTGAATACCGGCAGGACCGATCCGTTCGCCAGCATCGTTCAGACCGTGGTAAACGAATACGGCGTTTCATCGATTTCCGAATTGGCCGCGATGGAATCGTTGATTATTGAGCGCGTTCGCTATCGAAAGGACTATCTCGCCGATGCGTCGCTCAGTCAGCCGAGGGCGATTGGTTCGTTAAGTTCGCGTGGAGGCGATGCCAAACGCGCGAAAAAGCCTTGAGCGGTTCAGCCACCGTACAAGTTCTCACCTGTGACCTCGGCGGTCACGTCTCTATCGAGCTCGTTGACGCATACAATGAGCTCTTTTGTCGCGAATTGGGGTGGCAATTGGCTCCTTGCAGCGCCAATGCCAACGCCGCCCTTCTCGATAAGCTCATTCGCCGCGCGGGATTCGGTCCGATTTGCCGCGCGGTCTCACGGCGTCAACCGACATTTGTCATCCTCATGTCGCCGCACCGAATCCCCCATTTTGCAGCCGCGCTCGCGTTTGCAAAGGGCCCAAAAGCCGCCCTTGCGTTCGACGTGTGGCCAAACGACTTCGAATTTGTAGCGCAGATTGCGCGAGGATATGGGCTCAGCCACCTTTTCTTGACTTCTCAAGAAGCGAGCGAGCATTTGCAACGTCGCCTGCCAGGAGTCAGCGTCGATTGGTTTCCCGAAGCACTGGTCAGCGACTGTTTTAAGCCCAAGCCGCTCCAAGACCGCACGATCGACGTCATGCAAATGGGCCGCAAATACATGGCCGTACATGAGCCTATTGCGGCGTTGGGCGGCGTAAATTACGTCTACGAAAAGGTGACCGGCCAGATCATCTATCCGCAAAAGCAGGACCTTTACGACGCGATGTGCAACAGCAAAATCAGCATTTGCTTTACGAGGTCAATCACGCATCCCGAAATCGCCGGAGATTTGGCGACCGTCACCCAGCGCTATCTGGAGTCCATGGCGGCGGGATGCATCGTTTTGGGATCGGTGCCCGCCGAGTTGCTGGAGATGTTCCCTTACCCGCCGATGATCGAAGCTGACGTGCCGAATATCGCCGACCAGGTTCAGAGCATTCTGGCGAATGTTGGGGAATACGAGGATTTGGTGACCCGAAACCGCCAGTACGTTCTGGACAACCACATGCTGAGCAATCGGTTGGAAAAGCTACGCACCTTTGGCGATCAGGCAAAAAAATAGATTCCCGCTGATACTAGGTCAGCGAGAATCTGGGTCGCGGCGAGCAGCTCAACCGATTCGGTCGGCAATCGCGCGGCGAATCATTGCGTCGGCGATTTCCTCTGCGGAAGGTTTGTAATCGCCCGATTCAATGCGTGCTTTCAGTTCGGCGATCCGGTCCTCTCGGTCGGGCATCGCGCGAACGGCGGCTACGAGTTCTTTGATCATCGGTCCGTCCTCAGCTTTGGGGGAAACCTCAAATCCGTCTTCGCTTTCGATCAGGGCGTGTCCCCCTGTCTGCAGCACTTTCTTCAATTCTGTGTCTGAAATTTGCATCTATGTCTCCACTGAGTCCGGTCAACGCTAATTCAGACAGGCAACCCGGCTGTCTTGCGGTCGCTTTCGCCACCTGTAAGATCCTAGGCTTTGCGCACCAGAGGTCACCCTAAGGATTGCCTTTTTCTGTCTTGGGCACTGTGTGCCCAACATTGGTATTGGCATGGACGATCCGCCTCTTTAGGGCGGTGCAGATAATTTTCAAAAAATTATTTTCTGCGTACGATCACGCTCGTGGTCCGAGTCACGCCACCCATCGTTGCGGTCAAGGTTACCGTTCCTTCGGGGGCATTTTCCAGCGGCTTCAACCGCAACGTGGCCAGTTTGCTCTGCGTCCTGATCTTGAGCGTGCTGGGTACCGGCAAAATGTCTGGACGATTTGAACTCAAGGTGACCAGAAGTCCCGCCTTAGGTGCCGGAGCGTTCGCGGAGACGGTCAACTGAGCCGATCCCGATTTTGGCATGGATTCGCGGTTGATTTTCGCTCCAACGAGTTCGAATGGGTTCACCGTGATATCCAGGCTGGAAGATTGATCGCCCAACGTCGCGGTAATCGTAACCGTCTTCGGCGCTTGGGTTTGCGAAGTCAAAAGCGAAATTACGGTGTCAAACTTCTTTGCTCCGAGCTGAGTTGTAGCCGGGACAGCGATGACGCTGCTATCGCTGCTGGCGAGCTTGATTTGGCGCGCCTTGCTCGAAATGCCGTCGGCAGCAATCCGAACCCGTACCCTTAACGAGCCAATCACGCTGGTTTCTTGCGAAGTAATCGTAATCGCGCCGCTCGAAACAGGTGGATTCATCGCCTTAAATGCGTTCACTCGACCCCGCGCAACCCAAGGACCGATGTTGTCGCAGGTCAATTCCAGTCGTTGCCGAACCTGCGTGTTCGTGGCGTTGGTGCCCATTCGGCTCCAAATCAGGCCGAGAATGCCGGCAACATGCGGCGTGGCCATGCTCGTACCGCCCATGTAGCCGTATTGGTTATTCGGTAGCGTGCTATAAATGTTCTCGCCCGGCGCGGCTACCATCACCCAATCGCCAAAATTGCTGAAGCTCGCTCGGCTGTCATTTTGGTTCGTCGCGCCCACGGAGATGACGTGCGTATAGGCGGCCGGATAGTTGCGGGTTGCCGTTCCATCGTTGCCGGCTGCGCACACGACCACCGCGCCGTGATCCCAAGCATAATTCACCGCGTCATTCAAAACGTTTGATGGCGTGGGACCACCCAAGCTGAGCGAAATGATCTTTGCGCCATGATCGACGGCCCATTCGATACCCGAAGCGACTTGATCGCTCAAACCGCTGCCATCGGCATCCAAAACTCGGACCGGCATGATCGTGCAATCTGCGCCAGCACCCGCGATTCCCTTTGAGTTGCCCCAAGCGGCTCCAGCGATGCCTGCGCAGTGGGTTCCGTGGCCGTGCTCGTCGCCCGGTGTTGCGTCGTTATCAACAAAATCGTAGCCGGAAGTCAGCTTGCCTTGAAGGTCTTGGTGATTCAGGTCGACGCCCGTGTCCACGACCGCGATCGTTACGTCCGGCGATCCGTGCGTCAGGTTCCAAGCGTCGGGCAGAAATGTCTTGCCAATCGACCATTGAAGTCCAGCCGATGAATCGTTCGGCATCTCGTAGGCTTCCAGAATGTAGTTCGGCTCGGCGTATTCAACGTTCGGATCAGACCGAAAAGCCTCCAACGCTTCATCCAACGATTGGTCATTGCGTACTTCAAAAACGCGCGCTCCTGAGCCATGAACTTGCGCGATCGGCTCATAGCCCAGTTGCCGCGAAGTGCTCACCCACTGCGAGACCTTGCCGGGCTTGGCAGGTTTCAGCTTTACAACGACTTGCTTGTTTGCGACCCGCGCGAATGGTGTCTGTGCTTTAGCCCCGGTATTTAGCCCAGCAACCAGCATCGCGCAAAGAATAAATGTCCCCGTCCTCATTGAAAGGAAAGGTTCCCGACCGCCGCCGTTTGGGCCCCGGCAATCGCATCAGCAGAAACCGATAACTGGTACGAAAACCGTGGACTAGGCCTGATCGATTTCCGCGAGAATCTGCTCTAGCTCTTTGTTTTCGTTCCCAACGGCCTCGCGAATTTGCTTGGCAAGCTGCTTGGCTTCGTCGGCATGACCGGCGCGGTTGGCCGCCAGCGCGAGGTTCACCGCCACGGGCAACGAGCCTTGAATTTGGCTGGCCGCAAATCGCATGGCGTTGTAGGCCTCTTCGTGCTTGTTTTGCGCGCTGAGCGACGTGGCGAGTTCAGCATAAGCCGGCTCGCACGCGGGGAACAAATTGATGAGCTGGGTTGCGGTTTGTTCAGCCGCCTCGTGGTCGCCAGCGCGGTTCTCTGCCGCCGCAAGTAGCGCCCACAGCTTCCAATAATCCGAAAGCCAGTTTCGCATGGGCTTGAGCGTGCGGATCGCCGTCTCGAAATCGCCCTGCTCCATCATCTTCTGCGCGTTAGAGATGGTCTCGACGCGCTTGGGCTGCTCCAGTTCGAGCTTCCACGCCATCGTTTGCGCGCGCGTGTTGGGGTCTGGATTGCTGTTCAAAACGTCTTGCAGAACCTTCGGGACCTCAAATTCGCGGCCAGCGGCTTGCAGCGTTTGGGCATATTCGAGGAGCAATTGGATATCGTTCGGTGCCACGTCGAGGCTGTCCTCAAAGTAGTCCATCGCCCGGTCCATGTCGCCGTCTTGGGCCAAAACCGGCGCAAAATAGCGCTTTGCGAGCACGTTATCTTCCAACGTGGAGATTGCGGTCTCAAACGCCTTCTTGCCCTCTTCGCGGTTATCGTGATTGATGAGGGCGGCTGCGTACTTGACGTGAGCCTGGGCGTTTTGCGGGTTCTTGTCGATGATTTCCTTCCACATCGGCGCGACCTCGTGACCTCGGCCTTGCTGTTCCAAAACCTGCGCCAAAAAGTCCATCGATGGCTTATCGTCGCCTTCGATCTCAAGTGCCTTGCGGAAATTGCGCTCAGCGTTCACCGGCATGTTCATCTGCATTTGAACGATGCCCAGGCGAGTCAGGATCGCCGGCTCCTCGGGTTCAAGCTGCTGAGCTTTTTCGAACGAATCCGCCGCCCATTGCAAGTTCCCCATGGCTTGATAAAGTTCGGCAAGGGCGAAATGTCCGCGCGCATCTTCTGGTGCGGTTTCGATGAGCTTCTTCAGCGCGCCTTCAATCTCCAGTGGTTCGCCGATTTGGAATTGGCTGCATGCCCGGGTAAGTTGCACCAGAGTCAAATATGGTGCTTCCCAATCGGGGTCGAGCTTGGCGGCTTCCAAAAGCGAATCCATCGCCAGCTTGGGCAGAAATTCCTTTGCTACCTGGCCTTGGGTCTTTTCGATGTACTGCAGCGCGTCGTAGCTTTCGAGAAACTTCATGAACGCGGGGCCGTTGCTTGTCCCAAAGAGGTTTTCGTCGTTCTTCAGCTCTTCCGGCAGGTCTTTGCCAGACTGCGCGGCGAGCAACTCGACAATGCGCCGAATCGCGCCGAAGCACGAGCCGTCGTTGAACTCGAGCTTTTCGCTAATGACTGGTTGCTCATTCCCGGTCTCGAAGTACCGGATGTCCACCGAGTAAGCGCCGTTATCCTCCACAAAGAGGCCGTCCATCGCCTTGCCCGCTCCCGATTGCTCGAAAAGCTGCTCCAACATCTGGAACTCGTTCAGGCCTTCGCTGGCGTTGACGTTTGCAAACCGTGGTCGTGGCTGTTCTTCGACCTGGACCAAGTAATTCACAGCGTTGACATCCGCGCCGGTATTGTTGCGAACAATTTCGCACGCAAAATTGGACAGTTGGCGCGCAATGGCTGGCCGCGAATTTGGCCCAGCATTTAAGGGGAGAACAGCAACGATCATAACCCTACTATTGTACCTTCGGCAGAATTTCGTGTTCGAAAGGCGGCGTTTGCGCGGGACAATCGTCAAATCCGGGTTACATTTCACGCTTATTGCCCGTGAAATTAGCGCAACTCCCCAGCGAGCGTCGTAAAATTCTTGCGACGACGCATCGATTCTTTTCACCTAAGGCACCACCTAAGAGCTAAGGTTGATGTTCTTGTCGTCTTATCGGGCCCCGTACTCTTGGGTCGGGGTCCCTTTCACGCCATCAGAGTTTCAAGCTCATGATTACGCTTTCGTAGTTGGTGGTCGGCCGCCAATCCGCGCGGCCCACTACTATGAAGCCCTGACGCTCGTAGAACCTGATGAGTTCATCTGCGGTCTCCGCCGTGTCGAGTGCCAATTCGGTCGCGCCCTTTTCTTTGGCTCGTTCGATGATGAACGAAAGCAGCCTTCTGCCGATCCCGAATCCGCGCAATTCTGGTTCCACGCCGTATTGCCCGAACGACGCGATTGGCCCCGGTGGGTTGTAGTCGCCATGCGGCAACGGCTCGGGAAAGTAGAGCGTCGCCGTGCCAACAACCCGGCCTTCGAATTCCACGATGTACCCGTCACCCTCGGTGATCCGCTCCATCGTTTTGGATTCGTCTTGGTGAGTAGCCAGGAATCTGCGGTTCGCTGCTTTGTGGTCGGCATAGGCGCGGTGTAGCAGGTCCGTTAGCCCAGCAACGTCATCGCCAGGTTCAAACGGCCGAATGTTCAATTTGACCAGCCGGTCCAGCAACGCGCGCAGGTCGAGGAACTTGTAGACGACGTCAGGATAGGCATGCCCACCCACCGAGAACGTCGAGCGCCCAATCTCTTGCCCGCCCCAACCTTCATACACCGCTCGCGCCCGGGAGTTGGCCTGGAATGCACCAATAACCAAGCGATCTTCGCCCTGTTCAATTGCGCGGCGCACCATCCTCGCCATCAACCCGCGGCCGACTCCGCTGGCCTGAAAATCGGGGTGCACGTAGAGCGCCTTGACCTCCAAATGGTCCTCATGGCCCTCAAAGCCGCTATGACCCAAAAGCGCGTATCCTGCGATGCGCCCGCCTTCTTCCGCGACGATCGTGTCAAGCTTTTCAATCGTAGTGGACCAAGTCGATGCGATCGTGTTGGGATCCATCGACTCCAGGTATCCAGCTTCAAAGAATGGCTGGTAGGCCTGGGTCCACGCCGCGATGCGCACTGTTGCATATTGCTCGGCGTCCTCGGCCCGCCCCTGGCGATAAATCACTCAATTATCGTACCAAGGTAGCCTATGGCGATGAAGGATGCCTTCGCGCACTTGAGCCAAGCGGACCCCAAAATGCGCAAACTCATCGAGCAGTTTGGCGAGCTGACCTTGCCCCGCGAGACGGTTGATTTTCATTCACTCGCGACGTGCATATTGGGCCAGCAACTCAGCGGTACGGCTGCGCGATCTATCTATCGAAAGCTGGCGACTGGGCTCGATGTCGATCCAGAAAATGGCCGGTTGGACGCAAGCGCGTTCGAGTCGCACTCGATCGAGAGCCTACGACCATACGGGCTGAGCCGGCAAAAATCCACTTACATTTTGGACCTGGCAGAACGCACGCGCGGCAACGAAATCCATTTTTCCAAGTTCGAGGACATGGAAGACCAAGCGATCATCGACGAGCTGGTCCGCGTGAAAGGCATCGGCGAATGGACGGTGCAAATGCTGCTGATGTTTTCGCTCGCAAGGCCAGACGTCTTGCCGGTGAACGATCTGGGCATCCAAAATGGCTTTCGCCTGCTGTTCAAAATGGACGCCAAACCTAAGGCCAAGGAAATGGTTGAATTGGCGGAAAAATGGCGGCCCTACCGGAGCTACGCGAGCCTGTACCTGTGGAAGCTAAAGGACGAAGCTTGAACCCCGCGGTCCCGGTATTGATGTACCATCGCATCGGCCGTGCACCGAAGAACACTATCGTTCCGGGGCACTACGTTGGCCCCGCTACCTTGAAAAATCACCTCAAGTTGCTGCGATGGATGGGCTACGACTTTGTGGACGCCGAACACGCACTAGAATCCCCGCGAGGAGCAATGCTGACCTTTGACGATGCTTACCTTAGCGTATTTGAACTTGCCTTGCCGCACTTGCTAGCGCAGAAGGCTCGCGCCACCACGTTTGTCGTCACGGATTTGATCGGCAAAACCAGCGAATGGGACGTGCGAAAAGGCGATTGTCCAGAGCCGCTGATGGCCGCTGAACAACTCAAAACATGGATCGAGCACGGGCTCGCGGTCGGTTGCCATAGCGCGACCCACCCGATGCTCGCCTCGCTCGAAGAAGACCAACTCGAACGCGAAATCGTTCATAGTCGCCAGCAACTATTCCAGGCGACCGGCGTATTGACTGATACATTCTGCTATCCTTACGGAAACGAGGACCTGCGCGTGCGAGCCGCCGTGCAGCGAGCCGGTTACCGCTTTGGATTCGCGACCACCAAGGGCCCATGGACATCGAAAACCGACCCGTACCAAATTCCCAGGATCAATTGCCGACGCGACACATGGACGCCCATTCTGCTCTTGAAATTGCGCCGAATCCAATCGAGCGGGTAGATCGACCGCTGAACATTGTCCAAATTTGCTCGGCGCGGCAACCCCGATATGGTGCCGTAATCGCGATGATGACCCTGGCGCGAACGTTGCGTTCCATGGGGCACAACGTTTCGTTTGTCGGTTTCCAAGGTCGCGAGTTTGCTGACTATGCGCGGCGCGAGGGATTCGAAGCCATCGAAGTCAAGGTGAGAACCAAAATCGACCCGATCGCCGTGGTCCAAGTGGCCCGTTACTTACGAAATTCGAATGCTGACGTGGTCCAGGGGCATCTTTCGTCGGCTTGCTTGCTTGCGGGCCTAGCGGGTCGGCTGGCGAATGTGCCAAGCGTCAGCACGGTCCACGGCATGAGCGGGAAACTTTCCTACATTGCGGCGGAACGGTTGATCGCGGTTTCCGAGGGCGTTCGTCGGCATTTGCTCTCTCAAGGCGTGCCATCCAAGCGCATCAGCGTGGTTCACAATGGCATCGATTCCTTTCCCCACCGCATCACTCGCGATGAAGCTTGCGAGAGGCTCGGTCTGCCGCGTGATCGCCGTTATTTCGGCACCACCGCGCGCCTTGCTCCTATCAAAGGGATCAATGTCGCAATTGAAGCACTCAGCAAACTCCCGTCGTCGATGCGTTCATACGATTACGTGGTGGCGGGCGACGGCGCCGAGCGCGAGAACCTTTTGAATCTGGCGGAGCGGCTTGGCGTGCGTGATAGGGTCCGGCTGATCGGGTTTGTGAAGGATCCCGAAGTGCTGCTGGCGTTGCTGGATCTATTCGTTTTGCCATCGCTGCAAGAAGCACTGTCGGTTTCGTTGTTGGAGGCGATGGATTGTAGCCTGCCGATGGTCGTCAGCAACGTCGGTGGCGTTCCGGAGGTTGTGGATTCGCAATGCGCCATGCAGGTCCCCGCGAATGATTCCGGAGCACTGGCGGCCGCGATCGCGGCGGTACTCGCCGACCCGCTACGCCGCGACCAAATGAGCATTCACGCTAACAAACGGTTTCAAGAACACTTCACTGCCGACTTGATGGCCCAATCGATGGTGAGCATCTATCAAGAACTGCTCGCCAAGCCGCGCTAAACCGCAACCGGTTCGACTCGGCCCGGGTACTTTTGCAATGCGACGCTAAGGCAATCCATCGCTTGCGAAATTCGCTCCAGATTCAGCACGTAGGCAAACCGAACTTCATTCTTTCCTGCCCCGGGCGTCGCATAAAACCCAGTCCCCGGCGAGAGCATGACGGTCTGCCCGTTATGGTTGAATTCCTCCAGCAACCATTGGCAAAAACGATCCGCATCATCGATCGGCAAGCGCACCATGGCGTAAAACGCACCATCAATCCGCGGGCAAAATGCGCCAGGGATCTGGCGTAGTCGATTGACCAAGAGGTCGCGGCGAGCGATGTACTCATCGCGCACGTGGTCGAAGTAGCTTTGATCAACATCGAGCGCGGCTTCGACACCGATTTGGGCGAGGCCAGGCGGAGAGAGCCTTGCTTGCGCAAACTTTAGCGCACCCTGCATGATGCCCGCACTTTTGCTCACTAAAAACCCGAGCCGAGCACCACAAAGCGAAAAGCGCTTGGACACAGAGTCCATCATGACGGCATGATTTTCCAGCCCCTCAAGCTGCAATACGCTGGGGACTTCGGTATCCGTGTAGTTGAATTCGCGATAGGCCTCATCCGTGAAAAAGAACAGGTCATGGCGCAGGCAAATCTGGCCGATCGCCTCCAGTTGTTCGCGGTCATACACTGTTCCGGTGGGATTGCTGGGGTTGCAAATCAAGATCGCCTTAGTTCGCTCGGTCACGCGCTCGGCGAAGTCCTCGGCGGATGGCAGCGCGAAGCTGTCCTCGATTCGAGTGGGGATCGGCACAATTTTGACCCCCGCGGTCACCGCAAACCCGAGATAGTTCGCATACATTGGCTCGGGCACGATAATTTCGTCGCCGGGATTGCAGCTCGCCATCATCGCAAATGAAATCGCTTCGGAACCGGCCGTAGTGACAAGCAACTCGCTATCCGCAAGCGTGATGCCCAGGCGCGACTCATAAAAGTGTTTAGCCTTGGCGCGAAGGCTGGCGTTTCCAGCCGAATGGCTGTATTCCAGCACTTTCGGGTGGTTCTTCGTGATCGCGTTCCAAAATTCCTCCGGTGCCTCGATGTCGGGCTGACCGATGTTGAGGTGAATCACGTCGATACCGCGCGCTTTGGCGGCGTCAGCATAAGGAATGAGCTTGCGGATCGGCGAGGGAGGGGCGTTTATTGCGCGTTGCGAGACGGCGGGCATGATGCTATTGTACGCAAAATCGCCACGAACTGAAGCCCGCCAGAGGACCATTGACCCGCAAGCCATCGCAAACCCACGAATTGAACTCGTTTTATCCTGTGGTTTCTGGCGAATCTGCCGACACTTGTTGATGAGTCGCAGTATGCCTGGGGCTCGGCAGGTACCAAGGATCGGGACCGCCGAACAGAAAATCGCAATGGACTGCACGGAAGGAGAATCTCCGTGCCAATTTTGGAAGGAATTTTTGACCCGCAACTCGGAAAATATCAAAAAGCGCTGACGAGGACGTCGGAGCGCCATTCGGTGCTGACGAACAACCTGGCGAACCTGAATACCCCGGGATACAAGCGCAAGGACGTTGATTTCAACGTTCCGATGGATGATGGTCCTGGCCTCAAGAGCGAAAAGCTGCGAGGCTGGCGGCAAGGCCCTGGGTCAACCACACATTCATCGAGCAACAGCGCATCGGTACGAGTTGACGGCAACTCGGTGGACTTAGAGCAAGAGGTCTTTTCCATCGCTGAAACCGAGATGCGCTACC
>CAYRAX010000046.1:0-15619 GCA_964422285.1 uncultured Chthonomonas sp.
TATCTATGAGTTGCCCGTCAAAAACTCGTTCCACAAGGGCCTGTCGATGCTTGAATACTTCGTCACCACCCACGGTGCACGAAAGGGTCTCGCCGATACCGCGCTTCGTACCGCTGACGCGGGTTACTTGACTCGCCGCCTTTGCGACGTTGCTCAAGACGTGATCATCAAGACGATCGACTGCGAAACCACCGATGGCGTGATTGCTCACCGGTTGCTCGAAGAAGGCGACACTCTTGAGCACATCAGCGACCGAATCGCCGGCCGAACCGCTCTGTGCACGATCAGCGACCCGGAAACTGGCGAGGAAATCACGACCTACGACGAGTTGATCTCGCCGGATGCGGCCAATCGAATCGGCCAAATCGAAGGCAAGTTCTCCGACGAGATGGAAGCAGCGCCGTCCGAAGCCGACAAGAACAAGGTCATCGCGCGATACGAGGGCTATGGATTCTCGGTGAACGAGCACGGCATGCTCGGCGTAAAGATGCGCAGTCCGCTCACTTGCGAACTGGAAAAGGGCATCTGCGCCAAGTGCTACGGCATCGACCTTTCGCGAAAGCGGCTTGTCGAAGTCGGCGTCGCGGTCGGAATCATTTCTGCCCAGTCGATCGGTGAACCTGGAACCCAGCTGACGATGCGTACCTTCCACACCGGTGGTGTTGCGGGTTCGGCGACCATCGCTCGAACCAACCAGTACAAAACCGGTAAGTTCGTTAAGCAGTTCTTGGAGGACTTTAGCACCGCCACCCAAACCGACATGAAGGACTTTGACGCTACCAAGCTGATCGAGTCCCAAGAGTCGGTTGTGAAGAGCTTGTTCCAAAATGCGCGGCTCACGATCAACGAAGAAGTCGAGCCAAGCAAGATGACCGCACGGCAAACCAAGGCAGCCCAAAAGGCAGCCGAGAAAGCCGACAAGGACAGCCAAAAGCTCTGGGATCGAAGCCGAAAAACGTTCTTTGCTACTTGGACTGGTGAATCCAGCGGTATCGTCCGCGTCGAAGAAATCTTTGAAGCCCGACGTCAACCTCGTGGTAAGGCAATCATCTGCCCGGTCACCGGCACCATCGTCGAGATCAAAGAATCGAGCTTCGGTCGCTGGGTGATTATCCAAGCTGACGTACCCACAACGGCGGCGTTGCGCGATGCCTACATCGCCGATAGCCAAGATTGGGACACCAACGACGACGGCTATAGCTCGCTCGAAAAGCTGATCGGCCAAAAACTGATGGCGGCCGCGCTCGGGGTGCTCAAGAAGTTTGGTAAGGAAACCGTGCGGGTGCTCTACCCAATCCTGGTTCCCCCAACTGGAAAATTGCCAATCACCAAGGGTGCCAAGGCGATCAAGGGTGACCCGCTCACCTACGGACCGCGCGATCCGCACGAGGTTCTCGACCTTGCTGGCGCGATGGCGGTTTACGATTACTTCATCGAAAACCTCCAATCCGTTTATAAGAGCCAAGGCGTCGACATCAACGACAAGCACATTGAGGTGATCATCCGCCAAATGCTGCGAAAGCGGCAGGTCAAGGAGCCAGGCGACACGCCGTTCTTGCCAGGGCAAATCGTGGACAGATTCCGCTACGAGCGAGAGAACAACAAGGTTCGCCAGTTGATTCACTCGGCAAAGAAGATCAAGTACTTGGATCCGGTAACCGGCGAAAACGTCGAGCGCGATCCCAAAGAGGCCAATGCAACGTGGATTCTCTTGGGTATCACCGAGGCTTCGCTCGCGACGGACTCGTACCTGTCGGCTGCGTCGTTCCAAAAGACGACCCGTGTGCTCACCGAAGCCGCCGTTCGAGGCAAATCGGATGGCTTGGCTGGACTCAAGGAGAACGTTATCATCGGTCGGTTGATTCCGGCGGGTACCGGCGTTCAGCAATACCGAGACGTCAGCATCGAAGTCGATCGTAGCGCACCCGAGTGGGCGCACCAGTCGCTTACCGCGCTGGTCGAAGCGGACGATCACGACGATATGGATGATTTGGCCGGCCTCGACTTTCCGTCGCTGGCGGAGATGGCCAACTCTCCCGAGTTCGATTTCGATAGCGAATAATCGCTAAGCTAATCGAACCACAAGGGCTCCGAAGTCAAATGGCTTCGGAGCCCAAGTCTTTTTTGCCCAACTCGCAAGCCTCGTCGCGATGCGATAAACTCATGATATGATTCGCCGAGTTCTCAGTTTCCTTTTGGCCTTCGGTTCCTTCGCAAGTGCCGCCATTGGCCAGTCCATTCCCGCATTCCTGGATTCGGAAACCAA
Organism: uncultured Chthonomonas sp.; assembly: GCA_964422285.1. GTDB lineage: Bacteria > Armatimonadota > Fimbriimonadia > Fimbriimonadales > Fimbriimonadaceae > UBA2391. The sequence continues at coordinate 2,267 of CAYRAX010000046.1, forward strand.
GGTCACGGCGTGGTTTGCGACGCCAATCAAACCAACCCCAGCGACATGTTACGTCATGGTCGGCGACAAAAAGGTCGCGGTGACGCAAGTTGACGTTTCCAACCCGATGCACGAATCTGACCGCGCTCGTGATCCAGAAATGGTTTCGTTCCCGGGCACGATTCAATCCGCGGTTGGAGGGAGCGAATGGTCACCCGCAGATTCAAGCACCAAGGCCACAAAAGTCGGCCCGAATCGCTATGAATGGGTAGGGAAGCTTCCGGCGGGCGAGTTTCTGTACAAAGTCGCAAAAGGTGGTAGCTGGGACGTCAATTATGGCCAGAATTTCCAGCCCGGCGGCGCAAACATCGCGCTCAAAATCCCTGCTGGCGGTGCTATCGTAAAGATTGTCGTCGATTTTGGCGAGCACTGGATCAAGGATTCGATTAACAATCCGAGCGAAATCACTGCTCCTGTGACCTTGCCAAAAGTGGACCCCATACCAGCAAACGGGCCATGCGTGGCAAAATTCCAGATCGCCGAGCCAATTTCGCCCAAGGACATCACGAAGAACATGTTTCTGCACATTGGGTCCGATGCCCCGCGGCGCATTTTTGCCCGCGAAGTGCTGTCGGGTGCTGATTACATCTACGAGGGGCACGATTTGGGTGTCGTCTGCACCGAAGGATCCAGCACCTTCAAAGTCTGGAGCCCGGTTGCCTCGAAGGTTAAGATCCAAGTCGGTACTGACAACACGCGGCTGGTGTCCCTGGTTCGCGGCGAAAAAGGCGTCTGGTCGATTACGATGATCGGCGATTGGCACGGCCAGAAGTATCAATATCAGTTCTACAGCTACGGGCAATGGCACCGCGCGCCGGATATCTATTGCTACGCCGCGACGCCAGACGGTCAATCTTCGGTGGCCATCAACCCGAATCGAGTCGCATTGAAAGACTGGCCGCCGCTTCCGGCACCGCGTCGCTCGGCGGTGGACGCGATTATTTACGAAACGCACGTGCGAGACCTCACCGTGCACCCGAGCTCCGGTGTCCGAGCCGATTGGCGCGGCAAGTACCTGGGCTTATCCCAACGCGGAACGACGGCTCCGGGCACGGCTCAAAAAACAGCACTCGATTACCTCGTGAATCTTGGCGTGACCGACATTCACCTGCTTCCGTTTCAAAACTTCAACCCAGGCAACTCGAAAGTCTACAATTGGGGCTACGAAACAAACCTTTTCAACATGCCCGAGGAGCAATACGCGACCAAACCAGACGATCCGATTGCACCCATCATGGAGACCAAGCATATGGTCGCGGCGATGCACAAAGCCAATCTGCGGGTGGTGCTCGATGTTGTATACAACCATACCGTTCCTTCCGAGGGGCCGGGATCAGCATTCGAGCAGTCGGTGCCTTACTACTATTTTCGAACCAACGACCAGGGCCGGAACCTGAACGAAAGCGGTGTCGGCAACGCGATGAACGACGAGCGCCCGATGGCGCGAAAATACATCAAAGAAAGCCTCGCGTACTGGGCCAAAGAATACAAAATCGATGGATTCAGGTTTGATTTGATGGGAATGTTCGTGCCGGAGACGATGCAAGCGATTGCGAAAAAGCTACGCGCGATTCGGCCCGATATCCTGATTTACGGCGAGCCCTGGACCGGCGGCGGACCGACACGCTTTGCAAAAGGTGCTCAGCGCGGCCTGCACATCGGCGTTTTCAACGATCAGATTCGCGATGCCATTCGTGGCGAGGTGGACGGTGCGGGCAAGGGCTTTTCCTCCGGAGGTGGCAATTTGGATCAACTCAAACTCGGTTTGGTCGGTTCGATTGACTATTCCGACCAGCTGCGCAGCTTCGCCGAAAACCCCGACGAAGCGATCAACTATGTTTCGGCCCACGACAACATGTGCTTGGTGGACAAGCTGGCTCTCAGTGTTCCTAAAGACCTTGTGCCGGCCGCGGTGAAGTTTGCGGGCGCGTGCGTTTTGCTCAGCCAAGGCGTGCCATTTTTGGAAGGAGGTGCCGAATTGGGCCGCACGAAGGGCGGCAGCAGAAACTCCTACAACCTGGGCGATAGCGCTAACCAGTTCCGGTGGGATCTTGCGCCTCGATGGCAAAGCGTACAGGAGTATTATCGCGGCTTGATCGCGGTGCGCAAGGGCCAGCCGCTCTTCCGGCTCGCCAGCGCACAAGAAATCCGTTCCTCGATGAAGTTCTTGAGCCAATCCACGTTGCCCGCCAACACGATCGCGTTCACGCTAACCGGTAATCAAACGCAAGGTTGGCAGAAAATCTTGGTAGTGTTGCACGGTTCGACCAGCGCAGCCACCATAAAGTTGCCCGATGGTCCATGGCAAGTGGCGGTAGATGGGGCGAACGCAAAGAACGCGAGGCTCTACACGGTGACATCGGAATTGCCGCTGAAACCCCTTTCCGCGTATGTTTTGTTCAAATAGTCCAAGCAAGGATGCTGATTTACGAACAAAAACTTGCGATTTTGGCGGGGTAGCTCTGGCATTCGGGCTAAAAATCCTGTAAGCTGAAGGAGATGAAGCGCTATATCTTTCACGCTTTGGAGTCGGGACCTATGGCGATCGCCCGACTACTCCGAGTTTTTCCCACCGATCGCGCAGATGAAAAGCTTGACCCCAACCGATTTACCGCCCGCGAAGTCATCGCGCACCTTGCGGACATTGAAGAGGTTCACCTAGGTCGAATGAGGAAAGCGCTCAACTCGCCAGGATACAAGGCAGATCCCATCGACATCGACGAGCGCATTAACACTCATCATTACAACGACAAGAACCTCTACCATGAGGCCGAAGTCTTGGAATCGCGCCGCGAGATGACCCTTGAGTTCCTGCGCGACTTGACCGACGAGCAGTTGCACATTCATTTTGTGGCCCCAAGCGGCGACGACGTGGACATCCTCACTTACGCTATGTCGATCGTCTCGCACGACATGTATCACATTGAGCAGCTGACCGCCTATTTGGCCAACGAAGCCGCCGTCCTTCACTAAGGCAAAGTGATTCAGGGTTTGACCAAGATACGAGCGCGGTCAAACCCTGAGTGGGTCGCAATTTAGGCGAATAGGGTGGGCAAAAAAGAAAGGAGGCCGGAGACTTGCGTCAACCGGCACCTTCAAGCTCACTGATATTCGTATGATGGCTATTGAATGATTGCGAACAATAGGACGCGAGCTTTTTCACGGCACGCTCCATATCCGCGTCCATCTTTTGGGTACTGGTCATGACCAGATCCAGCAGAGCGAACGCTTCCTCTTCAGTGAGCAGAAGTCCTTTCAGCATTACGGCAGACTTCATCGAATTTCCTCCGAGGATGGATTTCCTAAGAGTAGACGATTTTGGTGGATAAATGTTCGTACTCACACCAGGGAATACTGCTGGTTCCTGGGCCCATGGGCCAAAAGTCCCGTGATGTTGCGGGCGTCTTGCGGGCGTCTTGGGGGCGGTCAACACTTCAGGGACCGCGCAACGCTAACACGGTACACTACCAATTCCATGCCCGAGACCCCGGAACAGTCTGAGTACCTGATGTTTGGCGGCCAAGCCATTCCCGAGGGCGTCATGATGCGCTCGCCGCACTATTTCTCAGTTGCCTGCCGCGCGCCGAATGGCAAAATCGTCCTCCACACCGAGCCGCTGGAAAAGACCTGGATCGGACGCCAGAAATGGCTAAAGCTTCCGTTCTTGCGCGGAACATTTGCCATTTTGGATGGCATGACCCTGGGCATTCGAGCCATGCGCTTCGCGGGCGACGTGCAGATACTGGAAAAATACCAGCCGCCGACAACCGATGCCGCGGGTGACGATGCGAAAACCGGTGAAGCGGTTTCAGAGGCTAGCGGCGGACAGCAATCGGAAGCACTCGGCAAAGCTGGGGTGATGCTCGCCTTGGTGATCGGCCTCGCGCTTGGCATCGCGATGTTCAACGTGTTGCCCAACTTTTTGGCGCAACTGGCCGGCAAGTCCATCAACGATAGCCGCGGCACGCTCACAAATTACATCGCGGAGTTTGTGAAGATTTTCCTATTTCTCGGCTATTTGTGGCTGATCAGCCGAATGGACGCCATCAAAGAAGTCTTCCGCTACCATGGCGCGGAGCACAAGGCAATCAATACTTGGGAGGCAGGGCAGCCCCTCACGATGGCGAACTGCTTAGCGCAAACTCGCCTGCACCCGCGCTGCGGAACTAGTTTTGCGGTCATTGTCTTCCTCGTGGGATTTCTGTTCTTTCCCATCGTGCCGCGATACCCCTACGGCCATCCAACCCACGTCATCGTGGACGCCCTCACGCGAATTGGCATCGAACTATGCCTGTTGCCGCTAGTCGCCGGCGTCAGTTACGAGCTGCTTCGCCTCGCGGGCAAAATGAGGAACCAAAAATGGGTCAACCTCGCTTTCTCCCCGGGATTGGCGAGCCAAAAGTACTTGACCGTATTGGAGCCTGAACCGAAGCATGTCGAAGTCGCTTTGGCCTCGCTCGACGCGGTGGTCCATGCTGAGCGCACGAACGAGCTCCGGGTGACAGACGACTTCAAGCCAGAGCACGAGGCAAGCGTCGCCGCTTCAACCGCGTAGGAACCACACGAGCCAAATGATCACGTATGCCGCGCTGCCAGCGAGGCACGCCTTGCGAACGAAATCCTTGTATTGATCGCAGTACTTCAGCATAAAGAGGTATGCGAAGGCAAGGGTCATGCCCTTAACTAGCACGAAAAGCCAAACGCTCGTCTCCAGCAATGGCCGCATCAACGGGTTCATTTCCTCGATGAGGTCTTGGCTGTAGAGTGCAGCCGTGGTAACGAGGTCAAGAAATCCGATCGACAGCAACAAGAAAAGCGCCCGGGTTGGGATCCAGGGCTTAAGGCGTTCGGGTACGGTGATCGAGGGCAACAGCTGGGGCAAGGAAGTCTCCGGCCTCCAGTGTAACAATGATTTTGTCAATCAATGCCTGTTGTTTTTGTGTGTTTGCCAAAGAGTTGTTAATAATAACAGAGGCAACGTAATTCGTCCCATTCTTGCCCTGGACGTACCCGCTGAGCGCGGTGGCTTGGCTGAGCGTGCCGGTTTTGCCCACAAATGAGGTGCCCGCGAGCCGCGAGCGCAACGTTCCAATCCCGGGCCGCGCAAGGCTTGCGTAGAACTCATTGAACCAAGATTGACTCTTCGCCCAGAAGAATAAATGCGCCATGCCCGCGCTCGTCACGAGGTTATGGCGGCTCAATCCGCTCCCGTCGGCGATCTGTGGGGTTACACCCGGCCAGTGCACAACGTCAGCGAGGTAAGTCTGAACCTGGGCGGTCGCTTTCGGCCAAGGATCGCTGTCGGCGGCGCTGATGCCAGCCCCGGTCAGCAGTAGGTTTTCCGCATAGAGGTTGTTGCTCTCCACCAAGCACGTCTTGATGTTGTCAATCATTTTCGGCCCTTGCAGGTCGAAGTCTGGATCGGTCGTCGGAACGCTCGTCGCGGGCACAACTGTTCGGCCGAAGCATCGCGCCACCGCCAGATCGGGCCGCCGCAGGGCAAAACGCTCTAGTTGTGCGTCACTGGTTGGGACCTTGCCGAACGCCATGATCGATGACGAATCGAAATCGTAAGACCACTTGAGCGGTTGCGTTCCTGCGGCATGGTTTACGTGAACGTCGAATTCGGGCGGGATCATGGCCAGAGTGCCGTCCGCGGTGGATCGCAGTTCAAAAATCCCCCGATTCACGGTCAGCGAAGAGATGGGCGCGGCGTAGGCATTGGGCAAGTCGCCGTGCTCCCAGTCAGGGTGGGGCATCGCGCGCACCGCTTGCCGAATGCGGACGACATCGAATGGCGCGCCGAGATCCTTGGCAACTTTCTGCCAGTCGGCTAGCGTGAAGCTGGGCTCGCTAGTCGAGTCAATCGTCAAGGTGCTGCCAGATTTCCAAAACTTGGTGTGCGACCGGAAATTCGGCCCCAATTTGGTGAGCGCGAAGGTCGTGGTGATGGCCTTCATGTTGCTCGCCGGCATCACTCGCTTGCTGGATTCGTGCTCATAAATGACCTTGCCATCGGGGCCCAAGATGCAAACCGCCGCAATCGCGCCATCGAGGATGGGGTCAGCCAAAATCTGATCGAAAATGGCGGTCGAGGCAAGGTAGGTGAGCAACATCATCGTTTACAGGTTCTCCTCGGGAAAAATCGGATCGGCGACGTGGTCGGGATCGGCATTCGCGACGTCGCGGGCCATGGAGGTGCAATATTCCTTCAAGATCGGCTCAATCTCTTCGTTGATCGCAATTCGCAGCTTTTCCGCGATCATCTCTCGCCGCTCGGGGCACCATTCGGCTAGGTGAAAGCTGGCATGGTAGGCCGCTCGCCTGCCAATTTTGCTGGGGCTGTGAAAACAATCGAGCAATGCGGTGGCGGCCTCGTCGGTACATACGTGACCGCCCAATACGACGCCCGCCTTGTAAGTCGTGCGGGCAAAGTCGTCTTTAGCATCCCAAATGAGCGCCCTCATCGCTTGGATGGCGTCCGACTCCAATTGGCCCGAACAATAGCTGGGCAAATCTTCGAAGAGGTCAAGCACGTACCACTGCGCACTTCGCCGATAGGGGTGGGTTTTGTCGTTCAGGATCGCGATCAGCGCGGGGCCATAAAGGTGCGAGCTCGCCGACCGGTCGATCGCCATCATTGCTTCGTGAGCAATATCGCGATCAGGAGCGAACAGTAGCTTCAATAGGTCGCCCGGTCCGAGCGCGTCAATGCTGCCCAGGAACCGATTTTTCTGCCCCAACAAGATCGAAATCTGTCTTTGGCGGAAGAGCAGCGGCCAAGCTTCGCTTTTCAGCTTCTCCAGGACCGCATCAACCGAATCGCCGCGTGCCTCGTTCCAAAGGTGCTCGATCCGCCCAAACACGCCGTGTGGCGTTTCTGCGATCTGAGCATCAAAGTCCTCTCCATCAATTTGGATGGTGACCGGAGTCTGGAATTGTGTTCCCGAGACGTGATAATCGAAGCTGACCGGCGCGGGCGGCCATTCGAAAGGCACCCGGTGACCCGGCCGAACTGCTTCGGTCGAGCCATACCGTTTGCATTCGGCTTCGATGTACCGAATGATCTCGTCGCGAACCGTTTCTGCGGTCACCATACCAGTCATAACTAAATTAGCCGTTCTTTGACGGCTGGCCCTTCATGAAGGGGAACAACATTCGCGATGCGCCGTTGTCCACTCCTTCTACGCGCGTGCGGTTGAGGAACATGCGAATTGCCTCGCTCATCGCTTTCACGTGCGCGTCGGTCGATGGGTTGCGGCTTGGCTTCGCGTTGTAGAGCGCACATTTGGCTTGAATAGTTCTCAGCGCCGCGTTAGCGTTGTCTTGCAACTCGTAGTTGCTGGCGTTCTGCGCTTGGCCCATTATCGTCGCCAGCGTTGAACGCTGAAGGTCGCGCCGGAGTGAACCCAAGCTCTTGCCCGGTTGAAGATCGGCATACACGGCCTTCAATACGTTTCCGTAGTGCTCGGCCAGCGTGTAGGCCTGTTTGCCGCCCAATTTGAACTCATTCTCCTGCAACCGCACCGCTGTGCTGGAGCGAAGCAGCGATGATACGAGCAATTCCTGCCGCGATGCGATGATCGAGCGCAAGGGCGCGATGTAGCCGCTACCGTCGCCGCTTGCATAATCTTCGCTCATCGAAAGCAGCACCGATTCTGGAATCTGCATCGAACCCGGCATCAAGCACTCCTGGATGATCTGGTTGACTGCTTCCAACTGGATCGCACGGGAAACGGGCTGCAGGGTGCTGCGAGCGTCCACGTCGCCAGCAAAAGCGCGGCTCCCTTGAACGCCTCCAATGAAGCGCGTCATCATTGCCGCGGTTCGGAAGCTTCGCATCGCCGAACTCATGATGAGCCGGTTTCGCAAGGTGAACGATTCGCCAGGCCGGGGCATCGTAGTCAGCGCGAACGTGCGAACCTTTCTCGCGATAGCGTACTCGGTGGCAGCATAGGCAACCGGGTCGCGGCCCAAATCCCAACGGACGACGAATGGGTCCACCGAGTCGGCGTCTTCGTCGGTCATGTACTCCAGGCCCCGGCGGCTGCTTTGGGCGGCAATGGCCTTGAGCTGCTTCACCTCGTCCTGCGGGCTTTGCGCACCAAACTCTTGATAGCCATACTTGATTGCGTGGTAGTCGTAGTATCCAGGATCCCACGTATAGAACACGCCTTTGCCATTCAATAGCGCAACATTGTTCGCTGGCGTGTAGTCCATCAGGCTTGAAGCAACGCCTTGATCCCACACGAGCGAATCATTCTTCAGCTGGTCAAGCGTGAGGTTGGTGGACGAAACGAAATTGTGGCGCAAGCCTAAGCAGTGGCCGACCTCGTGGGCGACCGTGTTGGCGATTGCCTCATCCAAGTATTTTTCCAAGGTGATTTGCATGCCGCCTGTCGCTTTCAGAGCGGATACATCGCTGGCAATGCGGCTTGCTCGACCGGTCGCGCAGTCGCATTCGCATCGAGTCCAGCCTGCATCTCGCATTCGGGCGGATTGTGCGTCGCGGGCGAGGTCGCGGAAGCCCCATGCGTAGTTGAATAGCGCTTCCGTCTCGTCGTGCGAAGAGTGCTGGGTCATGGCTAGGCCCGCCGCTTTGGCGTTGATCGAGCTGGCGGGTACACCCATGCGCTCGTATTCGAATATCCCATAAGGAACCCAGCTAGCGTCAAAATTGATCGACGCGTTGAGAACTTCGCCGGTCATCGGATCCGGTTCGAACAGGGCAATCGCGCCGTCGTTACCGTTGGTAATTGACCACCGAAGTACGTTTCGCGTGCCGTCCGCGTGATCGTAGCTGGGATCGTTTGCTGGCGCATCCACCACTTGGAGCGCATTTTTGTAGCCCAGCTTCTCAAAAGCCTTGTTCCAACCGACAATCCCCATTCTGCATGCCGCGCGGTACTTTTCTGGAATGCTCGTGTCCAGGGTCCAGACCATGGGGCGTTTCGGTTCACTAAGAGCACTACCGGGGTCCTTTTTGCCGCCGAAATTCCAGCGAATGATCAAACGCGTCTTGCGATCGTCTTGCAAGTAGCGGTTCTCGATGTCCGTATAGTCGACCGTGAAGTAGCCCACTCGTGGATCGCTGAGTCGTGGCACATAGCTAGACTTGGCCGGCCAGTAATAGTTATAAGTAACCTTGATCGGTGCATTCCTCGGGTTTTCGAGGTTGTTCGACGGCTCAAACAAGAAGGAAAATGGATCGGCCGGCGCGCCAGATGCAGCGGTGAAGGGAAGCAGCATGCGAACGATGAGCGAATCCTTCGAATTGCGGACCGATTCAGCGTTGATGAGTTCGCGGTCGAGGCTGTATTGTCGACCGAGGCCCGCCTGAACGCCCTCTGCGACCTTGAAAACGTCGCCACTAAACAGAGGAGTCAGGTTCACGAGCATGGTCTTCGATTCCGGATGAACCTGTTCGACCTTCAAATCGGCGACAATCGACTCGGGGAATTGGCGGCTACTGGCGACCGCCCACGGGCTGGAGCTGGACCACCTAAATTTGGTGTTGTTTCGCATCAAAACGATGCGATCATCGCCGTTCTTTTCGATTCGAAAGCTGTTGATCGAGTCCCACATAACGGGAAATCCGGCTTGCACGGCGGTGCTGGCACCGGTGTTTAGCGATGCTTGGCCATAAAACGTTTTTCCGAGCATCGAGGTCGGAATTTCAGCAAGGAACTCGCGCTTGCGCTGGTACAGGGTGAACATGCCCTCGGTTTTGGGCAAGTCCTTGATCGCCTTTTCGTACTCTTCGAGCTTCGGATCCTTCTTCGGTTCCTCCTTCTTGGCATCGGGCTTGGCATCCGGTGCCTTGGGCTCCACGGGTGGAGTGGCGGGACTCTGAGCCGCGGAAACGATGGCGGCAGACGCAATAAAAATGATGAATCCAGATCGCAGGGGCAGACTATTCATGGTTGAAATACCGTACTGGTTTTGAATTTTATTACTCTACCTAGTCCGTGCGATCGTGGTGCGTAATTCTTCCGGCTAGCTTTGACTCAAGATTGAGCCAAGGGATGCACTAAAGGCAAACCTGCAATGGACTCAAATAGTAGCGAAGTCATAGCTTCCAATGACCTCACCCCGGTCCGTACCGGACCGACCCTCTCCAGCCGGGGCCCGGAGAGGGTCGTCAAACCATTTCGCATGGGTACCTGATAAATATGCTGGGTATCATCCGCGGCCGAATATGGAATGCGATGACCAGGAGCTGTCATGTCAAAACACAGATTTGAACGTAGGGCTGCGCGGCCAAGGGCTGGATTCACCATCGTGGAAGTGATGGTGGCAATCTTCATCTTGACTATCGCTATTGTGGGTATCGCAGGCGTCATGACCATGGCGAGCAAGGTTGCCCAGCAATCTGAGGGCCGCAACATCGCGATGTGGGTCGCTCGGCAAAGGTTGGAATTCCTGCGATCGAGCGGAAACACGAAACGCAAGATTGTTTCCAATGAGCCAATTGCGATCCCCGCTTCCATTACTCAGCAGTTTTCGGAAGCTAAGGACATGGAGTTCAAGGCCAGCTATTCGATCTCGGATATGACTGGCGTGAGCAACATGCAGGTCTACACGGTAACCGTTCAATGGCGCAATCGAGGCGCGGTCGGTGCAAGTAAGGCGGTTTCCAAGCTCGAACTATCCGAAGCTGTCGCCTACGCTTACAATGACACGACGACTGGCGGTCCCGATTTGGTGACGCAGCTATTTGTCCCGCCGCCACCTCCACCACCGCCACCCCCACCACCTGTTACAGCCACAGGGGGATCGGGAACAGGCCCTGGCGGAGGAACTACTGTCGTCGATCCTCCGGTCGTAGTGCCGACGGATCCACCCGCACCTGCGCCTCCGGTTGCAGGAGGTGGCAGTGGAAGCGGTTCAACAGGTGACACCACTGGCGGTTCAACCGGCGGCACAACAGGCGGAACAACTGGCGGAACAACTGGTGGCACATCGGGCGGAGGCACTGGCGGATCGACTCCAGCGGTGTCGGTTACGACGGTTTCCTTCGGAGGAATGTGGCGATGAAAAAGCGCTTAATTCGAGGCCTTACCATCACCGAGACCTTGACGGTTTCGTTCTTGATGATTCTTGTAATGGGAACGATATTTGCGGCATCGAGCCAGACGGCGACGGTGGCCAAACGGGTTGATGGACAATCGACCCGCGCGGGCGTCGTACGCATCGGTATGGAGCGACTCTCCAACGACATACAAGTGGCGACGGCTGTGATGGCGCGATACCCAGTGAAAACCGATCCGCTCTTCGTCAGTGACGAGTCGAGCACCCTAATCTTGAAGCTTCCTAAGTTCTCCAACGATATGGTGGCCGCTACGGATAGCTATGACGTCATCATTTATCACTGGGACGGCGAGCCAGGTGACGGCGATGAGGATGCGGCAACACCCGTCAGCTTAAAGCGCTATTACGCGACTGTCCTCAACGGCGAAGAGCCGGAGCCAGTTCTCGACCGATCCATTTGCTTTGACGTCGTCAAGTTGAGCATGGAATACGGAGCCATGGAGTCGTTTGTCGGCAACGAGTACCAAGTCACCTTTGGCCTGCGCGGAACTCCGCTGGAAACTTCCGGCGAATTTCACAAGGGCATCACGCTCGGCGGTAAGGACTGGGACGGCACCGAATACGCGAGCTTCTCGGGCAACACAATTCAGTTTCTTCGTGCTCCGAAGTGGGGCATTCCGATAGACGTTACTTATGGAGTAGATCCTTCCATTCCGATGGATGTGACTGGCGCCAATGCCGCGTCCAACGTGAGCATTACGATTCGTGAGCGCCAAACAACACAGAATTCTAAGTTGCAGGAAGGGCATCGTACGGTTGAATATCGATTGGGCGGGCAACTGCGAAATCGATAGGTGTTCACACAAGGAGGTTGCATGAAAATTCGAATGAAGAGAACCAAGAAACGAGGCATGAGCAGCGGCGCGGTACTCGCGTTTGTGTTCAGCGGCGCCGCCCTTTGTGGCGCGGTCATGTCGATGTCGATGAGCGCCTACAATAATGGTGGGCGCACAGTCGAATATTATCAAGCTAGGGCACTCGCAGAAAGCGCAGTTCACACACTGTACGCGCAAATCCGCGATGAAATGCAGGCGACTGGCGACTGTTCGCTTGAACTTAAGAGCAAGGAGCTAAAGCACTCGTCGCCTGGCGGCGCAGTCGCTGGCGCATGCGAGGCCAAGGTTTTGGCAGTTTCGAAGTCCGCGGAAGATATCAATGCTTACGGGACAAGAATTCGGCGCACGACCTTCACCTTTAAGCTAGAAGGCAAGGGCGAAGCGCGCTTGGGCGTCAAGTCCACGATGCAAGCGCAATTTACCGCGCGAATGGATAACTATTTGAAGAAGATTGAGACGGTGGTCGAGTCGCCGGACGCACTGGAGCAGATGTACTATCCTTCGGCCGCGATGTCTTCAAACACAATCATCAGCTTTACGGCTGAAAAAAAGATCAAGATTCGCGGTACGGGTGGACACGGTCACGTGGTCGCCAACGATGGAATCATCTGGAAGACGACCGGCAAGAAATCTTCCATCACGGCAAAGGACGTCATCGATATCGATGGTCAATTTGTTGTGAACAAAGACGCTTACGACTTTACGACCAGCGACAACGGCCTTGGCAACACGAATGGAACCAAGAACTACGTTGGCTTGGACACGAGCGGCAACGAAGAGCAACAGGTCTACCAGACGACCTCGCGGGTGCCGTTTGCTGATACCGCGGTTACTAAAGTCTGGAAGGATAAGTGGTTCGCCACCGCGAGCGCAACAGGATCGCAAATCGTTAGCGGAAACTTGACCACGGCTTCGCTCGCGGTTGATGCGGCGCTGGGAACCAAGGTGCTAAAAACGCCGATGTTCATTGATGGCGACCTAACGATTTCCGCAACGGACACTGTAAGCGTCATGCCCACCAGCATGAACCCGTCGAAAAACGTTATCTACGTTCGCGGCGACGTTCATAACTTGGGCAATCTAAAGAACTTGGGCGTGAAGATCGTCGTGGAAAAGGCTTACGACGAAACCACGTCCGCATCCTACAACATCTCTGCGACCAATAGTCCGTTTACGACCGAAGAAAAGGTCTATCAAAACGCGGCAATGGTCGCCTATGGAACTACGACCGCGATCGCAATGTCTAGCTCCAAATCAGACAAGGTGGGTCTGCTCTACGCTGCTGATGGCGGCGTAAAGTTCAAAAAGGCCGCCGATGCCATCTCAGGCGTAGTGGTTGCTGGCGGAACTGACGCAACTAAGCACGGCATCACGGTTGAAAACGATT
>CAYRAX010000047.1:0-15365 GCA_964422285.1 uncultured Chthonomonas sp.
TCCGGGGTTTGGCTGGCGCGAACACCGAGGAGTTGTCTAGAGGGTACTCGCGGTCGGAGTTGGCCCTACTCCGCGACCTTGAGCACGCTGAGCCACTCTTCCAGCTGTTCACCAACTGACTGGCGCATAGATTGGCTTTGCCACCCTGTGTTAATTGCATTCTTGCGTTGATCTGAAATCACGAGTTGCACTTTGGCTTGCGCTACCGTGTCCGCAACCGCTGTACGGCTACCAAGTTTCAATTTTGATTTCGCAAAGTGTTAAATTATCTGCTAGTATTATATAATGCTAGCATTATTTTGAACCAAAAACAGCAACTCAATATTCGTGTGCCTGCTGAGACGCTCAACCAAATCAAGCACGCTGCCGAAATTCAACGCAAGTCGATAAATTCAGCCGTTATTGAAGCTCTGCGATTGTATGTGGCGACTGTATCTTCGTGTACTGGGGAGCCTATGTCCACAAGTGCCCGAGTCGCGAAGAAAGGTCGACCTCGACAAAAATAATGCTACTAATAAGCATTGCGTTGCGTCCTAATATATCATATAATGAGGAATGTGGAGGTCGAAGCATGAGTGCAGATTTGTCTACACTTTCGTACGAAGAGCGCGTTTTGCTGGCAACGTTGCATTACGTAGGGTCAGAAATTCGAATAGCTTCCGATCAGCGGCTTCTAGACATCTTAGGCGCAGCTTCAAAAACATACCCAGAGGCGTACGACGCATTTCGCCTGCATCCGGTTTATGGGGATTCAAAGACCTTGCGCCGGCTACTGCAGCTATTTGACCAAGGGGCAGCAATTGTCAGGCAAAATGCTACCATTACTTACTTTCACATTGCGCCGCCGCTCGCAGGTGAACTTGGCAAAGCGGCTGTGGCAGGCCTCAATGAAGCTCAACGTGTCGCGGTGAAGAAAGTTGCAGAACAGATTCGATCAGAATTCCGTTAGTGAGCTTCGGGAAGGCATTGGCGATTGGGTGCGGACTATGTTGCCAGCAGACCCAGCCGTGTGGTGCAAGCGATATGTCAATTGCCACAAGATTGTTCATGATAATCTGTGGGGCACTATTCTGCTTCATCCCGTGGAGGTTGCTCTGCTTGACACACCACTTTTGCAGCGGCTAAGGCGAATTCACCAGACCGGCGCAGTTTATTTTACTTACCCCTCAGCTCGGCACTCTCGTTTCGAGCATTCGTTAGGTGTGCTCGCTCAAGCTTCATCGCTTTTGGACGCCCTACAGGCAAAAAACCCGAAGCTAATGCACGAACACTTCAAAGAAGAAATTCGTTGCGCGGCATTGCTTCACGATACTGGCCACGGCCCATTCTCGCATACAAGTGAACAATTTTTTTCCCAGTATTCAGTTTTCGGTGCGGCTCGCGAGGAACTCGGGCTCGCTGAGTCGGGAGCAGGCGAAGTGATGTCTTATTTGATCATTACGTGCCAGGCGATGAGAGATTTTTTCACCGCGGCGAAGTTGCATCTGGAGGTCGACATTTCATGTGATGAAATGGGCAAGTATGTCACGGGTAGCGTCGCCGCTGAGGACTTCTATAAGTCCGAAATTGTCCACGGTCCGTTTGATGCAGATAAGCTCGACTATATGAAGAGGGACAGCGCCTTTACTGGGCTAAGCATCAATATCGATATTGATCGTCTGCACTACTCAGCTGAAATTCGGGAACACCAGGGTAAGAAGCGAATCGGTGGGAGCTCAGCGGGCATTGCACCATTGACCCAAATAATGTTCAACAAAATGCAGCTCTTCATGAGCGTCTATCACCACCACAAAGTACGTGCTGTAGACTGTATGCTTTGGGCGCTTTTTGATCAAAGTAGCAGAGGGAGTGAAAGCGGCGTAGTTTTGGGGGGAGTTGAAATGTCAACTCCTTGGTCTTGGCTTCAAGTTACTGACGACAGAATATTGATACCGGAATTGGCAACCACTGATGAACAGCGTGGCCTGATAAATGACTTGCTCGAAAGGCGGCTTTGGAAACGTGCACTTATGGTTGGCCGCAGGACGGTGCCAAGAGATCAGCACGAGAGCGCGGAGAAGAACTCAACTGCGCCACTTCTGTTGCTGATGAGCCTGTCTGGCAATAAGCCTGAAAAGATAGCGCAGCGCCGGGATCTCGCTCGTGACATTTGGAAGACGGCGGGTCGCCCTTGTAAAGAGTTCGAAGTTTGGCTTGATGTGCCCAAGTCACCAGACATGGATGAAGCCGATAGGATGTGGGTTTTGCCTGGAGCAGGTAGTGACCCCGATAAACTCGGTGATCACATTCCAATTGACAAATGGGTGGATCTGTACGGCATACACCGGTCGGCGGCACACGTCTTTTGCCCTGAGCATTGTCGGGTCGAAATTGCTGGAGCTGCTCGCGATGTGTTACAAAAGCGGTTTTGTTTGACCGTGGATGATCGTTCGGACAAGCTATGCAAATTGGAATCTTGAATCCCTACTCCGCGACCTTGAGCACGCTCAAAAACGCCTCTTGCGGCAGCTCGATCGACCCCATCTGCTTCATACGCTTTTTGCCCTCTTTTTGCTTTTCCAGCAGCTTGCGCTTGCGGGTCACGTCGCCGCCGTAGCACTTGGCGATAACGTCTTTGCGGTAGGGCTTGACGCTTTCGGCGGCAATAATCTTGGCCCCGATCGCCGCTTGGATGCGCACTTCGTATTGCTGGCGCGGAATGACTTTGCGTAGCTGCTCCGCCATCGCCTTGCCGCGCTGGAATGCAAACTCGCGGTGCACGATGAACGACAGCGCGTCCACCGCATCGCCGTTCAGCAAAATATCCACCTTGACGAGGTTCGCCGCCGTGTAGCCATCGAGGTCATAGTCAAACGAAGCGTAGCCGCGCGTGGAAGACTTGAGTTTGTCAAAAAAGTCGAGCAGGATTTCGCCAAGCGGTAACGTGTAATAGAGGATCGCGCGTTGGGGGGTCGGGTATTCCGTGCGCTTATAGGTTCCGCGCCGCTCTTGGCAAAGGTTCATCACCGCGCCGACGTACTCGTTCGGCACGATGATTGTCGCCGCCACCACCGGTTCTTCGATGCTCTCGATTTCGTGGGGTTCGGGGAACTCGGTGGGGTTGCTGATGTGCGTTCCGATGCCCTTCTTGTCGGTCACCAAATAGTCCACGCTGGGTGCGGTTAAGATCAGATCCAGGTTGAACTCGCGCTCCAGCCGTTCGCGGGCGATTTCCATGTGGAGCAGTCCCAAAAATCCGCAACGAAAACCGAACCCGAGGGCTGCGCTCGTCTCCGGTTCGTATTGCAAGCTCGCATCATTCAGCCGCAATTTGTCGATCGCGTCGCGCAGATCGTTGTACTGGTCGCCGTCGCTCGGGTACAGGCCGCAAAACACCATGCTCAGCGCTTTGCGATATCCGGGTAGCGGATCGCTGGTGGGTTGGGCTGCGCTGGTCACCGTGTCGCCGACCGTGGCGTCGCCAATGCTCTTGATTGCGGCGGTGATAAAGCCAACTTCGCCGCACTCGAGCCCATTGTTGACCCGCAAACCCGGTCCGAAGTGCCCCGTGCTATCGAGGTCAAACTTGGCCCCGTTGGACATCATCATGATTTTGTCGCCCTTTTTCATGCTGCCGTCCATCACCCGGACGTAAGCGATCGCCCCTTGATAGTTGTCGAAATGGCTGTCGTAAATAAGCGCGCGCAGGCTGGCTTCGGGGTTGCCCTTGGGCGGCGGCACGCGCATGACGATCATCTCAAGCAGGTCGTCGATGCCGATTCCCGATTTGGCGCTGACCGGCACCGCGTCGGTCGCGTCCACCGCCACCGCGCTTTCGATCTCTTCGCGCGCGCGGTCGATATCGGCGTGGGGCAAGTCAATTTTGTTGATGACGGGGATGATCTCAAGGCCCTGGTTCATCGCCATGTTCGCGTTGGCGATCGTTTGCGCCTCGACGCCTTGGCTGGCGTCCACAACCAGTAGCGCCCCTTCGCAGGCGGCCAGCGCGCGGCTCACTTCGTAGGTAAAGTCTACGTGGCCCGGCGTGTCGATCAAGTTAAGCTGGTAGGTTTCGCCGTCGCCCGCCGTGTAGTCGAGTCGAACCGCCGCCATCTTGATCGTGATTCCGCGCTCGCGCTCCAGTTCCATGCTGTCGAGCATCTGCTCCTGGGCGGTTCCGCGCACTGCGCCGCAGCGCTCAATCAGGCGGTCTGCGAGCGTGGATTTGCCATGATCGATGTGGGCGATGATGCAAAAGTTGCGGATGTGGGATTGGTCCATGGGGCCGAAGATCTATTGTACCGCCCCGGCATCGGCGCCAAACGATTTTTGGGTGCGCCAAGGCGTGGCGAGTGCGGCCCTAGCGCGCTACCCACGCATTGCTCACGCGCTACTCTAGCGTTACTCAAGCACTACTGGCCCGAGGGTCATCCCCGCTGAACAAATCGCGCGCTTGGCCCCCCGCGCGATTATCCTGTAGCGTGTCTTGCAACGCGCGCGCGACCTGCTCGGGGTCGATCCGCGTCCGGCGCACGCTGGGTGCCCCCGGTTCTTTGCAGTGGGGTGCCGCGTACGCATCAACCAGTAACCTCCGCGCGCCCGCCGCAACCAACATTTCAATCGCCCGGTCATCATCTTTTTGTGCCGCGCCCGGCCCCGCCGAACGGTCACCCCCAAACGCGACGGAACCCGTAGAACCACCAGAGCCACAAAATGAGCCGGAGGCCGAGGCCGCACCGTCACCCTCGCCGGGCCCGCCGAAACCTCCGGACCGTCCGAACCCTGCAGATCCTTCTGACCCTTCGGGCCAACCGGACCCATACACGCTACGATCACCGCTTTGGCATTGCGGCAAAATCACGGAAGTCAGCCGCCGGCGAATCGCCTCCTTCGCTCCGTTCCACGTGCCGCCGCGCCCCAAGTGGGGTCCCACCGCCAAGGCGAAATCCGCCATCGCGTAAATCACCGCGTTGCGCTCCATCGCGAGCGGGGTGGAAACCGGCGTGCCGGGCGGCGCGAGCGACCAACGCTCCAGTCGCAATGGTTCCACCCGCGTGCCCTGTCCATCTTCACACTGCACGTGTTGGCGCGCGTGGCAATCGCCAACCGACGAGGCGGCATAGCGTCCATCCGGCACCATATCGGGGCACGCATCCGACCCTCCATTGGGCCGCGCAACCATTCTGTTTCCAATTGCCGCCTGCACATTTTGCGCCGGCGGTTCCGCCCGCCCGGTCGCCTTCAAACGAGCTACGCCATGCTCGACTGCATGCTCGTGCCCAGGGCCACCCAACGCACCGACTGCACCAACCGCACCGACAGCACCAACAGCACCAACAGCACCAAAAGCATCATCAGCACCGAACGCCCCGTCCGTGCCGCCACGCGGTGGGCGTTCACCCATCGCGTGAATCTCCAGCATCCAAGGCTCGGGGCTGGTATTCGTACCGTCCGCATCATCACGCGCCGCCAGGCGACGCCCCTCACATTGACCGTGCCAAGCGAGAAAGGCATCTCGCGCCGCGCGGTCCACGCCATCCGCCCCACCGCTGGCGATCCCGTAGCCAAGCGCGAGGCAGGCCCCGGTCAACGCGGCGGTCAAGTCGGCGTGTTCCCGTGTAACGTCGCGCCGCCCGACCACCGCGGCAAACGTTAGCGATCGCGTAAGGCGCTCTAACGGCAGAGAGGGGCGCGCCGACCACCGGTAGAGCGCGGCCGGGGCAGATGGACCAAGCCGTTCGGCCCAGAGGCGCGGAAAACAATGGTCGCCCAAAGTTACGCATCCGCCCGTACGAGCGAGCGCCGCCGCCCACTCCCACCGCTCGTCGAAGCGCAAGACCGCCGCCTCTTCCCATAGAAAGTGTCGTTCAAATCGCGCGATCCACGCCGCCCGCAACTCTTCCAAAGTCTCCTGATCGCGGCCCAGCGAATCGTGTTCGCGTAGCACACGCAGCGCGAGCGGAGCGCGCCTCGCGTGCACAATCGACCGCGCGACACTACCCCCGGGGCCTCCCCGCAGGAACATGCACGCCATCGCCGTCCTCACTCCACAATCGCCACTCATTAGTCTTATATATGACACATTTTTTAGCTTACTTGATTCATGTAAACTACTTTTTGCGAGTTTTGCCATGCTCAAGCACCCTGCGATCACGATCAAACGCGCCACCCAGTGGAAAAATGACCAGCTGTCCCCGAAAGTCATCGGCCAGTCACGCCCGCTCACCATCGAGGTTTGCCCGGTCGACCATCCCGATCAGGCGACCGCCGAGCGCGAAGGCCCGTGGCATCCGGTTCAGCCCGGCGAGCAATGGGGCCCCGCGTATTCGGTGCGGTGGTTCCGTCTCACGGGAGAGATTCCCGCCGACTGGGCCGACGCGCACGTAGCGTTCCGCGCGCCGTTGGGTGGTGAACGCACTTGGTGGGTTGGCAATGTGCCCGAGCGCGGCATTGACGGCGAGCACCCGGTCATCCCGCTCACCACGCGACCCCTGGGTGAAGCGATTGCCGCCAATTCAGGCGGTGGGTACCGCGCAAGCCTCGTGATTCAAGCCTACGCAACCGCGCCCCACGTGCGGGTTTTCGGTGATATGCCCGATCCGCAGCCGTTGGTTGAGACGGTCAAGGCTTGCGACCTGGTCACGGTGGACCGCGAACTCCAAGCGCTGATCTATGACGTTGAGTTTGTGCTGAGCCTTCTCGCCCACGTGCCCGAAAATGACCCGGGTTACGCGGCGCTCGTGCGAACCCTCAACGACGCGGTCAACGCGTGGGCGGAAAGCGGAAGGCCGTCGGTGACACGCAGCCGCAAGTGGATCAAAGATGCGCTGGGTAGCCTGACCGACGAGCTCAAGCACACGATTTATCCGTTCGGACACGCCCATTTGGATACCGCGTGGCTCTGGCCCATTCGCATTACCGAACTCAAGATGGCCCACACGGCGAGCACCCAGCTCTACCTGATGTCGCAGTATCCGCAATATGTGTACGTGCATTCCCAAGCGAGCCAATACGAATGGGTGGAGAAGAAGCATCCCAAGCTGTTTAAGCGTATCCAAGACGCCACTGCACAAGGACAATGGGAACCCATCGGCTCCATGTGGGTGGAGGCGGATTGCAACTTGACGGGCGCCGAATCGCTCGTGCGGCAATTCGTTTATGGCAAGCGCTACTTCCTCCAGCATTTTGGGGTGGAGACCAAAGACATGTTCTTGCCGGATGTGTTCGGCTATTCGGCCGCTCTGCCCCAAATCCTCCACAAACTCGGTATCCGCTACTTCTTAACCCAAAAGATTAGTTGGAATCAGTTCAACAAGTTTCCCCACAACACGTTCTGGTGGCAGGGGATCGACGGGACCAAGATATGGACCCACTTTCCGCCCGCCGATACCTACATTGGTTCGTGCGAACCCGAGGAGATCGCGCGCAGCGTGAAGCAGCACCGCGACCAAGCCCGCAGCGACTACTCGATGTACCTGTTTGGATGGGGCGACGGCGGCGGCGGACCCACCGAACGCCACCTGGAGCTTTTGCAGCGCGCCCGCACCGCGCCGTACATGCCGGAAATCGAAAAGGGCAAAAGCGCGCGCGACTTTTACGCGGAAGCGCGGGCCAAGAGCCGCGACCTGATCACGTGGGTTGGCGAGCTCTATTTGGAAGGTCACCGCGGCACCTACACGAGCCAGGCCGCGAACAAACTCGGGAATCGCGAATCCGAATTCCTGTTGCGCGACGCCGAGTGGTTGCACAGCTTTTCGCCTGAATTTCCAAGCCAGTACCCGGCGGGAAAAATCGAGGAGTTGTGGAAGCTCGTGTTGCTCAACCAGTTTCACGACATTATTCCCGGCTCCAGTGTGCGCGAGGTTTACGTCGACAGCGACCAGGATTACGCTAACATTCGCCGTGAGGGACAGGACCTGGTGGACGCCGCCCTGGAAGATATTGCGTCGCGGATGGACACAGTAGACATGGCCTCGCCGGTCGCTCTTTTCCACAATTCGGTGCTACCCAGCGAAGGAAGCATGCCCGCAGACCAAGGGGAAGTGCAGTCGCTGAAGGTGGGTGCCGAGCGCTACCCAGTGCAATTGGTCAACGACGCGCATGGTGAGCGATACATTTTTGAAACTCCAGCTGAAGCGTTGGGCGCGGTCGCGGTGGGGAACCTTTCCAATCAAGCGACGCCACCAAGGCAGCGCCTGAAGGCGGGCAATCGCAAACTCGAAAACGACTCGTACTCTGTGCGGTTCGACGCCAACGGCAATATCACCAGCATCTCGCTTTTCGACGACGAAACCGTGGAGATGATCGAGCCGGGCCGGCTCGCCAACCTGTTCCAGTTGTTCGACGATCACCCCATGTTTTGGGAGGCTTGGGATGTTGACCCCTATCTGCACGAAACCGCTCAAGATCTAGTGCGCAGCGAGCGATTTGAGGTGGTGGAGCGCGGGCCGGTCCGCGTCGCGGTGGAGATCGAAAAACGGTTTGGCGAAAGTCTGATTCGGCAGCGGATCAGCCTAGGACCGACGCCCGGCATCCGATTTGATACCTACGTGGACTGGCGCGAATCGCGAAAGATGCTCAAAGTCGCGTTTCCACTCAACGTCAACGCGGCGCGCGCCACTTACGAAATTCAGTTCGGCCACGTCGAGCGGGCCACCCACAAGAACACGTCTTGGGATTTGGCAAAGTTCGAAGTTTGTGCCCAAAAATGGGCGGATTTGAGCGAAGGTGGGTACGGGGCGGGAATCATCAATCGCGGCAAATACGGTTATGATTGCGACGGCAATGTGCTGCGGCTGTCGTTGCTGCGCTCACCGAAGGCACCCGATCCGATCTGTGATATGGGTGAGCACCGGTTCACCTATGTGCTGTTGCCCCACTTTGGCACCGTGCAGCAATCGGAAATGGTGGCCGCCGCCTACGCGATCAACGCTCCGGTGCGCAGCAAGCCTCTGACTCCGCGCGCGGGCACCCACGGCCAACTTGCGCCGTTCGTCGAAGTGAATCGCCGCGATTTGGTGATCGAAACGGTGAAGAAGGCTGAGGACTCCGACCGCATCATCGTGCGACTGTACGAGTGCCATAACACGCGCGGGCGCGCATCCTTAAAATGCGTCCGGCCGATCCAGCGCGCGTGGATTGTCAACTTGATGGAGGAGGTCGACCAGGAGCTCGAACTCAGCGGCGACGCGGTTCTTTTTGAGTACAAGCCGTTCGAGATCATCACGCTCTGCTTGGAGGTTTGAACGAACCGGGTAGGGCCATTTGCGCGTCAGTGTTTTTAGAGGTTTCGTCATGAAGGGTTTCTTTGTGTTTTTGATGTTGTGCGTTTGCACGCTGTGTGCGTGGTCTCAAAAGACCGACGCGGTCCAATGGGACGTGCTGATGTCGGGTTCGAACAGCAACGTGACCGGGCCAAGCTTCGTCCGCATTCGCACGCGCGGGGACTTCATCAACTACTGGGCAAAATTGGGACTCGGGGCCGCGCCGAGCGACGTCAATTTCAATACGCAAGAGGTGGTTGCGATCCATCTTGACCCCAAATCCAACGCCTCCAAGGTGTACGTCGAAGTTTTGGACATAGAAGCCAATCAGCTTTGTGTGCGCTATGCCACCGTGGGCTCCAACGGGCGCGGTGGTGAGCATTCGTCAAAGCACAGTTCGAGCGGGTCGCCGTACACGATCATTCGGCTCGATCGCTGGGCGGGCAGCCTGAAGTACATTGGTCGAACGGCGAGTTCGCCCTACTCGGGAGTCATCGTGGGGTGCGGTTGCACGCGTTGCCACGGCACCTGCAACCACCGCTGCGGATGCCGATACACCACGTTTCCGCTCGTTCTGGATTGGAATATCGTCGCTACCGGAAGCTATTGCCCGTATCCCAATCAGCAATCCTGCGTGATCTACGAGGCGAGCAATTTCGAGCAATATTGGTATCAGATTTTGGGCAATGACCGCAAATCGAAAATGCCGTCGATCGATTGGAACAACGAGATGGTGATTGCCCTGCATTTGGGGAATCGAGTTTCGGGCGGCTATAGCATGAAGGTCAGCGAAATCGAGCTATTGGGGCCATCGCAAATCAACGTGACTTTCGCCGAAATCACACCGGATCGTGGGTTTCAAAGCTCCGCAATGACGCAGCCTTATATGCTGATTCGCGTGCCCCGATTCGCGGCGGTACTTTCCACGCGCCGAGTCGGCGCCAATACGAGCATTCGGGTCAGATGATTTGATCTGCTAAACTGAACGGCACCAGATGGATGCCGACACTACCTTTCGCTTGATTGGGAGCATTCTGTTGGTGCTCACCAACGCTTTCGTCGTTGCGGCTGAATACGGCTTGGTCAGTGCGAGAAGAGCCCGCATCGAGTCGTTTGCCAAGCGAGGATCACGCGGCGCGCAAACCGCGCTCGACGCGATGGACAACATTCATCGCTACATTGCGGGCACCCAAATTGCGATCACGATGGCGGGAATTGGCATCGGCGCCATCACTGAGCCGCTGATCACGCGCTCGCTCGAAAAGCTAATCGGCCCGTATTTGGGGACGGCGTTTAGCATCGTGCTCTCGGTGCTCATCGTGACGTTTGTGGTGGTCGTGGTGGGCGAATTGGTCCCCAAATATGTCGCCCTGAGCTTTGCCGAGCGCGTCGCGATTGCGCTCGTTTACCCGCTCAAGGCTCTCATTACGCTGTTCCATCCGCTCGTTGTTGTGGTCCAAGCGGCGGGTCGTATTTCGCTCAAGATGCTCAAGATCGACATGGACAAGGATAACCAGGAGCAACTCACCAAACAGGAGATCATGGGTTTGGTGCGTTCCGGTGCGGGGCGCGATGGCGCGATTGGTCTCGATCACGCGCAGGTGGTCAACAAGGCGCTTCGGTTTGACGAGTACTCGGTCGATGACGTCATGATCCACCGCCTAGACATTCGGTGGATCGACATAGAATCGACCCGCGAGGACGTGCTTGCGCAATTTTCGAAGCAAGCCCATACGCGCATGCCCGTTTGTCGCGGCGATATCGACGACATCGTCGGCATTCTCTACGTGCAGGATTTGATGAAGTCGATCGACAGCGGCACGTTTAACTTGGAGGCCATGCTTCGCCCCGCAGAAGTAGTGCCGGAGAATTTGACGTTGACGCGGTCGATAGAGCGCATGCGTGATGCGCGCACGCACATGTTGATTGTCGTGGACGAGTACGGCGGCACAAGCGGACTGCTGACTTTGGAAGATGTTGTCGAGGAAGTTTTCGGCGAACTGGATGACCAAAATGAAGCGGAGCGACCGACGATTGAGCGGCTGAATGAGCACCGCCTAAGCGTTCGTGCCGATGTTCGCTATGACGAAGTTTGCGCCTATCTCGGTCGATCGGATGACTCGGAAGACCTGACGACCGACACCTTGGCGCAGATCATCGTGGATCAGCTGGGACGAATGCCCAAGCTGGGTGACGCCGTCGAAACGGAAATTGGCACGTTGCGCGTTGAAAATATGGCCCGACGCCGAATTACCCGAGTCTGGGTTCAAACGGCGCGCGAAACGGATGGCGCGCCTTCGTAGTGTACGCGCATGCGCTTCGCGATGGAAACGCTTCGGTCGGCGATGTGCTCCAGCGCGTGGAAGATCTCCATTGTCGCCAAGTACTTTTTGATGTCGCTCGCGTTGGACTTGATCAGCTCGGTAATGCGGCTACACGCCTCACCGTACATTCGGTCAATGTTCTCGTCGGAGTCGATCAAATCTTGCGCGAGCTTCGCGTCGTATTCAACATAGAGTCGGCTAGCCGAAGCGAGCGCATTTCGCGCGGCAACGCTGAGTTCGACCAATGCGCTGCGCATTTCGCCGGGGAAATCTTTGCCCAATCGTGCCGAGCGCCGAGCAAGTTTCACCGCGTCGTCGGCCACCTTTTCGATTTCGCCGATGACGCCCAAGGTGGAAGTCAAAGTTCGTAGATCGCTCGCAACCGGTGCTTCGCGCATCACGAGTTGAACGGTTTCCAAGATGATGCGGTGCTCTAGCTCGTCGATTTCGTCGTCGCGGTCAATCACGTCTTGTGCGCGCAATTCGTTGCCGGTCGTTGCGGCTTGCACAGCCAATTCAATCATCTCACTGCTGAGATTGCTCATGCGCACCACTTCAGTTCGAATCTCTTGGATGCGCTCATCAAAATAGCCCCTAATGGTCATGTTATTTTTAATCATCGTTCGTTCTTGTCCATCTCCTCAGGGCTAGAGTAATTTGTTAGAAATTTCTTATCACTCCTACTCCATTATACAAGAGAAAGTTCTAAGTTCAAAAAGGTTCCCGCAATCGTGGGGCTTTTGGGCATAAATGGTACGCTATGCACTCGTGGAATGGTGGGATGGCCTCGGCTTTTGTGTGATGGTATCGACTGGACTCGCGGCTTTTGTCAAGCGGCGAAAATTGATCAGTTGGTTTGACGGACTTTCTCAGCGATGGCAATGGGCGTTGCCCGTTCTGGGTTTGGTCCTGTCGGCATTGATCTTGTTCGCGAGTTTTACGATCGCGGGAAAAATGGCATTGCCAAACGCCAAGTCGATGCAATCCGATCAGCGGCTGGTGCTCACGATTGGTGGCACGCTGTTTGTTTTGTTGCAGGCGGTGAGTGCGCTGTTGCTATTCCATCAAGCCACGCGTCCCGAAGCGGACGGCGGCGCGTCTGATCATGGTACGGTGAACTTAACATGAAGAAAGTATTCCTAGCGATTGCCTTGTTTTCGTGCGTGCTCGGCTCGATGGCAAATGCCCAGACCACGAAGGCAGACGCCGGCAAGCGAGCCGACGAGATTTTGGCCAAGGTCCACGAACTTGACTTGCTGAACCAGCTATTGCCGGTGCTCATGACCAAAGAGCAGATGCGAAAGATTCTGCCATCGGTGGAAAAGGCGCGCGAAATGGTCAAGGCGACCGAGAAAGGCGAAGCCGAGCAACTGGAGAAGCTGGCGGCAAAAATCGATCCGGTTCTGAAAGAAGCCTACGAAAAGAACAAAGTGCCGTCGCAGGACGTTTTGTTGGAATACGCCAAGACCTTCGTCAAACTTCGCGTTGTGCGCCGCTCGGTTATCGAATCAAATACCACGGCCGTGCTCGAAGTCGTGCAAAAGACGCTGGACAAAGGTCAATTGGCGGCAGCACGAAACGCCCTCGACCCCAAGCTAATCGACCCATCACTGGACAAGGAAAAGATGTCCGACGACGACAAAATGCGGTTCTGGGTAAAGGTCATCCTGCTCGATCCGCAGACCTACACCATTTTGCTCAAGCTTTCTAAGTAGCGATGCCAGAACAGATTTGGGCCCCGTGGAGGTTGGAGTACATCGAAAGCGCGAAGGATGGCGCGTCGGCGGGTTGCATCTTCGTGGACCTGCCCGCGCAGAGCGACGATGAAAAAAACCTGATTTTGCATCGCGGCAAAACGGCGTTCGTGATGCTGAATCGCTACCCCTATACTTCGGGGCATTTGATGGTCGCGCCCTATCGCCACACGGCTAACCTGAGCGAGCTATCCGACGAAGAGCTGCTCGAAATCTCGCAGTTGGTGGTTCGATGCACCGAATGGATTACGTGCGTTTATCGCCCGCAAGGGTTTAACATCGGCGTAAACCTGGGCGAAGCGGCGGGCGCTGGCATCCCGAATCATGTCCATTGGCACATTGTTCCACGTTGGGCGGGCGACACCAATTACATGACGGTGGTGGGTGAGGTACGCGTCGTGCCGCAAAGCCTTGAAGACAGTTATCAGCGGCTTCGGGCCGCCGTCGAAAGCTCAATCAAATAATTGCTTGGCGAATTCGTCCGAGTTCCAATTGCGCAGGTCTTCCGGTTTTTCACCCACGCCAATCAGCTTGATGGGAATCCGAAATTGGTCGTATAAGCCAATGAGCGCACCGCCTCGGGCCGTTCCATCGAGCTTGGTCAGGACGATTCCGGTCACGCCTGAAGTCTTCGAAAATTCCTCGGCTTGGCGCACCGCGTTTTGACCCGTATTGGCATCGAGCACGAGCAGCACTTCGTCGGCGGTTTTGCCGTTGGCTTTTTCAACTGCACGAGCGACCTTTGCCAGCTCTTGCATGAGGTTGCCTTTGCTGTGTTGGCGGCCCGCGGTGTCGGCAAGGACGTAAGGTATGCCGCGCGCTTTGGCCGCTGAAACAGCGTCGAAAATCACGGCCGCGGTGTCGCCGCCGGGCTGCGCCTTCACAATCTCCGCGCCAGCACGGTCCGCCCAAATACCCAGTTGTTCGATGGCCGCGGCGCGAAAGGTGTCGCCCGCCGCCAAGAGAACGCGCTTGCCTGATCGCGTCAATCGCAGCGCAAGTTTGCCAATCGTGGTGGTTTTGCCGACCCCGTTGACGCCCACGAATAGATAGACGGTGACTCCTTCGGGGCTCGAATAGAGCACTGATTCGCCGGGTTGATGAAATCGATCGGCGATGACCTGTTTCAAGCGGTCTTTCATGGCGTGCGGGTCGGTGATCTTCTCGTCGCGCACGATTCGCCGTAGCTCATCCAGTATCTCGCCGGCGATATTGACGTGGGTATCGGCGGCGATCAGCGCCTCTTCCAATTCCTCGTACAGCGCATCATCAATCACCCCACGGCCGAGCATGCGGTCGACCGATTGCATGAACTTCTTGAACATTCGCCTAAAGGGTACCGAACTCGGCCCCAGCCCGTTGGCCCTGATCGGCTAAACTATACTCATCGTGCGTGTACCTTTCTTAGATCTTCCTCAACAGCACCGCGAAGTCGCGCCAGAGATTGAATCCGCGTTGCAACACATCATCAGCACTGGCGCATTCGTTTTGGGCCAGCACAACACGGGCCTCGAAAAAGAGATCGCCAGTTTGCATGGTGTCGACTTTGCGATCGCCTTGAACAGCGGCACCGACGCGCTGCGAATCATGCTGGACGCGTCCGGTGTCGGCCCAGGCGACGAGGTGATTACCACTGCGTTCACGTTTGTCGCCACCATTGAGACCATTTTGCAGGCGGGCGCACGACCTGTTTTTGTCGATGTTGAACCCGAGACTTTTCAGATCGACGTAAACAAGATTGAGGCCGCCATCACCTCAAAAACCAAGGCGATCATGCCGGTGCACCTGTTCGGACAGCTTTGCGACGTGCAGTCCATCCAGCGCATCGCCGACGCGCATGGATTGATCATTTTGGAAGATGCCGCGCAAGCGATCATGTCGCACCACGAGGGCGTGTTTGCCGGCAATTTCGGGCTCTGCGCGGGCTTGAGCTTCTATGTCACGAAGAACTTGGGCGCCGCGGGCGATGGTGGCATGATCCTCACCAACGACGAAGGCATTAACGAGCGTGCTCGATCGTTGCGGGTCCATGGCATGGGCCGCGA
>CAYRAX010000048.1:0-15312 GCA_964422285.1 uncultured Chthonomonas sp.
TACGCCATCGTCAACATGGACGATTTGGAAAAGTTCTTTGAAAAAGGCGACGCGGTGACCCCTGAGGCACTCAAAGCCAAGGGCGTTATTGGTAACCTCAAAGACGGCGTAAAAATACTTGCTTTTGGCGACCTGAACAAGTCGCTGAAGGTGAGCGCACACAAATTCAGCAAGCAAGCTGAAGAGAAAATTAAGAAAGCAGGCGGAGAAATTAAAGTTCTATGAGTTTCATGGGCGGCGGAATCGACATCGGTATGGGCGGAGGCGACAAGAGCCTCAAGCTCGGACTCGCGGATACTTTTCGTTTCGCGTGGGCCGATCCCGATCTCCGCGCCCGACTCAAGTTCGTTTTCTTCGTATTTGCAATCTACGCGCTTGGCGTTAACATTCGCGTGCCCATCCCGGGCGTGAATCCGGCTGCGTTTGAATCGCAGATGGGCCAAAACGCGTTTCTGCAGCTGCTGAGCGTTATGGGCGGCGGAGGCCTCAAGAAGATTTCGATCTTTGCTTTGGGCCTCAACCCGTACATCGTTTCGAGCATCATCATGCAGGTCATGCAAACCGCATACCCGCAGTTCAAGCAAGAAATGAAAGAAGGCGGCGAATACGCTCGGCGCCAAATGTCAAAACGCACACGACTGCTAAGCATAGGCCTGAGCTTTGTTCAAGGCGCGGGCATCTTCAAAATGCTGGTTTCAGCTGGTGCCATCTCCGGCAATGCAAGCACCACGCTTTCAATGATAACCACGATCCTGTTCTGGACCGCTGGTTCAATGTTCCTGCTTTGGTTGGGCGAACAAGTGAACGAGCGCGGAGTGGGCAACGGAATTTCCCTGCTCATCTTCTGCGGCATCATCATCTCGTTCCCATGGCTGGTTGAAACCATCGCAATCGCCGTCCGCAACGGTAGCACGAGCATCTTCGCCGTCGTCTTGACCGCAATTTTGTTCGTTTCTGTCATCTGGTTCGTGGTGTATTTCACCATTGCACAGCGACGAATTCCGATCCAGCACATGCGACGCCAAGTCGGCACCAAGGCCCTCGGCGGATCCAGCAGCTACCTGCCGTTTAGCGTAAACATGGTAGGCGTCATGCCAATCATCTTTGCAGTCTCGCTGGTGTATATGCCGTACCAATTCGCGAGCATGTTTGGCGGCGAGCGCACGTCGTTCGGCTCCACGTTGCTGGCGATCGGTAAGTTCATGGCGCCCGACTTCACCCACTGGCAAGGGTTTATCGGCGCCGGGATTTACATGCTGCTGATCTTCTTCTTCACGTACTTCTACACGGCAATCCAGTTCAACGTGGACGACATTGCCGACAACCTGAAGCGCGGCGGATCGTTTATTCCTGGAATTAGGCCCGGCAAGCAGACCAAGGACTTTTTGGACAAGGTTATTTCGCGCATCACCATCGTTGGCGCCGGATTCCTTTCCATCGTCGCATTGATCCAGTACGTGATCCCGCTTTTCATGAACGTTCAGCGTGTAAACCTAGTTTTTGGTACGTCGTTGCTGATCATGGTCAGCGTTGCGTTGGAAACGATGCGCCAGATTGAAGCCAACCTGCTCATGCGACAATACGGACAAGGTTAGCAAGGCAATGAACCTCATTATGATCGGGCCGCCGGGCGTTGGCAAAGGAACGCAAACGGCCCTGCTGGAATCGAGGCTCAACGTTCGCCCGATTTCGTCCGGAGTGATCTTCCGCCAAGAAATCGAAGCGGAAACCGACCTCGGACGCCTCGCAAAACGGTATATCGATCAAGGCCGATTGGTTCCAAATGGCGTCACCATTGAGATGATGTCCAAGCGGCTGCGCAGCGAAGAAGTCCGCAAAAAAGGGTTCGCGCTCGACGGCTTTCCGCGAACGGTCGACCAGGCCAAGGCGCTGGATGAGATGCTATCCGAACTCGGCATCTGCATTCACCGCGTCATAAGCCTCGAAGTCGATGACGACGTGCTCACCGAGCGACTGGGCGGGAGAATGGGCTGCACCAAATGCGGCGCGATCTACCACAAGGAATCGAAGCCACCAAAGCGCTCGTGGATTTGCGACCTCTGCAATAGCCCCCTGTTCGTTCGTTCCGACGACCAGCCGGAGGCGATTCGCGAGCGGCTACAAGTTTTTCACGAAAACACAAAGCCCATCATCGAATACTATGAAGCGCAAGGAAACTTGCTCCACGTGAATGGCGACCAGGATCCCGAAACCGTTTACCAACAGATTGTCGAGGGCATCGAAGAGTGATCTCGATCAAGTCTGCCCAAGACCTGGAGATCATGCGCGAGGGCGGCCGACTTCTGGCCTCGGTGATGAAAGAGCTAGGAGCCATGGTGGAACCAGGCGTCACTCCGCGGCAGATCGACCAGCGCGGCCACGCACTCATCACGAAAGCGGGCGGAGTGCCCAGCTTTTTGGACTACAACGGCTTCCCCGCGAGCGTTTGCATTAGCGTCAATGAAGCCATCGTGCACGGCATTCCAGATGATCGCGAACTCCAGCCAGGCGACATCGTCGGGCTCGATTTGGGCGTGTTTTTGGGTGGCTTTCACACCGATTCCGCGTGGACCTTTCCCGTGGGGGAGATCAGCGAGACAACCCAAAGGCTGCTGAATGTCACCCGCGAGTCGATGTATCAAGGCATCGCCAAAGCGAAGGCCGGCAACCGCATCGGCGATGTTTCCGCCACGATTCAAAAGTATGTGGAATCCAACGGTTACAGCGTCGTTACTGAGCTTGTCGGGCACGGAATCGGCAAGTCGCTACACGAAGAGCCCAGCGTCCCGAACTACGGCAAACCCGGTCGCGGGCCGGCGATACGCGAAGGCATGACCTTCTGCGTTGAGCCGATGGTGAACCAAGGCACGCCAAAAACGAAAACGCTCGCCGACAAGTGGACGATGATCACTGCCGACCGCAAACTAAGCGCGCACTTTGAGCACACGATCGCGATCACGAAAAATGGCCCGGTGATTTTGACCACGGATTAGCGGCAAGCGATTTCATTCTCACGTAGCCCACCTTTGCGGGCCATACGCGGCTCAAATAATAACAAAATTCGACGCGTCGACGACAACCGGAGTTGGGAACGGGCCGCGTCGTCAGAACGTATCACCTGCTTTGTCAAAGTTCGCGTTGAGGATTAAGTAATCGTCTGTCGTGACCGCGTTGTTGCCGTTCAAATCCGCGTCAACTGGTGCAAAACCGTTGGGGCCTACAGTACTCCAACCTGCGTCTCCACTGTTCCAATCGAAGTAGTCGTTAAGTACCAAATAGTCATCCGTACCTATGTAGTTGTCGCCGGTTATGTCGCCATTCTCGCAAACAAAATTGAGGCCTGTTGCTTGATCTCCAACGAAGTCAACCCTCTTTGCGAGTCCTCCCTTAGGTTTTGCGATGAGTGCGTACGGTCTTTGAAATAGCAGTAACGGTGCAACGTTCTTGGAAAAGCTTCCATCGGCACCTAATATCGAATCGCTCCAAGTCACCATATGACTGTTGCCCCAGATATCGTATAAGGAAAAAACAGTTTGGCGCGCTGACATCGGCTTGGTCCAATTCTCAAGCTGAACTTTTCCCGCAACCTTACTCGTGTGGTATGGTTCGAACACGACGTAGTTGGTGTCCGTCGGCACTCCAAAAGTTTTGAAATACTTGTTGTCCCAAGTGACGCTTCCGTCTATGTTCGGACTTGACCCAGTGGTCATGTCTGAATAAAATTTGAGAACGTGCACCCCTGGCTCCACTACGTAGGTAGCGTGCAGTACGCCGCTCTGAGTTGACGTGCTATTCCACAAGGCGCCACCGTCAATGGAAATCTCGCGGTAAGCACCAAAGGTTATGGGCACCCAGTTCTGGAACACATCGTCGGAGTGCACAGTCATGAGTACCTTTTCGTCAACTCGAAACCTTGCACCCATTGAAACCATCGCAAAACCTTCGCCGCCGTAGTATCCCAAAAACCATCCCGAATGCGTGCGATATGCGGAGGTATAAGCCTTCCAAGTAATGTAGTCTTGCGTCAGATAGGATGGGAAAAACATCAATAAACCCTTTGTTTTTCCTCCCATGAAGTAACCCGAGTTACTTACCAGGTTCTCCTGCTCAAAAAGCTGCGATGTTGCTGAATTTCCCGTAAAGGTTTGCATTGACCAAGCACCTTGGCTGCCCGTTTGATAGCCCATTGTTGTGTTGTAGTCGCAGCCCAAGAACGTTACAAGTCCATGAGCATAATGAGTTACGACAAACCCCAGACTAACGGCAAAAAACTTGAGATACTGCTTCATCGACATGCCTCGCAACGCTATTAATATATATCAAAAGTTCGGCCAATTGAGTATTTGCCGCAAGGTTCCGAACAATAATGCTGGGAAAAGCTGTGCCGGTTACGTTCAATATCCGTGAAGGTATAGGGATCGTTCAGCCGACATTGTTTGCCTTCGTCCATATGGCAGGCGTAAGAGCATCCCAAGGATGCCTTGTAAATAGCTGGCGGACTAGGATTTCCCGATGGCGCTCGTGCCTCGCGCCATTTCCCTCGCCCATGGCTCGGCGGGATAAACTTTCTCACCCTAGAAGTGAGAAGCGGACCAATGCAACCAAACGCACCGAAATCTGTTTGGCTGGCGGACTAGGATTCGAACCTAGACGTACGGCACCAAAAACCGTTGTCCTGCCATTAGACGATCCGCCAGTGACCCTAAAGTTATACCCGCTGAAGCAAAAACCCGCCCAGCAAACACGAGTTGCTAGACGGGTTCAACTGCGTACTAGTGCTAAAGAATACTAGTGAGCAGCAGCTTTCTTTGCCTTGGCGGCGCAAGCGGCGCACATCTTTCCAGCGGTCTTGCACTTCGTGCAAGCAACTGCCTTCTTGGCCTTGGCCGCGCACTTTTCGCACTTGCCCTTGCCCGAAGCACACTTGGTGCACTTCGCCGCCTTCGCCTTGTCGCCACACTTGCAGTTCGCGCACTTGCCTGCGTGAGCTGCGCATGGCTTACCGGCTTCCTTGCAGGCTTCGCAATTCGTTTCAGCGGATGGCTGAGTGGGCATCCCGTCGCCCGATTGAATAGCATAGCTGAAGCTCATCAAAGCCACCGATGCCGCCAATAAAGTAATGAAAAATCGCTTCATTAAAGTTCTGTATCTCCTAAGACATTTCAGGCGATTGCGCCTAAATTCTATGCTATTCGAACTCAGCATTTTCAAAGGCAAAGGTTTTGCAATAAGTCGATCCTGCATAGGTTTGCGTTTGTCTAGGTATTCTTAGGCCATGATCGCGAGATTGACCGGCGAGGTCGTCGAATTAGACTCAGGGCGCGTGACGATTGACGTTCACGGCGTGGGTTATGAGGTGCTTGTGCCGCTGTCGCTGGTCCACACGCTCGAACCGCTCGGACAGCGCGTAACCGTGAGCGTTCGCCAGGTCTTTCGAGAAGACGGAGTGACGCTTTATGGGTTCAACAGCCCCCGCCAGAGAAGGCTTTTTGACCTGCTGATTGATGTCAAAGGATGCGGTCCCAAGACGGCGCTCTCGCTGATCGGCGATGTGGGCGAGGATTCGGTCGCCGCGGCTCTGGCCAGCCAAGACACGCGGACGCTTAGCCTCGCGAACGGCGTGGGTCCGCGCCTCGCCGAACGGTTGATCTTAGAGCTTCGCGACAAGATCCAGACCGAAGGATTCGCTGGCCGCGCCAGTGATCGAGCGGTAGTCAGCACGGCGGGTGACGAACTCGTGGATGCGCTGATGGCCCTGGGTTACCGAAAGCAAGAAGCCGAACAAGCTGCCGAAAGCACAACTGACGAAGGAACGCTGCAAGAACGCTTGCGCTCCGCGCTCCAGGTGCTTAGGAAATGAGCCGCGACAACGTGAATTTGGCCCAAGAAGCGATCATCGCGGACATGGGCATTGAGCCGTCATTGCGCCCAAAAAGCCTGCGCGAATTTGTTGGTCAAGATAAGCTAACCGAGAACCTCGCCATTTTCCTGCAAGCGGCCCTGCAACGCGGCGAACCGCTCGACCACGTTTTGCTTTATGGACCGCCAGGCTTAGGTAAAACGACGCTCGCCCACATCATCGCGATTGAGTTGGGCACCACGATTCACGTGACGAGTGGCCCAGCCATCGAACGCCCCGGCGACCTGGTCGGAATTCTCACCAATCTTGACCCTGGATCGGTGCTGTTTATCGATGAAATCCACCGACTGAACCGGGTTGTCGAGGAGATTCTCTACCCGGCTATGGAAGACGCCAAGGTGGACATTTTGATCGGCAAGGGACCCGCCGCGCGCTCCATCCGCATGGATGTGCCGCCATTCACGGTTATCGGCGCGACCACTCGCCAGGGCCTTTTGACTGGCCCTTTGCGCGACCGATTTGGCATCGTTTCGCACTTCGCTTATTACGACGAACCGGCGCTGTTCCGCATCGTGCAGCGTTCGGCCGGACTGCTCGGCTACCGAATCGATGACGAAGGGGCGGAGGAAATTGCCAAGCGCTCGCGAGGTACGCCACGAATTGCCAACCGGCTCTTGCGGCGTGTGCGCGATTTTGCCCAAGTGGACGGGCTATCGATGATCACGCGAGCGGCGGCAGATCGCGCACTCAATGCTTTGGAAATTGATCATTGCGGTTTGGATCGCATCGACCGGGCCATCCTGGAATCGGTCATCAAGAAATATGGTGGCGGCCCAGTGGGGCTGGAAACGCTGGCTGCAACGACTGGCGAGGACTCGGGCACGATGGAAGATGTGTACGAGCCATATTTGATCAAAATGGGCTTTTTGCAGCGCACGCCTCGTGGAAGGGTCGCGTGTAAATTGGCGTATGAACATTTGAACCTGGAAATTCCCAAAAAGGCACTGAATGAGGGCCTATTTGGCGAGTAATCGCGGGTTGCTCAGGAAGAGAAATTATGGTCAACATTGAATGGAATGGAAAGATGGGATTTGAGGCAACGCCTCCTTCGAATATCAAGTTCATGATGGACGCATACCCCGAAGCGGGTGGCGAAGGACTCGGCCCGACGCCGCTCGAGGCGCTACTTTCGAGCTTGGGTGCCTGTAGCGCCATGGACGTAATCTCGATCTTGCGAAAGAAGAAGCAAGAAGTCACCGCCTACCGGATCGAAGTCACAGGCGAGCGCGGACCCGAAGGCGAGTATCCGCGACCTTACGTTAGCCTAAGCGTGAAGCACATTGTCGAGGGTGAAAACTTGGACGAGGCGGCAGTGGCCCGGGCGGTCGAACTCAGCGACACCAAGTATTGCTCCGTGATCGCGACATTGCGGGCGGCGCCCAGCGTCAGCAGTTCTTACGAAATCAAGTCACTGGCGAAATAACGCTCAGGCTTTTATGTCGATGTGCCCGGGTTCAGCGACCACCGCGTGCTCGGGCAGCCACACTTCTTCCATTTCTGGCTCTTCATCCTGCACGACGGCGGGTTGCTCGGGCGGCGCATGTTGCTGGCGCTTATTGGATTGATCACCCGCGCGTTGCACGGGCTGGCGGGCATAGCGCTCGGCTTGTCCGTAGGATTGAGCCTGACGGATGCGATCGACATCGCCCATGACGAGTTATGCGACGGGTGCCGCTCCTTGTTCGCGCATATAGCTGCGCAAGCGTGTCATAGCTTGGGTGTGAAGCTGGTAAACCCGGCTTTCGCTTACCCCCAGCACTTTGCCAATTTCCTTAAACGTAAGACCTTCGAAATAGTACAGCGCAACAACTAGGCGCTCGCGCTCTGGAAGGCGATCAATGCTGCCCGTCAATATGCGGCGGACTTCGCGCCCTTCGGTTTCGCCAGCGGTGTTGGCCCGATCATCGACGATCATGTCCACAAAATGGATGTGGTCGTCGGAATCGCCGGTGTTCAAAATATCGTCAAGGCTGTACACATTGGTGCGGCCCAATCGAACCAGCAACTCGCTCACTTCGATATCGCTGATGCCCATGTATTCGGCAATTTCGCGTTCGGTGGCGGGGCGACCAAAGCGTCCTTCGAGCGCCATTTGGGCTCGGTCCATCGCCTTTAGCTTTTCGCGAATCGATCGCGGCACCCAGTCTTCGTCGCGCAACATTTCCAAAATTGCGCCGCGAATGAGGGCGATTGCATAGGTTTCGAACTTAACGTCGCGAGTGGGGTCGAATTGATCGACGCTCTTGATCAGGCCGATTACGCCAGAACCCACCAAATCTTCGCGGTCCAGCCCACCGGGCAAAGAAGTAACCAAGCGCCCTGCTGTAATTTTTACGAGGTAGGAATAATGGTTGATTAGCTCAACCCGCGCTTGGGGGTCTTTGTAAACCTTATAGTCGATCCATGACTTCTTTAATGCTTCTGGCGATAGTGCCATCGTTCTCCTGCCCTGCTTAGCTTGCTTCAGCCATGGAGCTTCCATGCTGTTGAGCGTCGTTTGCGGTAGTGGTTTCCGGGGTTTGGTCACCTTCTACCGCGATGCGTTGGACCCTTACTGTGAAGAAGACATACCATAGTTGGGTTGCCCACGAACCAATAAGGTATGCCAGTAATCCTCGCCACAAACAAGTTAACGGATCCACACCGGCCAGAATGCTGGAACCTAAGGCAGTCAAAGCTAGTATTCCCCCGACTACTTTTGGCATTCGTCCATGACTCCTGGGCCAAGCCGTGGCTCCGGTCCACTCTTGGTATCAGTAAATAAGGACGGTCCATTTAGGGCAAAGCTGGAGGTTTTTTTAGTTTTTTCAGCTTTCATGGCTGACATTTCGCTTCAGTGGGTTCATTTTCGGGCATTCTTTAGCGGTTTTTGCCCCGTTCGACTGCTGGATGCCCCATTTGCCAGTTTGCATGGAATTGTCGTTCGTTACGCAAAAAGCTGTCGTATAATTTTCTACAGTGAGAGGCCCCACACAAACTCGCGTTGCCAGCATTTCGTGGCGACTTATTGCCGGTATGGCTGGACTAGCCATGGCGGCCGCGTGTTCGGCTCAAAACGTTAAGTACTTTTTAGCCTACGGCGACGCCACCTGCGCCACCCAAAACGCCCGTAGCATCAACGACGAGCTGCGTACGGACATGCCCACAAACTTGGTCGGCCTAACCAATTTCAAGGTTCGAGTGATGGCGCAAGGATTGGTGGCAGGCGATTATGCGGCTGGCGGGATCATGGTCTCGCTCGATTCTGGGGTCACGAATGGCACCACCAGCTTTGCTAATAAAGCGGCTTTCGATTCGGCAGCGGTGGCAAAAGTGCTCTCGATGAGCGATCTACTCATCCCCAATTTTGTGCTGGGAACGGGGTTGCCGGGCAAAAACTCCGAAGGGGCGGCGATCAGCGTCAACGCTCTGCCGATATCGTCGCCGAAATTTTCCGGCACTTTGGGGGATGGCACGAGCCTGCGTCCGATCGGAATTTGGGCAAATTTCGGGTTCGGCATCGGCAATTCGCTCTCGCTACCTGCCGGCACAACGGTCGCGCTTGCGGACCTAAACCTGACCGTTGACCAGGCAAAATTGGCACTTCAGCCAGGCGGCATATTCAGCGATCTCGGCATTTTTGGGTATCGAAATGGTGCCACGCGAACCACGTTTTTGGGCCCAACCAACGGCCTGGCGCAAGGCTCAACGAAGCTTTACTCCATTTCGAGCAAAGCAAAGAAACGTGTCTCCGGCAAAGTAACGCTGCAAGAATACTTCGGGGCGTA
This sequence comes from uncultured Chthonomonas sp., assembly GCA_964422285.1. GTDB lineage: Bacteria > Armatimonadota > Fimbriimonadia > Fimbriimonadales > Fimbriimonadaceae > UBA2391. The sequence continues at coordinate 9,688 of CAYRAX010000048.1, forward strand.
TCCCACGGCGGTGGATATTCAGTTCCTCGATATCTACAACTTGAACGTGATCGCAACGGTTAACGCGCCGCTTGGGGCGGGCCACACGTTTGACATCGAAGCACCCGCCAACAGCGAATGGTACATCGCCGTGAAGCATGGTCACTGGCTCCGCCAATTGCGCGGGATCAACACGACAAACGCCAACGCCGTAAACCAAAACTTTTCGCTACTCAATGGCGATTGCGACGGCGACAACTACGTTTCTACCGACGACTATTTGATCCTATCGAACGCGTTTGACACGATTGTCGGCGACGAGCTGTACGACGAGCGCGGCGATCTGGACGGTACGGGCTACGTCAATACCGACGACTACCTCATTCTCAGCGACAATTTCGACATTTACGGCGACTAAATTCCCTCCGACGCGCGTCGCTCTCGAACCCAATCGGGGCCGCAACTCAGCTTTTTCGCGAGCGGCGATTTCGGATCAACGGCCCGCCAAAACGGCGTGACCTTCTGCTCGCCTTGCGCCAAATCTTCCAGCGCGCATTCCGAAATGATTCGCAGGAAAATTCCCGTCGTGAGTGGGCATGTGCTATCAGCGCCATGCTGCTGCGCGAGTTTCGCGCGCAATTCTGGCATGGTTAAGCTCGCGCCGCTGGGGATTGCATCCACAACCTCTTTGACCAACTCGGGCGTGGCGATGAACATTTTTGACCCGATCGGCATGCCGCCGAACGGTTTTTCGAGTGTTTCGACATGAGGTTGGTGCTTAACCACCATTTTTTGCTTCCACGTTTTTGCCATTGGTCCTCCGTTTTTTGGTTGGTTTATCGCCATACGCGGCTACGGTTTCCGCTGCCATGGCCACCGCTGCCCGCTTGGGCGATTGCAACGGGCTGGGCGATCTCGGTTGGCGACGCTCACGCGGACCTTCGATTTGTTCGCGCCCAGTTAAATATCGCGCCGTGGGCGAATCACGTTTCAAAAACTCTTCGACTGGCCCCTCGTTCACGACCAGGCCGCCATGCTCGCCGGCACCGGGCCCCAAGTCGATTAGCCAATCTGCCGCCATCATCGTTTCTTCGTCGTGTTCGACAACCAGCACCGTGTTGCCCAGATCGCGCAGCCGCACAAGCGTGTCGATCAGCTTGCGGTTGTCGCGCTGGTGGAGGCCGATGCTGGGCTCATCAAGAATATAAAGGCAACCCATCAGACCGCTGCCAATTTGGGTCGCTAGGCGAATTCGCTGTGCCTCACCACCCGCCAAGGTTCGCGCATTGCGATCCAAAGTCAGGTAACCGAGACCAACATCTTTGAGGAAGGTCAAGCGCTCGACGATTTCCTTCACCGCCCGTTCGCCGATGGTCAGTTGCCGTGCGTTCAACCTCGCGGTCAGCGATGAGAAGAAGTCGAGCGAATCATCCACTGAAAGGCCCGTGACCTCAGAAATACTCCGGTCGCCGACCTTGACCGCAAGAACTTCGGGCTTCAGGCGTCGGCCATCGCAAACCGGACAAGGCTTCGTGCTCATGTATTGTTCGAGGTCTCCTTTCACCCACTCGCTCTCGGTACTGTCATACTTTTTGCGCAAAATCTGTAACACACCCTCCCAGGTGTAGCTGAATTTTCGCTCGCGTGTGCCGTACCTCATCGTCACTTGGATCGGGTCGGGAAGGCCATTCCAAACGGCACCCATGTGGTCTTCGCTGATTTGGGCGACGGGCAAAGACGCATCGAATCCAAGCGTTTGGCCAACCGCATCCAGAACATCTGGCCACCATTCCTTGGTTTCACCGCTTTTATAAACGAACGGTGCAATCGCGCCGAGCCGGAGCGGCTTTTTGTTGTCCGGACAGACCAGCACCGGATCGAACTCGGTTTTGGTCCCCAATCCCATGCACTCGGGACACGCGCCATAGGGGGAGTTGAAGCTGAACATCCGCGGCTCCATGTCCGGCATGCTGAATCCGCATTCGTTGCACGCGTATGCCTCGCTGAAGACCTGTTCGTGCGTCGAGCCATCGGGAGTTTCGGAAGTCAGGCACACCACACCCTTACCCATCTTTAGCGCGGCTTCGATGGAATCAGAAAGCCGCCGCTCGACGCCCTCCTTGATGACGACCCGATCGACGATGACCTCGATGGTGTGTTGCTTGTAGCGGTCCATCGGAATATCGTCGGTGACCTCATACATTTCGCCATCAACGCGCACGCGAACATAACCCGATTTGGCTATATCTTGCACTACAGACTTATACTCACCCTTTCTTCCGCGGATGATCGGCGCGAGAATTTGTAGCTTGGTGCCGTCGGGCATTTGTTTGGCAGCATCGACAATCTGGTCGGTCGTTTGCCGCTCGATGGGACCATGACCATTCGGGCAATATGGCGTTCCCACGCGCGCGAAAAGGATGCGCATGTAGTCGTAGATTTCGGTTACCGTGCCGACGGTGGAACGCGGGTTGCGGCTCGCGCTCTTTTGGTCGATGCTGATGGCGGGCGAAAGGCCGTCAACGTGATCGACATCGGGCTTATCCATCTGCCCCAAAAATTGACGCGCATAAGCGCTGAGGCTCTCGACATACCGGCGCTGACCCTCGGCGTAAATAGTATCGAAGGCAAGGCTCGACTTGCCGCTTCCGCTGAGGCCCGTAATGACGACGAGCTTGTCACGGGGAATCTCAACCGAGATGTTCTTGAGGTTGTTTTCCCTTGCCCCAACGACGACGATTTTGTCCTGCGCCATACCGTGCAGTTTAGCACGAAGATAGTAGACGGAATATGGCTATCAGCAAACTCTATTGGCCAACGGTGTCGAAGTTGTTATTCAAAATCAAGTAATCATCGGTGCCCACAAACTTGTCTCCAGTCAGGTCCGCGCGAGAGTCAAACTCTGGATCAGATTCTGCCGAATCAAAGCTAGAATTAAGTATCAAATAGTCATCGGTGCCGACATAGTTGTCTTGACTTAGGTCACCCAATATTAAGCCGAAATCAAACTTGGCCTCACCGCCATCGGCTACACGAACATTCTTAACAATCGTTCTAAGCGAATTAGGAGTCCGCAACGAAACGTCGTATGTGCCAGCGGGTACCGGTGCGGCAAACGCAAAGGATCCATCGGCGTGCCAACTTACGGCTGTTTCCGCTACAACATCGTTCGTTATGGGATCAAGAAATGTTGCAGTGATGTCCACAGCGTCGCGAGCACCCACATAACCCGGCATCGATCCGTCGCCGCTCATCCTGGCTGGCGCGCTGAACAGCACGAGACTGATGTCGTCTGCGCATCCATTATTAACTACGCCAGCGTTCCTTCGCATCACAACTTTGACAGTCATTGCCCTAGTTAGCGGCGGGACGACACCGGACACACTAACGAAGCGCATTCTTGTGCGTCCACCACGATCAGAAAGAGTCACTGGACCTAAAAACTTGTTATTGATCTTAGCATTCAATGCGTCTAGAAACACTAGCTCAATGAACGCATCGTCCGTTTGATCGCGGAACCCACCCAGCCACGCAGACAATTCGAAATTCACTGCGCCAAAATCTATATCTCCATCAGAACGCCCCAAGGGCTTAACATATTGCTCAACATAGCTAGCAGCGATGTTGCCGCCTAGGACATAGGCTTTGTTCAGTAAACTGCCCCGATTGCTTGGACCGAATTCCATGGGAAAGGAAGCATAAGTATTCGCGTATGGGATCGCAGTGCTTGGAGTAGGGCCTTCAGTCCAAAAGACGAAATTTGCTTGTGCATTTGGGGCGCCGTAAAGAGAGTAGATTTCAAAGCTTGGATTTTGAATTAGGTTCTTCTGCGGCGCTGCATTCGTTTCCATAACAATGCTATCGATATATGCAAACACAGGATTTGCAACGGTGAAATCCGAAATTGATATTTCCAGCGATTGCAGCACTTTACCAGGCATCAGTAGCGGCTTCAAGTTCTCTTCGTGCCATGCAAACGGATCCGGATCAACAGTGCCAAAAAATGAACCCGAGCTAGTTCCGTCCGAATAAATAACTTTCACGAACGGCTTGGCGCCATTTGTCGTCAGGCGGTCCCTGACTGTTAGGTTCGCGATATCGTTTACGGCGATCGGTGGCAGCGCTTGACTTACAGTTGCATCACCAGAAGACACCATGCTTCCAGCCGCGAGAAGTAAGGCATTGCTAGAAATTGCACCCACAACTGTCGCAGAAGCGCTACCGTGCACTTCAGCACTCCACCCAGACATCCCGTGCTCGAAATCACCGTTCAGAATTACATTACCAAACGCTGTTTCGGCTACGGAAATAACTGTCAACCCAGCAATCGCATAACGCTTCATACCAACAGCATACCTCGCGACAAAGCAATACACGATCACTACGCGTGACTGAGTCCGGCGACGCCTGCATCGTAGACGGAACGAAACTGGTCTGCACCAAACTACGGACTTTGCATAGTTGTTGCGGCGCTCGTTGTCCGAGCCCAAATGAAATATTGGTTGCCTGGGATCAAACCAAGTGCTGCCGTATTCGCGCCATTGGCGCGTGGCGTCACAATGTAACTAAAGTTCTGTGAGTAGCTTTTTGGCATTAGCCACAACTCAAGGCCTTCCTTGTTGTAATCGGGCGATCCGACTGGAGAGGTTGTCTTAGGCCGAAACGAGCCGACATTGTTCAAGTCAAATGCCATCATGACTGCTCTACCTTGGATGAGGTCTGGCACGGCGGATTGGTTGACCGGTGTAGCAAAGAATCGCTGGGCGACGACATCTGTCAGTGTTGTCGTATTGTCAACCTTCATTGATCCGCGAAGTGTATCGGTGGCGTCATCGTACGCGCCTTCAAAAATAGTGCCTCCGTCATATTGAGGTACCAGACGAACATTTGGATGTGTGTGCGATGCAACCGCCGAGTACAATTCGTGGCCGAAGTTGGAAACGTTAGACAGTAGAAAAATATTGGTGGTTGGATAAGGGATAGGATATGAGCCAATCACTGAAATATCGTGTAGCATCCAGTCCTCATCGCTAAAAGCCTTTTCCACCGTTGTTCCGCCATTCGAGACGAGATCTATTGCGGCGTAGTGATCTAGTAAAAGGTACGAAGAAATTGCTTGGGAAAATCGCTCGACCAACTCTCGATCCAGCGCCGTGGAAGCACGAATGCCGTCAATCAGTGCGCACCGGGATTCAATGGAACTTTCTCCGACCGTTGTTAACTCTAGCATTGGTTTCACCGTTCTGCCAACCGTCGGAGATACGATCATTTTCAAGAAGCTCGAATACGGTATTGCAATCGTTGACTCGGTAGAGCTAGCCGCCTCGTCGCGCCCTGAGGGCCATTCCACGGACATGGGTTGCGCTGCTCGCGAATCGGGTGTCCAGGTTGCAAGATTGTATGAGCGCGAAAAAATTGCTTGAGCATATACGTTAGATGATCCACCATTAGTGGTCACCGTCTTGCTTGCACGTGCCTCATACAGTTGGCCAACCGACAACGTATCCATGATCGATTGGCATTCCCATTTTCCGCCAATCTTATTCAATCGGCGAAAATCAATGATTCTGTGGCTCGGATCGAACACTAGTATTCGCGTACTCGTTGGCGTGTATTGAATCAGCAATGAATTTAGTGTGAGTTCAT
>CAYRAX010000049.1:0-15238 GCA_964422285.1 uncultured Chthonomonas sp.
GATGAGCCGATGCCAGCTGGTGTCGGTTGGTGGCAGACGCTGGGCAACTTGCTGATGACCCTGCTCATCTTCCAGTTTGTCACAGGCTTTGCGCTAGCAATGTACTATTCACCGAGCCCAGAAACGGCGCACGCCAGCGTAAAGCACATCACCTATGGCGTGACGCTCGGGTCTTTTATCCGGGGGCTCCACTCTTGGGGATCGACCGTTATCGTGTTAGCAGTCGTTTTGCACACGCTACGCGTGTTCTTCTGGGGATCCTACAAGAAACCGCGCGAAGTCACTTGGATTGTCGGTGTCGTGATTTTCCAGGTAATCCTCGGTTTCTCGTTCACAGGATACTTATTACCTTGGGACCAGAAAGCTTATTGGGCAACCGTGGTGGGCACTCGAATCGCTGCAACGGTGCCAGTGATTGGACATTCGCTACTCGTGCTCGTTCGCGGGGGAGAGGAAGTGGGTGCGCTCACGCTTACTCGTTTTTATTCATTCCACGTAATGTTGCTTCCGGCGACGTTGCTCATTTTCAAGTTTATGCATCTCTACCTGGTTCGGCGCCACCATATCGCTGGCCCAGTTGAGCCACAGAAGGGTCCCCCGGTGCCGTTTTATCCGAACCAGTTGTTTAAGGACGCGATTGTTCTGCTATTTGGTGTGGGAGGTCTCATTGGTCTAGCGCTGGCCTTTCCGCCTGCGCTTGAGGCAATTGCGAATCCAACAGGGACCGACTTCAGCCCACGACCGGAGTGGTATTTCCTCGGACTCTATGAGTTGCTCAAAGTCATGCCGGCTGGCTGGGAGATGGTCGCAACCGTTATCATTCCCACTGGTATCACGGTCGGAATGTTCGCCCTGCCCTGGCTAGATAAGAGTCGCTCCCGACATCCAGGCAAGCGGCAATGGATAATCATGATGGGAATGGGCATTATTCTGCTTATTGGACTCATGACGCTAAAGGGCATTTTGGAGACGCCACCGGAGCATCGCAAACCGCCTGTTGCCGTTGCACAACACAAAGACCTGCCGAAACCAGTCGAAAGCGCCGCACCAAATCGCTAATTGGTAGGCAAGGAGGTTACATGGAGGGCGGGTAGCGATACCGGTTCTCCGCGTGGCCTACCGATCAATTGCGGCAACCCCATTGGTTGTTCATATTGATCGTGGGGTGCGCAAACCATGGCTGGTGTGTAACTCTGAGGCGACGAAGGCAACCACATGAACGAACTGAAAGTGGGTTCGCGCGGTTTTCGCTCACCGATGGAACAGCTTAGGCAAGTAATGAGCGCAACGCATCCATGTCGAGAATTCGAATCGTTCGATAGCCAGCATCTATCCAACCGGCTTGCTGCCATTTTGTGGTGGTTCGAATCGTGGTCTCGACACTCGTGGAGGCTATTTCTGCGAGGCTTTGCCGTGAAATGGGGAGGTTTTCGTCTCGTTCAAAAAAGGGCGATTTCAGCGCACTGTGAACCGAAAGAAGGGCGGAGACTAGTCGTTTTTCTACCATCGCTGTCGTCATACCGCCAAGGAAATCATAACTTTGTACCAGGCGACACCTTAATTCTCGCATAGCATTGTCGCAAAGTCGCGGTTCAATTTCCATGGCATTGCGCCAGATATCTATGGGAAGCTTCAGGTACGTGGTGGGAATGACTGCGCTCGCTGTCAGTGGATACGGACCCTTTGACAGAGCGGCCAAAATGCCAGCGCACGAACCGGGGCCCACCAATTCGACTACAATTTCATGGGCCGGAGGAGCGCGGCGTGCGAGCCGCAAAAGCCCATCGGCAACAATGCAAAAGAATCTAGCGTTGCTACCCGCCGACCATAGGGTTTCTCCTCGGTCGGCATGCGACAGATGGGCTTCGTTACTTAGGAATCGAACAATTTTCTCGCTGGCACCCTCGCAAAGACCGCAAGCGCGAATGATAGCAAATGGCTCATGATGAACCAGCGAATGTTTGTCAAATTCTGACATATCTTTCATGATGGCCTAGCATGGTTTTTCCGCGCCCTTGCGAACATAAAACCAATAGTTGATCACCATGTTCTGAGCATCTACGGTCGCAAGGCCGACAAAAAACGACGATGCATTGGTACCTTTACCCATGACCTTGCCGATCAAGACGCTGAATACAAATGGACCGTACGCGGCAATTGCTGACGTCCATCCGATCACACCAGCCGCTTGGCGGGGCGGGAAAATCATGGGCATCTGCTTAAAGGTGGACGCGTTGCCGATACCGCTGAACAAGAATAGTCCAAGCATTATGTACAAGAAAGTGGGCCACGTCTCAAGGCTGGTTGGAGATGCGTACGGCACAATTGCCGCGCTACAGGCTAGCAATCCAATGGCACTGAGCATGGTCACTTTGCCACCGCCAACCTTGTCAGCAATTGGGCCGAACAAAGCTCGAACGAGTGCGCCGACGAGTGGCCCGAGGAAGGCAAACTTGAGCGGATCTGGTGCTCCCGGGAAACCGCCGAAGAGCTGCTTGATCATGAGTGGGAACGCCGCAGAAAGTCCGCTAAACGACCCAAACGTCATGATGTACAACGAGGTCATCAACCAGGTGTGTTTCTCTTTGAATATGTCGAGTTGGTCCTTAATTGTCGCCTGTACAGGAATGCTACGAAGCCCAAACCAAGCCATCACGGAGCCGATCAGAATGAATGGAACCCAGACATACGCGGCATTCTGCAGGAAGATCTGTGATGCTTTGCCGTCTTTGGTAAAGGTTTGCGACGCGCCTACTAGCGATACTCCGATTACGGCAGGGATTAGGAACTGCGCGACACTAACGCCGAAGTTGCCGATACCTGCCTGGATGCCCAAAGCAGTGCCCTGCAATTTTTTGGGGAAGAACAGTGAAGTGCTGGGCATGAATGAGCTAAAGTTTCCACCTCCTAGGCCAGCAAGAAACGCTAGCACCAAAAATGTTTCGTAGCTAGTCCCGTGGTTGCTCACTGCCCAGCCCCATCCCAGCGATGGAATAATGAGCAAGAGTGTTGACACAGACACGACTTTGCGAGTGCCAAATATCGGAATAAGGAAAGTGTGAATGATTCGGAGTGTGCCCGCGGCAAGCCCAGGCATCGCCGTCAGCCAAAACAACTTCTCGGGTGGGTATTTGAATCCGATGCCACCAAGTTTGACGACGATTGCGCTAACCATGAACCAAGTGGAGAAGCTTAACAGCAGGCAGAAAGTGGTGATCCAAAGCGTGCGCCAAGCGGTTTGCTTACCAGTGGTTTCCCAAAATTCTGCGTCATTGGGTTGCCAAGTGCCATTAGTTGAGTTGATTTCAGACATGTTGTTATTTTTGAATTGATAAGGCGGGCTCAAGCCGATAAAGACTTAAGTGAGTGTGTCAGTGGTCCGTTTGATGGCGAACCATGCGGAGAATAACGAGGTGCATCCACACGAGGCAGAAAGCACTAAGTGCAGCGAGGAAGAGCCAGCAAGACGTCCAAAGCCCGGTGAGCCTAAGCAAATAACCAAAGAGAACGGGGCAGAAGAATCCGCCGAGCCCACCAATGACGCCCACAAGGCCACCAACGACGCCGACGTCGTTTGGGAAGTAATCCGGAATGTGGCGATACACGGCCGCTTTGCCGATCCCCATCATGATTCCTGCGAGAAAAACAATGGCTGTGAACACCCACACATTCGCTTGGAAATACACATGGGTGACTCCGCGTGCAAGCAGCTCCTTCTTTTTCACTGATTGTCCGACCTGCACCACCGGTTCTTGCCAGGATTCTCGCTGCGGCCAAATCAGCGTTCCTTCTTGGAGACTGGTCGTGAAGGTCCTCAATCGTTCTGCTTGGCCCCCATTTTTGGTAGAAGCTTTGAATTTGTAGACCTTGTCCTCGACCTTAATCTCGCCAGGACTAATGCTAGCGACAGTCCCTGCTCGATCGGCCATAACGCTTTCGCCTGGACTCGTGATGTCCATGCGAGGAGCGATGACGAGCGCAAATAGTAACGCGCAACTACTGAGCACCCAGTACATGGTGGAGCGGGCACCGAACTTGTCGCTCGCCCAACCTCCCAAAGCGCGTATCAGCCCGCTCGGAAGACTGAAAATACTTGCCATCAAGCCAGCCGTGGCCAGCGACATGCTGTATACGCTAAGGTAATAGGGTACGAGCCATTGGCTGAGCGCCACAAATGCGCCAAAGACCAAAAAGTAATAAACGCCGAACCGCCATACTCGGGCATCTTTGAGTGGTCGAAGTCGATCTGCCATGCTCTTTTGATTTGCGCCTTCAGGGCGACGATTGGTTGTAGTGAGGGCAAAAATAACGGTCATGACGACCAGCGAGCCGCCATAAATGAGCGGCAGGATACGCCATCCTTCTGGGTTCTGACCGCCATTCGTTAGGTTCTTTAGGATCAAGGGTGACAAAAGTGTTGTAACGGCCGAGCCAGCATTGCCAATGCCAAAAATCCCGAGTGCTGTGCCCTGCTTTTCCCTTGGCCAAAATACAGATGTGTAGGCGATGCCCACGGCGAATCCGGTGCCAGCAATTCCAAACACTAATCCAGCGGCAACGAACTGCCAGAATTCCGTAGCCATGGCTGTAAAAACTGTTCCCAGCGCCGAAACAAGCATCACGCCGATGAACACAGGCTTTCCGCCATGCTTGTCAGTCAAGAGCCCAACGGGGAGGCGGAGTATCGAGCCACTCAAAACGGGCATACCGATGAGCCAACCGAGCGCAGCCTTGTCAATGGGTAGGATTCGGGTGTCAACCAGGAAGGTTGCAAGGACGCCGTACATTGTCCAAACGGCGAAACACACAGTGAATGCGATAGTGTTCAGTGCGAGAATTTTTTTGCCGAGCGACCTCTCTGTCATAAAGCAGAGTCTTGCGTCTTGTCACGTTCAGCACTATGACAACGGTCATAGAGTGGGCAAGCAAGTCACAATTGTACGAATTCAGTAGCGCCTCCTTCCGTATAATTGAAGTTCATGAAATTCATTTTGTTCGCTGCCTTCGTCATGTTTGCGTTTGGCGGCTGCACTTCAATGATGCCTCCACCCAACGCGCGACAGGCCGTGCGAATTTTGGCGGCATCATCATTGACAGACGCCGTGACGGACGCGGGAATTGATTTTGAGAAATCGCATTCTGGAATAAAGATCGAGTACTGCTTTGCCGCATCGGGACAATTGAAGGCGCAAATTGAGAACGGTGCCCGTCGGACGTGTTTGTTAGTGCTTCCGCCTACGAGATGGACGCGTTGTCCAATAAGGGGCTTATCATTGAATCGAGCCGTGCCGTGTTGACAAGCAACGTGCTAGTCTTGATTGCGCGTGAAACCACGCGCCTCAACACTTGGGAAGATTTGGCGCGTGGTGACGTCAAGCGTATCGCGATCGCCAACCCAGCATCCGTTCCTGCAGGAAGATACGCTAAAGCAACGCTTACTCATCGCAACTTATGGAATGTAGTTAGCCGAAAAACTGTGTATGGAGAAAATGTGCGCCAGGTGCTAAAGTACGTGCAGACAGGCGACGTTGACGCGGGAGTAGTCTTTCGATCTGACGTACACCCGAAAGGCTGCCACGTAAGAATTATTGATGTGGCCTCCAATGGTGTGGATCATGTGTGCATTGAATACGCTATTGCGGTTCTGCGCCACGCCCAGAATCCTGGTAGTGCCAGCAAGTTTGTGAAGTTCTTGCTTTCTAACCAGGGGCAAAAGACCATGCTTCAGCATGGGTTCACGTCGGCGTCATCTTCAAAACCCTAAAAGCAATCCCTTGTCGCCTTTTGTCCTCTCCATATTCGTTTCGCTGGCGTCTACCGTGTGCGTCGTGGTCCTCGCAACTGGCCCAGCTTGGCGGTTTTCAATTGGTTCAAAAACGTGGGTGAGATCAGTGGCAGAAATTTTGTTAATGCTACCGCTCGTGCTACCTCCGACTGTGGTTGGCTTTATCCTGCTCGGTGCTTTTGGAAACGGGACAGCGTTTGGGCGGTGGTTGAATAGCAATTGTGGAATTCACTTGCTCTTTACATGGCAAGCAGCAGTAATCGCAGCTACTGTGATGAGCTTTCCACTCTATTTTCGTGCTGCTCTCGCGGCATTCCGCGAAATTGATCACTCGCAGATTGAAATGGGCAAAACGCTTGGTGCATCGAACTTTCAGATGCTCCGGGCCATCGCAGTGCCGATGGCTTCGCGAGGGCTCTTCGCTGGTGTAGCGCTCACATTTGCTCGGGCTTTGGGAGAGTTTGGTGCAACCATGATGGTTGCCGGTTCAATCCCCAACAAAACCCAAACTATGCCCTTGGCACTATACTCGGCTGTTTTTGCAAGCAACGAAAATGAAGCTTTACGCTACGCACTGACTCTGACGACCACGTCAATTTTTGTGCTGGGAATATTGGCGGTGCTGGAGCAGCGCACATGGTCGGGGCGTGGATGATACCATGACTTCTATCATAAAGTGGTGATCCTGCATTCCGATACAATATTCCCAATGACTTGCCTCCCTCCACTCGTGGATCAATTTGGTCGGCAACACAATTATTTGCGCGTCTCGCTCACCGATCGTTGCAATTTCCGATGCCGGTACTGCATGCCAGAAGAAGGTGTGGAGTGGAAGCCTCGCAACGAAATTTTGAGCTTGGAGGAAGTGGAGATGCTGGTGAGACTTTTCGTTCGACTCGGAGTGAACAAAGTGAGATTGACCGGTGGTGAACCGACTGTGCGCAAAGGGTATGTCCAACTTGTGGCGTCACTGGGCAAGGTTGTGCCAGTTCACCTCACCACGAATGGGACTTTGCTCACAGATCATGCTAACGACCTAGTTAGTGCGGGGCTCAGCAGTGTCAACGTGAGTTGTGATTCGCTTCAGGCGGAGCGATTTGCCGATGTGACGCGAAGAGATGCGTTAGATCTGGTGATCAGCGGCATCGAAAGCGCAATTGACGCGGGGATTCAAACCAAACTAAATGTTGTCGTGATGCGAGGATTTAACGAGGATGAAATCCCGAGCTTTATTGATTTTGCTGCTGAGCATGGCATTGAAGTGAGGTTCATCGAATTCATGCCGTTTCTTGGCAATCAATGGAAGCCTGACCTAGTGGTGCCTCACCGCGACCTGTTGAACACAGCGTCCGAACATCGCTCGTTGGTTGCCATCAGTTCGCACGGCAACGATGTTGCCCAAAGCTACATCATTGAAGGAACAAAGGGCCGAGTAGGATTCATTTCAAGCGTGACAGACAGTTTTTGTGGCGGATGTAATCGGTTGAGGTTAACGGCGGATGGGCAGTTGAAAACGTGCCTCTTCCTGCCGCCGCGATCAAGCTTGCGCGATTTGTTGCGATCAGGGGCCTCCGCGGAGGCGATTGTCAGAACTATCAAAGATGACCTCAACACAAAGTGGGAGGCCCACCCGCCAATGCATCGCTGGGCTCAAACGGATATTCTAAGCATGGTGCAAATAGGCGGATGAGAGACGTTAGCTTCAAATCGACATCCTTACGTGTTGCTCGTGCGCGCGCTGTTCTCACTGCGTCTCCGGCGACAATCTGTATCATTCGCCGAGGCGAGGTTCCCAAAGGAGACCCCCTGGTAGTTGCAAAAGTCGCGGCAGTAATGGCGGCAAAGAAAACTACAGAGTGGATTCCGTTTTGTCATAACATTCCGATTGAGCATGTTACTGTTGATTTTGAGATGACTGACAAACTCATCACCGTGGACGTCGCTGTGACATCTGTCGCGAAGACGGGAGTTGAAATGGAAGCACTCACGGCGGCCGCAGCGGCGGTTTTGAATCTATACGATATGCTGAAAATGCTCGATGAGGAGATGGAGATTGGATCGATAACACTTCTCGAAAAGACGGGAGGTAAGTCTGACCTGCCGGTCATTCGGGATTGGCGTGGTGCAGTCCTTACTGCGTCTGATCGTGCTGCTGCCGGGACGTACAAAGACCGCTCTGGCGACGTTTTGGAGAGCGGTTTGATGCAGCATGGCGCGACGAACATATTGCGTTCGATCGTGCCTGACCGCGTCGAGTTGATTCAGGACCAAGTCCGCCATTGGATTCAAGACGAGGTAGACATAGTTGTTGTCACAGGTGGAACAGGCATTGGGCCGAGAGACGTAACGCCAGAGGCGCTTTGTCCGCTTATTGACAAATTATTGCCCGGAATTGCGCAGACGCTAGCTCACTATAGTCAAGACCGCAAACGTACGGCAATGTTTAGTAGGGCGGTTGCTGGGCTCGCTGGACAGACCCTAATACTCGCGGTTCCAGGCTCGCCATGCGCCTGTGAAGACGTGCTTGACGCGCTTTTCCCAGCTGTACTCCACGTCGTAGAGATGGTGCGCGGGGGACAACACCAGTGATCTCGTTCGATGCTGCCTACGACCTTGTATGGGATAATAGGTTCACTGCCAGCACTAAAAAGATGGCCCTTGGTAGTGCCTTGGGACGAACGCTTTCTGAAGACGTCGTTGCGCCCTTTCCCATGCCCCGATTTGACAACAGCGCCATGGACGGATATGCAGTTGGCTCACCAGATGGGCCATGGACAATAACCCATACCGTTGCCGCGGGTGCTGAGGCGTATGGCGTTGCGTCGACAGAAGCAGCTCGTGTCCTTACTGGTGCTCCTGTCCCAGAAGGGACTTATGCAGTCGTTGCGCAAGAGGAAGCGCACCTTTCGGGAACCAAGGTCGCCGCGGAAACACGGCTGGGCGCACATGTGCGCCGACGTGGAGAAGATGTTCAGGTCGGCGACGTTGTTGTGTCTGCAGGTTTGCGTCTTGATCCGCCAAAGGTCTCCGCGATTGCCGCCGTGGGGCAAGCAGAAGTGCACGTATTTCGGTGTCCAAAGGTAATGCTGATTTCAACGGGAAACGAGCTTGCAAGCTTGGGACACTCACTCGCCGTCGCACAAGTGTACGATTCCAACCGCCCTGGCATGGAAGCTGCGTTGACCTGTCTTGGTGCCCGAGTTCAGTCGTGCCGTGTTAACGATAGCGTTACGTCCCTGGTTGATGCCGTATCGAGCGATGTGGACTTAGTTCTGACAACCGCTGGTGCTTCCGTTGGCGACCATGATTTTGTTCAACGGGCCATGGCCGAACTTGGGTTTGAAATTTTGTTCGCAGGGGTTTCCATGAAGCCCGGCAAACCAGTTACGTTTGCGAAGCGAGACAATCAATACTGGCTTGCGTTACCCGGTAATCCGATGGCCGCCTTCACCACGTTCGCCTTGCTAGGTTCAGCATGGCTGGGCATCGCTTTGCGACCACTACGATTGCCGATACTTAACTCATTCTCGCGAAAGCCTGGACGTGAGGAGTTTGTTCCGTGTAGGTGGGGATCAGATGGCGTTGAGGCATTAACCTTTGTCGGCTCGCACTCTGTTACTGGATTTGTCCAGGCTGACGGACTCGTGCGAGTCCCAGCCGACGTTGATGAGGTTTGTGCAGGTACGGTGATGTCGTCATACCTTTTCCCATGGAGGTTTATTTGAAAGTTCGAGTGCGTTATTTTGCGGTGTTACGTGACCGAGCTGGTGTGGGGGAGGAGGTCTATGAGACAGACGCAACCTCCGCTGGTGCTTTAGTGAATGAACTCATTTTGTCGCGCAATCTCGGGTTGCCGGCCACACTGATTCGGCCCGCTCTGAACGGTCACTTTGTTGATGACGACGCAACCATATGCGACGAGGATGAGGTGGTGCTCATGCCGCCTGTTGCTGGGGGATAGGCGTGTTCAGACTCACAGATCGCCCCATTATTGTTCAGCCGCTAAGCGTTGCCTCGGCTGGCGGCTTTGTACTTTTTGACGGCAGAGTCCGTAACCGCGCTGGCGGTCGAGAGGTAATCCAGCTCGAATACGTGGCGTATCCCGACCTTGCTTTCCTAGAGGGGCAAAAACTGTGCCAAGATGCGATTGACCGGTTCGGGCTCTGTGCAGCGGAAATTGTGCATCGCACCGGTACCTTAGATATTGGAGAGACTGCCGTCATGGTCCAAGTGGCTGCACCTCATCGGCGCGAGGCCTTCGCAGGCTGTGAGTGGATCATCGATCAGCTTAAGGTGCGAGTGCCAATTTGGAAGCGAGAAGTTTATTCAGATGGTGATTCTGGATGGGTTGGGGCAGACGCCCCGCCTTCTCAAGTCGGCTTCGATGAGGAATTTTTTCGACGCCAGTTGGTGATGAAAGCAATTGGTGCGCAAGGTCAACGCATGCTTGCTGAAACTAGCGTGTTGCTGATTGGTGTGGGTGGACTTGGTAGCGGATGCCTACCTGCGTTAATCGGAGCTGGCATAGGACGCGTTGGACTCGTCGACCAAGATGTTGTTGAGGTGAACAACCTCCATCGCCAGACAATTTTTCATGCAGACGATTCTGGTCGGAGCAAGGTCGAACGTGCGGCAGCATTCGCAGCAAAACTCAGGCCCACCGCAGTGATCGACACATATGACCTTAAGCTGGTTGCTGAAAACGTCGATCGTTTGGTATCCAATTACGATTGGGTGCTCGACGGCACGGATTCTCTAGAAGTCAAATTCTTACTCAATGCGGCATGCAAACGGCATAGTCGATATTTTGTGACAGCGAGCGTTCATACGTTTGAGGGTCAATTAATGACGGTAGCTCCCGATGGTCCTTGCCTCAATTGCTTGTTCCCAGAACCTCCAAGCTCGGGTTGTGTGGGCACCTGCAGTGACAATGGCGTTCTCGGTGTGTTGCCTGGCGTGTTTGGGATGCTTCAAGCCAACGAAGTGCTAAAGGGCGTCTTAGGTTATGGTCAGCCCTTGGTAAACGAAACTTTCCTTCTGGACCTTCAGACTAATGAGGCGATCACGCTCCACCGAAAAAGGCGCCGCGACTGCCTTGGTTGTCAAGGCATTGTCGTTTCAAGCGACCTGGAATTGACTTACGACGAAGCATGTGCTAGATGGAGTGAGTTCGTGCTCGTTGACATCCGTGACGACCGAACAGTGCATCTTCCAGTGGATCATATTTGTAGAACGGAAGATGAAATTGTTGCAGACGCGCCCAATGGCGTCATCGTGCTCAGTTGTGTGCGTGGCATGCGAAGTCAAAAGGTCGCCATGAAAATGAGATCCCGCGGTCATATGCAGGTTTTCAGCCTGAAACATGGTGCAAGTTCGTTCGGAGTCTGAAGCGATACCGCGAGACTAGATGGCACATTTTTGAGGTCGTGACGACATCCCAATACTGACGCGCGTCATAGTGTAATCCTTGTGCGATGGTCTATCATGGTCGTACATTGATTGCGGTACCTAGCAACAGTTTCGGTTGCGAGCAAAAAGTATGAAAGTAGCCGAGAATTTGTCTGTGCGTGGAATCCTCGAGTCGAACACACTTGTGAACGCGCTTACAGAGGAGCAAATAGTATTTTTGGCGTCCCAGAGCCGTATTGCTCGATGCGAAAAAGGAGAGCAGATCTGGGTTAACCATAGAGATGTGGGATTCTTCGGCATTGTGGGAGCTGGATTTATCAAAATGGTCAAGTCGTGCCCAGGGGGTGCCGAGGTGACGCTGGAGATCATGGGGCCAAGCCAAATGTTTGGGCTGCTGGGGGTTATCGATGGTACGGGCTGTCCTTTGATGGCCTACGGTATGAGCGACACCGTGTACCTAAAAGTGCCGAAAGCAGCGCTGCTAGAAGTCTACGGTTCCAACCATATTTTTAAGGATCGCTTGGTACGAAAAACCGCTCTGCGGATACACCAGAAGCTGGACTTCATTTCAATGTTGGCTTCGGCAAAGGCAGACGCGCGCATCGCGGCGGTGCTTTTCATTTTGGCAGAGAGCTATGGTAAGCCGATTGGTGACGCCATACGCTTGGAGTTGCCCCTTACTCGGCAGCAAATTGGCGAAATGGCAGGCACAACCACGGAAACTACTATACGTGTAATCTCACGGTGGACTCGGCAGGGGTTAATTGTATCGGACCACCAATGCATTACAATAAATGCCCCGGAAGTGCTCTTGTCGAGACCCTCGGGGCAACGTAATTCCGCGTGGGAATAGGTTCAGAATTTCAGCAAATATTGTAAGTAGCCAAATTTTTGGGTTCGCCGCTCGCCGGTGAGGTTGCGGACGAAGTTTCCTGGCGCGTACACACCTATTCCTGCCGAAATCGTAGCCTTGGGAGACACGAGCCAAGTGTATTCGGCGTCAAACTCGTATCCCAAGTCTCGACCTGCCGCCCCCGTTGGATCCTTCATCGTACCGCCAGCACGTGGGTTCGCAGCACCACCCGCTCCATACCAAGCATCTTTGCTGTCGCGTAGCCAATTCTTGGAAGCGCGGAATTTTAGGTCGTGGCCGTTCCGTACTTTGTGGTTAAGCGCTATTGCGACCTGTGTCATGTTTTTCCATGCAAACATGTCGAGCAACCCAAAGAACTTATGATTGGTCGGATAGAGATTGTCAAACGTACGATTCTTCGTCGATGTGCTACCGCCGCTTGCCATGTTGACTTCGAGGCTCAATTTGTCTTTCGGTGATATTTTTCGACTCGCGCCCAAATGAAGTGCCCAGGCTTCCTGATCAACCGAACCATTCTTGCCAAATTGAACAGCCGCGTCGCCATCAAAATCGATTCCACTGTTGCTCAACTGGTAGGACTGCGCGAGAGTAGTAATGTCCACTTTGGCCGGGTTCTCGTCGTGTTTCTGGATAATACTGGTTGTTTGGCCATTTCGATTGAAAGAAATGCCCAGCAAGCGAGCCTTTTTCGGGCGAGCGTTTTGGACTCCGACAATGACGCCAAAGATGTCGAGATTCTTGTTCTGAAATCGAACGCCGTCGTAACTGCGGCTTCGATTAACCCAATCCAGAGTTCCGATCAGGCGTTCTGAACCAACGCTGATCCGCTGGCGCCCCAGCGTCACCTTTTGTCCATTCCGGTTGTGCTGCGCATACAACTGCAATACGTCGCTGCTTTCATCAGACCCATCCTTGGGCTGGGCCCAGAACTTGTCAAATGCGAATTGGTACTGCACAAGTGCTGACCATCCCTCTTTGTTGCCTACCTTTGCGGAGACCCTAAAGCGATGCATAAGGTCAGTCCGGTTATCGCGTGATGAGTTGAAGTCCTTGTCCAAACGTCGCTCAAAACGAGCGCGATATTCGCCCTCGAAAAGTACCTTCTTAAGAATTGCCTGATTTATTGGTTGATGAAAGAAGACGCCCATTAGTTTTTCCTCAAGTCGAATTCTGAGCCGCCATGGTGAGTCTAATTTATGACAACCGTCATACTGGGTTGGATCGTCGCAAAAAACTCCAAGACATATGACGCATATCATAATCGTTCGACCGTAGCATTGGCCAATATGAGGGTGACATCATGAGAATCAATAGATCCGGTTTCACGAGTTCGCCAGTAATCAAGCTGTTGCCCACGATGCTGGCTCTAACGGGGATTGTAAGTGTTGCGATCACTGCGGATCAACTATCCCAGGCACCACTGAAGGACTACAAAGCCGAACCTCCCACAACCCTTGGATCGCCGAACAACGAGTCATTCGCTACGAAATTCGCAGAGCAGTACAAGGGTTGGAAGGCCACGGAAGAGGCCAAACCCAACACCATGTTTGGTGGGAGCGGTACTCGGGATTATCTGGCCGAGCACCCGAATCTGGTCGTGATGTGGGCTGGATATCCATTTTCGTTGGATTATAAGCAGGCTCGTGGACACTTTCATGCGCTCAATGACGTGTTAGGAACAAAGCGACGAAACGAAAAAACGCCAGCGACTTGCTTTTCATGCAAGAGTCCAAATGTTCCTGTTGCAATGGCTAGGGACGGGGTCGCAAAGTTCTACGGAAACAAATTCGACCACTACGTGGGTGAAATGAAGAACTCAATTGGGTGCACGGATTGCCACCAGGCGAACACGATGAAGCTCCAAATTTCTAGACCCGCGTTGATCGAAGGATTCCAGGCACTTGGCAAAGACATCAAGAAGGCGACCACGCAGGAAATGAAGTCGCTCGTGTGCGCACAGTGCCACGTTGAATACCACTTTAAGGGACCAGAAAAATATCTCAAATTTCCATGGGATTTTGGGTTAAAGGCGGAGGATTTCGCGAAGTACTACCAAACTGTGGGCTTCTCCGATTGGACTCACGCGATTAGTGGAGCCAAGATGGTAAAGATGCAGCACCCAGACTTCGAGGTGTTCCAACAGGGTCTTCATGGCAAACGCGGCGTATCGTGTGCGGACTGCCACATGCCGACGACAACTATGAATGGTAAGGACGTTACAAGCCACCAGATACAAAGTCCGCTGTACAACATCGAAGAAACTTGTGGCAAGTGCCACGATTGGGATGCCGACGTCGCAAAGCAACGTGTCTATGAAATACAAAATCGCAATCGCGAGTTGCTGGACCGCGCTGAGCGTGTCATTACCGCCGCTCACTTGGAAATCGGCGACGCGATTAAGCTCGGAGCAAACGACGAAGAGTTGCAAACTGTGCGCATGCTTGTCAGTCAAGCCCAGATGTATTGGGACTATATTGCCGCCGCCAACGGAATGGGCTTCCACGCGCCCCAGGAATCTGGTCGAGTTCTAGCGAAAGCGGTGGACTTAGGTCAGGAATGCAGACTGCAGTGCCAGGCGATCCGGCTAAAGCATGGCGGCTCGGCGACATTTGATATTCCAGATGTAAGCAGCAAGGAAAAAGCACAAGCATACATCAAGCCTTTCGCAGCTGCGGCGGCGGCCAAGGTTGCCGCGGCGGCCCCAACATCGGCACCAACGAAGCCGTAATATCGACTGGTTCTTTGAAATCAACTGCCCTGGCCATTCATTAGGACTGGCTGGGGTAGTGTCGACCATCTGCGCTGATCGCAAATGTCGCGATTGTTGGAACAGGCCGCATCAAGTTGGATTTTTCGTGATGCCCGTGCAGGAGCAAATGGCCTCAACCGGGCTAAACAGTATTATGCACGTCCTTGTGGAAAAGACTTCCTAACTAGCTGGTGGAACAAGCTTGCTCCTGCCAAGCTAGTGGTTGAAAACGATGTCAACCATTTCATCAATCGGGGCCGCCATCCGAACCTGCATTAGAGGGCAGAAGCAAATCGCAAATCCAGTGTCCGCGGTGTTGGCAACCATAAACTCGCGGCCTCGGAGGGAATTGCCGATTCACCCCGACGGGTCAGAACTCATTTCCCTCGCTCACGCTCGGTGGGATGAACTTCTCATCCGC
>CAYRAX010000050.1:0-15094 GCA_964422285.1 uncultured Chthonomonas sp.
CTGCGCGCCCTTACGCTCGGCGCGGTCGACTTTGTACCTAAGCCGAACGGGAGCAGTAGCCTCGCGTTCATCGGTGCCAAAGAAGAATTTCTCGAGAAGCTGCGAGCGTGCGTCAGCGCCAATTTGAAGGCCGTGCACCGCAAACCGGTATTGGCTCGCGCACCAAAATCAGGAGGTTCAGACCGAGTGATTTGCATTGCCAGCTCCACGGGCGGCCCAAAGGCACTCGCCACGCTCTGGCAATCACTGCCGGAAGGCTTTCCCGCCGCGATCTTGATAGCGCAGCACATGCCGTCGGGCTTTACTCAAAGCTTGGCCAAGAGGCTTACCGCAGTTGGTTCGGTTCCATGCCGTGAAGCGCAAAATGGTGACTACGTGCGGCCCGGAGCAGCTTATATCGCGCCTGGTGGATACCACATGGTCGTTTCTTCGGGCGGCTTGATCGAATTGAACCAAGAGGCGCCAATTCATGGCGTTCGGCCGGCGGCGGATCATCTGTTCCAGTCGGCGGCGGCGGTCTATGGTTCAAAACTTCTAGGAATTGTCCTCACCGGGATGGGACGCGATGGCGCGGCGGGAGCGAAAGCTGTTCGCGACGCTGGCGGCCTCGTTTATGGCGAAGACGAATCAACCTGTGCAATCTACGGCATGCCGCGTGCCGCTAAGGAATTGGGCGGCATAAACGCCGAATTTCCGATTCACGAACTTGGTGCTGCGGTTGTTGCTGGATTGAAGGATAGGGTGGCCCGTGCTTCCTAACGCCGCGGATTGGACCCAATTTTATGAGCAAGTCAAGCGCAAGACTGGCCTTGACTTGACGCTGTATAAGCCACAGCAACTTCAGCGCCGGATTTTGGCGATGGCTGAGGTGCGAGACACGAACAACTTGGCGGACTTTTGGCAGAGTTTGTCGAAGGATCCCCAGGGCGTCGCGTGGTTTTTGGATAAGCTCGCGATAAACACGAGCGAGCTCTACCGAAATCCCGAAAAGTGGGTGGAGATGCGCGAGAGGATTTTGCCTGAGCTGCTGAAGGGAAAACGATCCATAAAGGCTTGGTCGGCGGGTTGCAGCATCGGTGCCGAGGCCTATACGCTAGCGTCCATCCTGGAATCGAAATTCCCGGGCAACCACAGCATTCTTTGTTCCGATATCGACCAGGCAGCGATGGACCAAGCGAAATCGGGCCTCTATTCGGCGGGCGAAATGAAGTGCGTGCCGCCCGATATTGTCGCCAACTACTTTGAAAAGTCTGGCGAGAAATACCAGGTCAAGCAAAACCTGAAGAAGTACGTGAAGTTTCAAACCCAAAACCTGCTCAAAGACAAGTTTGACTCTGGTTTTGACCTTATCATGTGCCGAAACGTCGTGATTTATTTCACTGATGAAGCCAAAGCAGAGCTCTACCAGCGCTTCTGTGACGCGCTGGCACCGAACGGCATCCTGTTTGTGGGTTGTACCGAACGAATCTTTAATGCGCAAAATTTGGGCTACAACTCCATTTTGCCGTTCTATTACCAAAAATCAATTTCCGGGGAAACAAAATGGCGAAACGCATCCTGATCACCGACGACGCATTGTTTATGCGAGTCACGCTGAAGAATATATTGACTCAGAACGGCTATGAAGTTTGTGGCGAGGCCTCAAACGGCGTCGAGTCCGTTCAAATGTACAAGGATTTGAAGCCCGATTTGGTGACCATGGACATTACGATGCCCGAAATGGACGGCATTGCTGCGCTGAAAGAGATCAAGTCGATCGACCCCGAAGCCTGCATCGTTATGTGCACGGCGATGGGCCAAAAGAACATGGTCGTCGAGGCGATCCAGTCCGGCGCAAAGGATTTCATCGTCAAGCCATTTCAGCCCGAGCGAGTTGTCGAGGCATTGAAAAAGCTGCTTGCGGCCTAATAAATAACGGGGGCAAACGATCATGCGAGCAGAATTTGTTAACCCATTCGTCACCGGTGCTGGAGCGGTCCTCAAAACACTTTTGGGGGTCGATTCCAAGCTTGGACAGCTATCCGCCCGGCCAACGATTTTTACGACCCAAGAAGTAAACGTAGTTTGCGGCATCACCGGCCAGGTGCAAGGCCAGGTCATTTACGGCATGTCTTTCGCGACCGCCGAGTCGGTCAGCGATAAGATGCTTGGTGGAGTTTCTGATCGGTCTGAGGAGCTGATTACCAGTGCGCTAGCTGAACTCGGCAACATGATCAGTGGCAACTGCGTGACCAACCTCTCTTCGGCTGGATTCGTTTGCGATATCACTCCGCCAACCATCATGAAGGGCGAGAATGTCAGCATCAGCACAGTGGACATTCCCGCGCTGGTGATTCCGCTTTCGCTCGGCGAATTCGGAATGATCGAGATAAACGTCAGCCTGCGCGAGCGCGCGGTCGCCGCGGCTGCTTAGAGTTGCTGAACATAGTTTCATTAGCCCGTGCACCACTGCGTTGCAGTTGCGGTGCACGGGCTGAGTGTTTTAGAGGTCTCCGTACGTGTCGAAAGTCTCGTTGAGGATCAAGTAGTCGTCGGTGTTAACGGTGCCATCGTTATTCAAATCGGCTCGCGGATCAAATCCAGTTTCGCCCAAGTTTTTGTCAAACGAATCGCTAATGACCAAGTAGTCATCGGTTCCAACGTAGTTATCGCCATTGCAGTCTCCATTCAGCAGGCTGGCACTGACTTCGCCGTTCAGCCCGGATTCCATGTAGATGCTCTTCACGCGCCGGGCGAGCCAATGGCTCACTTTGATAACGATATCGTAGTTCTTAGGCGGGAAGTTGCCACGAATGTCGAATTGCGTCGCGGCTCCAATGTTGCCGGACCACTTGTCGACAAGCTCATTGGTTTCTGGGTCACGAACTTCGACCCACCCAGGGAACGATATTCCGCCTGAAAAGTCGATGCCTTGTAGTTGCACAAGTAGCGTTCCTTTCGCGCTTTGATAGCACGGAATGTCAACTTCGTTGTAGATGTTCTTCCACGGCTGATTGGTGTTCGTGCCGGAAATGAGGATCTCAGATTGGCTTTGGCCGCCAATATACGGCAAACCGGTCAAGCCATACACCGGATCATAGGTTGACGAGTTGCCATCATAGTCTCCCATGTATCCTCCGGTGGCCCACAGCCTATTCCCACCCGTTGTAGAGTTGCACCGGTTAAAATCTGGTGCAACACCGCCCACGGCATTCGTTGGAAGAGAGCCGTAAGGTGCAAGTGCAGAAACGCCAACTTGGAAGCACAAGTCTGTTTGCAGCACCCCGCTTGAATCGAGCCGGGCGAGTTGTATCCATTGGCCCGAATCGCAGGTAAAGGCCAAAATGCGGGACTCATGCGCTCCGACGTAGGACAACCCGCTCATCGTGCGCTCAGCCAAATACATCACGCCGTTTTGGTCAAACTCAATGTCGCTTACCGGATTAGAGTACGTGCGACCCTTGAGGAACGGTACCTCGAGCTCCAACCTGAATTTCGATTCGAGCACGTCGCCATTGGGCTCAATCTGCGCCGACCAAATCTCATTGTGGAAGTAAATGCCCTGCATGCTTGGCCAAGAGATCATTCCAGTAAAGTTCAGGTTTCGTTGATCAGCCATCCACCGACTGACATACAATCGGCCCCGATGAACCGCGATACCCCAAAATTGAGAACCTGCAAGGCTCATTCTCTTATTGCCGGTCAAGTAAGGCACGGAACTTGATGGGTCCGCTGTGGTGATCGTGCCTACCGTACCTGTCCCGTTGCTCTTGACGCGGTAGATTCGTCCTTGGTCGTACAACGAATTGCTGTTCGTCCCCAGCGTGAATGTCGCGTGCGAACCGTACCCAAAGTGATCGGTGACGAAGAATTGGTCGTGTGCCGGGTCGTACGCGATGTTTCCTAGGCCAGCAAAGGTTGGGCCGTTAATGACCGTTGCCGGGGGGCCCATGGGTAGAGTAACGAAGTTTGTGATGAGTCCAGTGCCGTTCCGAACGACCATGACGTCACCTGGCGCACCAGTCCCTGAAAAGCTCATGGCCTCATCGCCAGGAATGGTCACCCAGTAGGGAACACCGCTTGTCGTGTAATAGAGCTTGTGTGTTGTGCCGTTCGTCGCCGACGTATGGGCTAAGTAGCAGTTCGCACGGGTATCAATCTCCACGCCAAAAACTGTGCCCAAGTTTTGCCGAGTCCAGTTGTATCTGCTGGCACCAACATCTGGTTTGCCGTGGTAGGCGTGGTAGTTATTGCGTTGCAAGGGCGTCGATTGAGCGGTCCAGTTTCGACCCTTGATAAAACTGCCACATTGATAGCGATCGAGATTGATCATGGCAAACACAGGATCGAGAGCTGGGTTGCCGCCTTGACTTGTAGGCGGACTCCAACAAGTCATCGCCGCCACTGTGTTTCCAAGCGACCGAATATTCGCCTGCCACTCCGGCAACACGGTGGTAGTGCCCGTCGTGTAGTAAACGGGCATGTACTTGGTGCACTGACCAGTGCCAACGCATAAATTTGGCGGTGGAATATTTATGCACAACTGCTTCTTACAGACTTCAATCTCGAATGAGTCTTGCGACAAAACAGTTTCAAAGCAAAGGGGTGCGCCCAGCGCCATACCAGAAACAGTCACGCAGGCCGTCGTGGTTTGGAATGGGAGCAACAATCCGCTGGCGCTCGAAAGGGTGAGCGGATTCGGCGTCATCGTCACTCCAGCAGGAAGGTTGAATTTGACGCCTTTTGACGGCTGATTCGACAGATTTTGGATCGTAAAGCACCATAGGACCGATTCGTCACTGTTAATCTGAAAAGTCTGGTTGGTTATTTGGAAACAGTCGCAAGTCGGAAATCTCAAACAAAGCGAGATGTTGCAGCACGTCGATCCAGTTGCGTTGTGTTGGGATCCAGCAATGCACTTGAACCCTGGTGTTGCGCCGGTGATCGTCACCGTGCGCGTGACCGTGTCCCCAACGTTTACGGCAGAGATGAACGGAATTGTGTTCGACAGTGCAGTGCCCCATTGAACGGTGACACCGGCTGGCGGAGTAAACACGAGTTTCTTGACCGGGAATGTTCCCACGTTGGTGTAGTCAAACGTGACCGTGTAACCAGAGAAAACGCCGGTCGGCGACACGTTGCACTTGACTTCCTTAATGACAAACTCGGCGCAGTAATGTTGGTATGGTAACGCGATCAGTGTCTGCTTGTTAGGAAGAACGTTGTAGTTGGTGACAAAACCTGTTTCGCCACCATACAATGCGTACCCGTTTACATGGGGCGGGACCACCGTGTAAGTGCCTTCGGGCAAGCCGCTCAATGTAAATGCGCCGTTCTCGTTCGTTGCGACTTCGATGTGCCCAGTCGCCGGGCTCGTGATCACGAATTTAGCAGGAATGCCAGGTTCATCGTCATTCTGAATCTTATCCCCGTCGACGTCTTCAAAAACAACGCCTCGAATGCTGCCTGTGTTTTGCGCATGAGCTGACAGCGCGATAAAGAACAGCATCAAGATCGATAATGCAATGGCCGAAAAACGACTAGAAAACAACCCAAGTTTCAAGGTGTACCCCCAAGGCACCGAGCGCAGAATGCGCGGTGAAGTCCATTCTACGAAAATGCGATGATAGTGTCAAGGCATTTCTGTCAGGTCAGGTAAAAATACTTTTTCAATCGCCGGCGACGTCGAAATTCTCGCTGAGGATCAGGTAGTCGTCGGAGTTGACGATGCCATTCTCATCGAGGTCGGCATTTGGGTTCCAATTGGTGTCGCCAGGCAGCGTGTCGAAGGCGCTTGAAAGCGCCAAATAGTCATCCGTATTGACCAAATTATCGACCACGACGTCGCCATTGACCAGCGATGCGGTGATGCCAGCCAAATCATTTGTCCCTAAATTTACTGACAGTTTTTTGCGCAACCAATGCCCGCATGCAACATACAGCTCATATGCGCCCGTGCCGCTTGGAGTTGGAATCACGACTTGAAATTGTGAGTCGATCGGTGCCGAGCCACTGCCCAATATCGTCGGATTACCCGGCAATCGGAATTCATAAGAAACCGTATTCCCCACGGCAGTCGCGGGCGATGCCAAATCTTGCAGGTCCATGGTCACGAACGCGAGTGGCGTTTCCGCGCCAATCAGCCCGAACATGCGCTGATCATCGGTATCGACGTCGCCGTCGCGGTCCACATCATACAAATTAACATAAGTTCCCGCTGTGCCCGACCCTGGTCCAGTGAACGCGGTATTGAATGCGGTCCAATCGCTCGGCTGCATTGAACCTGGCTCACCAAAAAACCAGTTGCGCATGGCGGCCCGAAACCGATTGTGGTCCACCGTGTTGATCGTTCCGTTGCCGTCATAGTCGAGCCGCGGGTTCAAAGTCGCCGAGACCGGTAAGCCGCGATAGGTATTCCAAAAGCTCGTCCAATCGGACCATTCGAGTTTGTCGTCGTTATCCAGGTCTCCTCGAATGCGTTTGGCGTTGGCGGCGATCCAGTTTCGAAGCGCAATTTGCTCGGAGGTCGTGGCAAAAGTCGTACCATAAAATGCCGCCCAATCTTCGATCCCCAGCGACTTCAAAAGGTCCAGTTGGTCCGTGAATACCGGATGCGACGCGCTCGCGTATGGATACAAGCCCGGCACTAAACGCTTGGACCCAGAGATCGATTGCGCGGATTGAACTTCGGACTGAATGGATGCAGTGGTGCTGGAATAGCACATCGGCATCACCTGGTCAACGTAGTTGTTCGTGACCCACTTGCCCCAATCTTGGCATTTACTTTCTTGGGCGGAATTCAGCGGCGTGGGGAACACAGCGGCCGAAAAGACTACGTCACCATTGCCCGCCATGATGCCTTGATGCATTTGGTTTGCGGCTTCGCTGATTTGGTCGCGCCGCCACTGCAAGAAGTTGGAATAGTAGGGCTGGCTGGATTTCGCGGCTTGGGTTGAAATGTTTATCGTGTTGTCGCCGCGATAGGTTCGGTAGAGGTCTTGGGTGATCGAATCGTAAGACCAAGGCGATTTGTAGGTATCTCCTGTGTTGTTGTCCAGTGGATAGCGGTGATAATCGGTTTGCACGCCCCAAACGCCGGGATAGGCGGCCAGCTCTTGGCAATAAGCTTGCAGCTTGGCTCGCACGCCGGGAATCGCGAGATTAGCAAACACTTGGTCGGTTGCATCACCGCCAAATGTGCCGGTGGCAACGTTAATCGCCCGGTATTCGGGGTTAGCGGTGAACAGGTATGCGCCGGTCGTGCCGTACTGCCAATATGCCGCCTCGACCCAACAATGCACGCGAATGCCCACCTTCGCCGCCTCGGGAATCGCCTGAGACAGGTAGTCAAAGGTGTATCGACGCTGGAATGTTCCCGCCGCGCTCAGGGTCACTCCGTGATAAAACGTTTCCAAATACAAATCGGTGATGCCTGCGTAGGCCATCTGGTTCAGCGTCGTACGAAGCGCCGTGATCGTGGATGGCCCGCGATACCACGCGCCGCGAATTGACCGCTGTTCGACGTATTGCGCCTGCAATAAGCTACCAGCACAAAGCAATCCCGCCAATGCCACTACGCGCGATTTCATGCACTGATTCTACAACGAACCTATTTCCGAATCAAAGCGATAGCGTTCCTTTTCGCCAGGATCACCGCAATTTTTCGAGTATTCTGCGCTCGAGGGTAATCATGGCGATCAATACAGGATTCAACGGTAACGAAATTTATTGCTTAAGCAAAAAGGGCATGACTCCAGGCGAACTGGTGATCGGCAACTCCGTTTGGTCATTGGGCTTTGTCGGCGGTATCTCCAGCGCGTTTAAGACGATAGTCGGCGGTGAAGTTTCGCAGATGACCGACATCATCCACGATGGCCGCAAGTCGGCGATTGAGCGCATGGAGGCGTGGACGAACTTTCACGGCGCGATTGGCATCACGGGCGTTACGTCGGAGCTTGTTTTGCACAGTACCAATATTGAGTTTCTCAGCGTTGGCTCGGCAGTTCATCGCGAGGGCGTGAACTCGCCCGCGTTGGAATTCACTAGCAGCGCGGATGGCCAGGAACTCTATTGCCAGCTCGATGCCGGGTTCAAGCCGCTGAGCTTCGCCTTTGGAAATGTCGCCTATTCGATTGGCCTCGGCGGCGGAATCATGGGTGGGCTGCGCAGTCTGGCGCGCGGCGAGGTCGTCGAATACAGCGACATTTTCTATCACACCCGTCACTTGGCGCTGGAGCGAATCCAAAAAGAAGCGGTGGCGAAGGGCGCGAACTGCGTCGTGGGCATCAAAACCAGCATCATTCCTTTTCAGGGGATGCAGGAGATGGTGATGCTCGGAACCGCCAGCCACCACGAAGCGTATGGCCCCAGCTACTCATCATTGCCCGCGACCAGCGACCTCACCTGCGAAGAAATGTGGAACATCATCCACACGGGCTACCTGCCGCTTCAACTCGTGATGGGGGTCAGCGTGTATTCGCTAGGAATCGCGGGCGGCATCACCGCATTGTTCAAATCCTTCGTTCGTGGCGAGATCGAGGAATTGACAAAGTTGGTTTATGATGCGCGCGAGAATGCATTGGGTCGCATGATGGAGCACGCGGTCGAGGCAGGCGCCGATGACGTCGTAGGCATCAAGACTTACGTTTATCAGCTAGGCTCGGGAATGATCGAGTTCTTGGCGATTGGCACGGCCGTGCGCCGCGACCCGAGCCTGAAAACGGTGAGCGACCAGCTTCCACCGCAAGCAGTCATGTCGGACAAAGACACGTTCCTGAATGCAGCCGAGATGATGGTTGGCACAAATCTGAACGAGGGCCGCAAGCGCCGGTAAGGCAGCAAAAAGCCCGGGCTCATCACATGATCCCGGGCCAAATTGCGATTACTTGACGATGACTTCGCCGTCTTCGGATGGCATCGCTTCATTTTCAAAATGGCTGCGACGCCCACTCGTTGAATCTTTGATTGACTGCATTCCGCGGCCCATCAACCGTGCAGCAGCCTCCCAATCGAGCGGCAAGAAGCCCTTGCCCGTCGTGACACCATTTTCAATTTTCGCGCTGAGAACCAAGGCGTCTGTGCTGGAGCCGAACAGATTCATCCAGTCCTGCAGGTCCTTGCTATTTCCGCTCGATCGCTCGATAGTCGGCTTGAACGCGTTCATGATGCGGCTCAAATGCATCACAAACGTACTGTACGATCCTTTGACTTCGTGCGACCATGCAGTCGCGTAGCCAGGATCGTTCGCCAAATCGCCAACGCCTTTCGAACTTGCCACCGACTTGCGAATTACATCCACCGATGAGCCAAAGGTAATCCCGGCTTCGGTTTCGACATAAGCGAGCGATTTTCCTTTGAATGGACCATTCATCGGTTGACTATTCGTCGGAATGACGAGATTCCAGAAGACGTTACCGTCGATCGAGCCCGTGCTCCACTTGAGAGGCTCAGTGGCTTCAGCGTCGATTTGAGATGACTTTGCTCGCAGTTTTGCCGCGACCGCTTTTAGGTGATCTGGGTCTTCGTTTTGCATCGCCAGAACCACATCAAGATCCTCAGGCTTGCCGCTTTCGCCCGGGTAAACCGCGAGTGCACAAGTACCGCTAAGCGCAGGAATCAAGTCTCCGTCCAAGCTTAGGCCGGTCGATTTCTCAAAGCTCTTAACGCCATTGTCCCAAGCCTCACGGGTTTCGGAATTTTGGCCAAGGCTGAGCCGCATGGCTTCGATGGAGATGCTGAGCCCCGTGAAACCGAGCGCGCCATAAGCGCCCCGCGGGAGGCCCTTGTAGGTCGCCTCGTCCATGGGTTGGAGCTTGTCCATCAGCTTGGTAATCTTGTCTTCAGAAGGCTTCGAAATTCCGTATGAATCGAACGCGATGCCTTCATCTTCAATCGTCGCGCTAAAGGCAAGATATCCGTTCGTGCCGACCTTGAATTGTTTTTCGTTACCCTTGCCAATTTTGTCGTACGAAGCAAAGACCATCAGGTTCGCGTCTTCGGGAAGCGCCTTTCGAGCGTCGCCAAATTCGTTCACCGTGACGGCAGAATCTAGTTTGCCATCGACCACGTCTTGCACACGTGCGCAATCGGCTTCTTTATCGCTGAACACTAAGTAGCCCTTAATGACTTTCATCGACGTGCCCTTGAATTTCTCGCTTTCGTCGATGATCTTCTGGGCAGCGGCCGCGTCTTTAAGCGACACAATTACCACTCCGTGATCCAGAGTGGAGCCGACGTTCCAGCGACCAATCGCAAAGTTGTTGGTCAGGAGCGGTCGGAGCTTCGAAACCACCGGATTGTCTTGCATGAACTTCGTCGCCATGGAATCGAAGTTAGCGGCGAAGTGGTTTTTATCCAGCGTGTCGCCGATCTTTCGGAACACCGTCACCTGGCGCTCGCTCGGGTTAGTGTCAAGCGTGATGATCACGCCGCAGTCTGCTGGCAGGAGGGCTATAGCCGACTCGCCTGGTCGATTGAAAATATATTTGTAGGCAAACACGCCGCCGCCGCCAACCAAGGCGAACGCAGCCAACGATATTGCAAGTCCCTTACCGCTTTTCTTGTTCATTTTCCCTCACCACTCCGTTACTGTAACTATACAGATTTTTGGTGCAAACAGAAACGTAATCACCAACAATTACACGAGTATTTTTGATTGCGGGATGCAACCGGGGTCAAAAGTACCAACGCAAGGTTGATTTGTCCTTGCGCCTTTGATTGCTAGCCCCTAAGCTACCCGCCAATCCTGTTGCATCCAGTGCTGGAAATCCTCACAAAGCTTCGGAAAGATTTCCAGCACTTGTTGCTCATCACTTCTCAACGAAAAACACGTTGTAGGTGCCGTCCTGCTGGTTGCCGCCGAAGGCAAACATGATGACCTTTCCATCGACCATGCCGGCGATACAGTACATCTGCTCATTCGGCGCGCCAACATCTTTCGACCGCAGACCAACCGTGAACATTCCCGGAGAAATTTCTCCAATCAAGCTGATGGTCACTCCTCTGGTTTGGTCGGTGCTCACTCCTGTCGCGATTTCGTCTTCCGTGAAAAGGCCAACGCCGTCCATGGTGTCCGCGACTTGGCCCGGCTTGCAACTTACGAGCTGTGACCTGCCCGTTCGCACCAACATGCCAATGTAGTTCTTGCCCGCGACTTCGCTCCAAGTGAGCGGGTTCGTGGGGACAACCATGCCGATGATGCCACCCTCGCCGGGTCCTTTGTCAGCCATGAAAACCCCTGAAGCCTGCAGGCCGAAAACAATGTCCGAACCGTTTTCATTCACCGATGAACCGTCAGGATTGACAACGATGAATCGGCCATCCGAATCCTTCAACGTCGCGCCCATGCCTTGTTCCAGGGCACCCGATTCATAGTCGAGCCGTCCAAAATCGATCGCCACGTCGTATCCGTTGCCACTCTTGGTGAAGTTCGCAACTCCGAAAGCGTCGTCCATCGCAATCTGAAAGTTCGTTTTCGGCACGGTGATCCAGTTCATGGATAGCGTGTCGGTAGTCGGACTCGCACCCAGGCCGGTTCCAATGATCGGCATTGCGGTCTGCCCGCCAGCTGGCCGAACCAAAATGCAAGTTCCCGGCACTTCGACGGCGTAGGCTTTTGAACCCACCGCGACATTGCCGTCGTTCGACGAATCAATCGTGAGTAGCGAAAAACCGCTCGCCAGCACCTCAACGCTACCGGAATAGGTGTGGTTGAGCGTCTCGTTCGTGCCGCTGAATGTGGTCGGACTCAAAGTCCAAGACCATACGTCGCCTGGCTGCTGGGTCGCAACATAATCGCGGGTGGATTGGTCGGTCGAGCCGGTGCCACCAGTGCCAGGTGTGCCGCCGCCTCCGCCACAGCCAATCGCAAGCACCGCCGTAAAAAGGGTTAGAAAGTGTCTAATTCGCATGGATTTCCCTCTGGAGCCGAATTGGCCCCACATTACAGTAGATTCCACAGTCGGCCAGCAAATTCATCTGGCAATTGGAGAGTAGGTATTTATACGGGGAACAAGATTGTGTTTCGCGCTGTTTTGAACCTAAAAACCCGATGCTAAGGCGAGTTCAATCGTTCTTTTGGCTAATCGCAACGAAGCCCTGGCCAACCAGTGCAACGGTGAGAGCCAGTGACACCACGACGTAGGCGATGTGGAGGTTTGAGTCCGGAAGAGTCTCGCCGGCGAGCCGCTCCACCATTCGAGTATGGAGTGGCGGCTGGATCAGGACTGCTTGGATTAAGAAGCTAACGGCGGTCAATGCAACCCACTTTCTTGGGCCGCGCGCGCCCCCCAGCCAAATCCATAGGCACGCCAGCGGGACCAGTGCAAGCTCCACCCAATGGAGCGCGCCAAATTGGACTCGCCCCACGTCGAGAAGGTCGAGCAGATCGGGTCGCGTGGCCGTGAACTTTACCCATGCCGCGATAAAGCCTAGCCCAACCACGATTCCTGCCGCAAAGAATGAGATCGCTGCCCCAATGTTCGCTGCGCGCTGGTTCATATCCTAGTATGGGCTCATTCTTTGCCGCCGGTTCTGACGGACCAATTCCCAGTCATTTGTACTGGTATTGTGCGCAAGATTTTGGCAGCATCCGAATGTTTGTTATAATGATGTTGTCCGGTAACGATTGTAACGAGATCGCCACAAATGTGGCGCCGTGCGATGTCGTTTTTCGGGCATCCAGCTTAGAGAGGGAAGCTAATGAAACTTGTCTTGGCGCCGATAGCGGCGATGTTAATCTGTATGCCGAGCGTCGGTTCGGCGAACTTAATTGTCAATGGGTCATTCGAGGACGGAACGTTTGATGGAAACAGCTCGACTTCGTTCAACGCGGTAGCCACGGGTGGCACGAAAATTACCGGTTGGGTGGCAACGCAGCAAGGGTGCGACTGGCATCAAGCAGTTGAATTCAAGCCTGCTTACGATGGCTATCGCATGGTTGACCTGACGCGCGGCACGCTTTTGGGCGGAATTTCGCAGACGTTTAGCACGTCTATTGGGTCGTCCTACGAAGTCAACTTCTACATGGCTGCACCAAAGATTGGATTCCAGGAGCCACGAACCGCGAAGGCAACCGTGGCAGGCAACACTTACCAATTTTCGACGCCATCATCCTCGGAATATTTCTTGGAATGGTCCAAAAAGACCTTCACGTTTACCGCGGTCGCGACTCAGTCCACGCTCGAATTCATCGGTAACGGTCAATTCCAGTATTGGGGTCCGGTCATCGACAACGTGAGCATTGAAGCCGTGCCTGAGCCTGCCAGTATCGCAGCGCTTGGTGCCGGGCTGGCGTTGTTGTTGCGTCGAAGAAAAGTCGTCCTATAAGCTAGGGCTTGCCAGTCCACACGAAACCTGAGTTGCCGAGATTCTCTGCGATATTTAAGTTCGCGATGTGGAAGTCAACCATAGACGTTCGCATCTGAGCGATTGATCGTTGCATTGCGTTGCTGGTCGCCTCGCGTTTTTGCATGAACTCGGCAAATTTGACGTTAGCCCGTTGTTGACGCTGAAATTCCTCGCGTATTTCGCGATCTGACATTTGGGCGACGTAAGTCTTAAATTGTTGCTTTTGTTTTTGTATTTGTTCTCTCAATCCAGGGAACAGCGGCTCGATTTGGTTTGCCCAGCGATCTAGTGTTTCGTGCCTTTGATAGGTGCTCATGCGCTGTAAATTGGTGAAATCGGAAAGGCGCCAGGTCAGCCAATCCATTAAGCTTGCGTTGAGGAACCCTTTGAAGGCCTGGAGCTTGTTTTTCTCAAGGAGAAGCTTATCCCAATGCTTGGTTACTGCAGATTCGAATTGAGCGCGGCTTTGGGGCGATCCATCCCAGACTTTTTTTCCGGTGACTGCTACGGCTTGCATGGCAATCCATTCATACGTTGAATCGATCTCTTTGCTGAACAGCGAGGTATAGATGTTGCCGTCCCCGCGAAGCGGCTTTTGATAAGCTTGAATGACTGTCAGCAAAAACTGACTGGACTCGTAACCACCCTTCGCTTCTCGCCGAGTGCTGGCCGCAATACCAGACCCGTAAATCGCGCCGGTGTTTAGCATTTGCTCAGTGGAGAGTTCAATGTCATCGACTTTCTTCAGGTTAGAGTGGGTGTCGATGATCGTTATCTGATCGCCTTTGGTCCACTTATCAACGATCGAAGGTGCTTGGTGAATTTCATCAGTGAGGCGGTTCGCCGCGTAATCCTTTGACAGCAATGTTTGGTACTGCTTGCGCTGGGACGCGTCAAACCGAAATTCAAAGTGAAACTCCTGGAACTTTGTGTAAGCCTCAAGTTGGCTTGTCGTCGGAGCGTGTGGGCTGATCAAGCCGACGCACCAAATTGACAGAGCAACAGCGATCATGGATGCGGTTATACCTATGTGGGCGATAGCATTTCGGGTGTGCCGCTTGCTAGAGCGGTTCGTGTCATGATTTTTCGGAGCAGGTAACCTCCCCAGGTCTATCGGCTAGGAGCTATCAGGAACTTGCACGTCGAAAAGCTAATTCTTCAGCACAAGGACAGCGTATATCGCCAATTGGTGCGCGTTTGTGGTAACCACGATGATGCCGAGGATGCATTGGCAGACGCGATCTTGGCCGCGATAAAGTCGATCGGACAGCTTAAGCAACAGGAAAATTTTCGTGCGTGGCTCAGCCAAATCGGGCGACGCTCATGCGCGCGCCATCGCATCCGCCACCGCCTTTCGAACCTGCTGTCATTCGAAGAATTGCATTCCGCTGGTATCGACCTTCAAAGCGATGCCGGAAACTCCGAGCAGTCCGTTGTACAAAGTGAATTGAAACATCGCGTGCAAAGCGCGGTCGAGGGCCTGCCGGCGATTTATCGAGAGGTCTACATCTTGCGCGAGATCGAGCAGCAAAGCGCAGAGAGCGTAGCCGAAAAGCTGCGACTCACAATTCCAGCGGTGAAATCACGGCTTCATCGGGCAAGGGCGTTGGTATGATAGAACCTAGACGCATGCATTGATTGCTTGCCTTAGCAAGCCGCCTTTTCTGATCCGCGCTGAGAAAGGTAGTACAGCACGGGCACTGCCAATCGAGATAACAGCGTCGACGCAATCTCGCCCGCCATGAGCGCGATGGCAAGGCCCTGGAAG
>CAYRAX010000051.1:0-14999 GCA_964422285.1 uncultured Chthonomonas sp.
CCAGCGCGTGCTTCATGCGTCGTTCAGCATCTGAATAGAATTCATCCATAACGTTATTCTCCGTAAACAAGGGTTCCGATCGGCTGCCCCAAAACAGCTTGCGAAACCGCACCGCTTTCTTTTAAGTCTAACACGATGATGGGCAGGCCATTCTCGCGGCAAAGGGTAAACGCGGTTTGGTCCATGACGGCCAGCCGCTTTGAAATCACTTCGGTATAGTCCACCGTTCGATATTTCACGGCAGACGAGTTCTTGCGGGGGTCCGAATCGTAAATTCCGTCCACGTTGGTGGCCTTGATGAGGACGTTGGCGCCAATTTCTAACGCGCGCAGGGCAGCCGCCGTGTCGGTGGTGAAAAATGGGTTGCCGGTTCCGGCGGCAAAGACGACTACACGCCCCTTTTCTAGGTGGCGAACCGCGCGGCGTTTGATAAAGCTCTCGGCGACCTGGTTGACGGCAATCGCGCTTTGAACCCGCACCGGCACACCAAGTTTCTCGATGGCAGACTGCAGCGCGAGCGCATTAATGATCGTGCCCATCATCCCCATTTGGTCGGCAGTGGTGCGGTCGATGCCGCCTAGCTCGCTAAAAACTCCGCCGCGAATGATGTTGCCGCCACCAACGACAACCGCGACCTGGCTACCAGCGTCGTGAACCGCCACGATTTCGGATGCGATTTGGTTCAAAACATCGGGTTCGATGCCTTGACCGGCGGTGCCTGCGAGTGCTTCGCCGCTGATTTTCAGCAAGACGCGAGCGTATTGGTTGGGGTTGTCAGACAAAGGGATTCTCCATGGGTGCCTGAACAGCAATTGTAGCTGATTTCAGCTACCTTAATTAGGGTGGGGGAACTGTTTTTTCACAGCATTTATCCGTTCCTTCCCTTCATCGAAGTGCTCTGGCATCCTGGAAATATGCACCGAATTGTTGGTCACCGACCGCGGTTCTCGAAGCCCTAATGTTTCCTGCATCGTCTCAACTCTACGAATCAAATCGCGATTCCAAAACTCGGGTCGAGTAACTACTTCATGATATGATGCAAGTACGTCTTCTGCATATTTTGATGTTGATCCAACACGCACAAGAAGCCGATCAAAAAGATCCGTCCTCACTGCAATTGGCAAGTTCAACTCGTGACTTGTTGCAGCCCGCCACATAACAATAGGGTCCGTGGAATGTTTCCAATCTACGTTTGATAAGCAACTTTGCGATGCAACAGCATATAGTCGCACAGGAACACCTTTCTCATCAGGTTGCCATTTCTTTTCAAATTCCGCCAAGGCGTACGCGCGATCCATGCGCTCTTGCCTTGACTGTGCTGGATATTCCTTCGCTATCTCAATGTATCGCTCAGGCATGAGCCCCCATTGATTGGGGAGTGCGAGCATCTTGTTAAGGCACTGATCCGCAAGTTCACGTTGCCCCGAACGATCAAGAAATTGTAAAATGTTTGCAAGGTCACCGGACAAGTAAGTACTGACATGTCCGCCATTGCGGTCCCGAGCAAAATACGCCCGAATCTGCGTGAGTGCTTTGTCATGCTGGCCCAGTTCAAGGTACGACTTTGCCAAAAAAAGATGTCTCGTGTGGCTTGGGTGAGTCTTTACAATCGGCTCAAGCACTGCTACGCAATCTGAGTATTGGCCATCTCTATATAGTTCAATGGCTCGACCGACGTCCGTCGTGACATAGCCGACCGCAACGCTCTTTTGTCTTGTGTTATCGTGACCAACCGCCATCGGTCTGGAACGAACTATGTATGAAGCGATTGTTAGCAACGTAATGGTTACACCAAGCGCTGAAATAGTGATGCGATTCAAATTTGGACTTGCCATATGATGTATTCCTATTGATTGTTTGAAAACGAACCGTCCCATTCAAACCAAGCGCTTGGAAAGTCCAATTGCCCGTCGTCTTGCACTCCGGGGCCAAAAGGTCCAAACCACTGTAGCGACGGCAACACTCGATGTCCACTGGTGTTCCAGTACCATGGCGCCATTCTTACACCAACATACTCGTTTGCAATTCCGTTTGGATGTTGCGGAGGCATGTAGGCTGCAATCATGTAGTAGGTGTCTGCGATTGATACCGAGGTGCCGGTCAACACAGGCAGGCCAAACGGATCTTTTACCAATCCGTTCGCGGGGGAATCAGTTGCGTCGCATATGTATGGCGGCACTGTAAAGGTCGGTCCAGCGTATGGCCATCCGTTGTCCAACTTGGGTCCAGTTACAACGAGAGTATCAGGGAAGAGTCCTGCGAATTCCAATGTTCGATGTAGCTCAAGCAACTGAACAAAACTCCACTCTCCGCTACCTAACAAGTTCACAAACAAGGGCGTGGTGTGACAATACACATCCATGAACTGAATGCCATCTTGATTTTCTGGTAGCGGATCTTCTTCATTGCCAGCTCGGATGATTTGTGCATTGTAAGAGTGTGGTAAAAATACTGTTGGGCCCATACCCCAAACTGAAAGATTGCATTCCGGACCAAGTACTTCCAACTGCGTTTCAGCAATTGCGTGACCTATGAATGACGAATTGTCAGGTGCATACAGGTCGAGAGAACATGCGATGAGATAAGGATTAGGGCTCGGTTTGTCGTACCAAACGTCGATAGTGGGAGTCGTGCGCCACTCGGGGTTCTCTATGCCAAATTGCTTTCTGCTCGTTCTCTGTGGACCCCATTCAACACGCGTGAAAAAGCTTGTTCCTATACTAAACCAATTGTGATTGTGCGCCAAGTAGGGACCAGACAATACTTCCATTTGTATGCCTTGACCGGTCTCGCACGAATTCGGGCGTCCATAAATCGCACCGTTCGGTACTACATCGACTGGTGTCACATTCACCGAATAGAATACGTTCGCAAATGCACCAAGATTGTCAACTGTGCTAACAGGTGTGCTTGCAGAACAGGACACACTACACGTGATTTCAATGAAATCTGGGTAGTTATTGTAAACCGTGTAACGGTCCCCTTCGCTGATGCTACTCCAGCCTGACGTGAAAGACGGATCACCAAGACCATCGCTGGTAGCAACCGAAGTGCCTTCTGCTCCTACGCTCGAAAACTCATGCACAACTATCGACGAAGGAGGTTCTTGGGAATCCCCTGTAAAATCTGGCGACCAAATTATTAGCATGACAAGCACGTCGTCAATACTGACTTCGCCAGGCGTAAGTACATTCGGTGCTTGCTGATTGGATGATCCGGCACCGCCAGAAATTTGGTTACCATTGATGGTAAGAGCACGGCGCCATGGCTGTCCATTTGAGCCTACAATCCTGAGATCATTGCCGCTCGTAAATGCATAATATTCGTAGTGAGCAGCCATGGCCAAGCGAGGGCACACACACGCGAATACCGCTGCGACCCGCCACACCAAACATAAGTCCAGAATTCGTCGCATCGCATAAACTGCTTGTTAACGCTGCATATATGTTAGACGTTTTTGATGATATGTTCGGTTCATCACGTTGAAAAAAAATGCTACGACCCAGCAATTCCTTAAACTTGGGCTTATCGAACGATGTAGCGTCGAGCCATGTTACTGACATACAAAAATGCGCCGAGGCATGAGCCTCGGCGCATCGAGATTACCTTGCTGCGCCTTATTCGCCGACGTTCAGTCGGATAAAGTTCACGATTTTGATGTCGGCACCGGCTGCCTTGCTTTCTTCTGCAAGGTAGGTGCCAACCGTTTTGCTCTGCTCTTTATAGAACGGTTGCTCGAGCAAAACCACGCTTTGCATCACTTCCTTGTTGATGCGTCCTTTTGCGATGTTTTCCGCGATGTTTTGCGGCTTTCCTTCGTTCAGAGCGCGCTGGATTTCAACTTCCATTTGCTTCTTTACGAATTCCTCCGGCACTTGGTCTTTCGAGACAAACTCGGGCGGAAAAGCGACCGTTTGGATCGCCATTTCGCGGCCGACCGCGTGACCATTTGCGGCGGTACCTGCCACTTCCACAATCGCGCCCTTGTTTGGCGTGTGGTGGATGTAGCTGGCGAAGCTGTTATCAGCCGTTCGAAGGTGTACGGCCTTTGACAGCTTGATGTTCTCCCGGAATTTGGCGATGCCTTCCTCGATCAGCTGCCCCACAGTCTTGTCGCCATGGCTCACCGCGAGCGGGTCGTTGCCGGGCTCCTGGTGCTGGAAGATCTCGGCGAGTTCGCGGGCCAATGCCACGAATCCTTCGTTTTGGCTGACAAAGTCGGTTTCTGATTCCAGGACGACGGCGCCGATTTCCTTGTGGTTTTCGCTGGTCGAAATGGCGACACAGCCCGCGCCGGTCGCGCGGCCTGAGCGCTTGCCCGCAGCTGCCTTGCCCTTTTCGCGCAGGATGTTCTTTGCCTTGTCAAAGTCGCCGCCGGCTTCTTCGAGCGCAGCTTTGCATTCCATCATCGGGGCGTCTGTCTCGTCCCGAAGTCTTTTTACATCAGATGCAGATATAGCCATAATTTCTTCCTCTTCACTAGTCAGTCAAACAGGCATGCCTTCGTCGGAAGCATCAGCCGCGAACGCGCGCATCAACTCTTCGTCGATTGGTACTGCCGAATCTTCGATAATCTCTTCGCCTTCGGCAATGGTGCCTTCGATGAGCTGATCGCTCAGCGGTCGCGCTTCCAAAATGACGTCAGCGAATTTGGTGGTCACCAAGCGAATCGCGCGAATGGCGTCGTCGTTGCCTGGGATCACCACGTCGGCCATGTCGGGATCGCAGTTGGTATCCACAATCGCAACGATGGGAATGCCCATCTTCTTGGCTTCCAAAACCGCGATTTCTTCCTTGTTTAGGTCGACCACGAACATGACAGTTGGCATTGTGGTCATGTTGCGAATGCCTTCCAGATATCGATTGAGCTTGTCGCGCTCTTCTTGGCGCTTTAGCTGCTCCTTCTTGGGCAATCGCTCCATGTAGCCGTCGGCAAACATGCGGTCGAGCTCTTTCAATCGATTGATTCGGCCTTGGATGGTCTTCCAGTTGGTAAGCATGCCGCCGAGCCAGCGCTCGCAAACAAAATAGGAACCGGATCGCTGTGCGGCTTCCTTGATCGCGGCTTGGGCTTGCTTCTTGGTGCCGACGAACAGCACAGAACCGCCGTCCTCGACCTTTTGCTTGACGTACTCCAATGCGTCTTCGAAAAGCTTGATCGTTTGGTGAAGGTCGACGATATAGATACCGTTGCGAGCGCCATAGATAAAGCGCTTCATTTTGGGGTTCCATCGCCGCGTGGGGTGCCCGAAGTGTACGCCAGCTTCGAGCAGCTCTTTCATACTGAGTTCTGCCATTAATTTTTACTCCTTAAGGGTTATTTCCTCCGAAAACGGTTGGCTTTTCGTGCCCTTCCGACCGTAGTCGACCCAAGGCACATCCGTCTCGTGTGTCGTTGAACGTGGCTATTGTACCCGTTCACGCCATTCGGGCTCAATCGGCGGGCTTTCGCGCTGAATTTTTACCGGATTTGCGATCTCGCACAGGGAACATTGGCGGGCCATCGAGTATCCTATGAGAATACGAATTCTGAATTCATTTTCGGATTACAATGCCATGTTCAAAGCGTTCAGATTTTTTGTCATTTCCGCGTGCGTATGCCTTGCCAGCTTTAGCCTAGCGCAATCGTTTGTCGATCACACGCCAGCCTCCGGAGTTTACGGACAGCCTTCTGACATCACCCAGCGCGAGCCTGAAGTGCCGCGTGAAGATGAGACCGTAACGATCTACTTCCGCGTGGGGTACCAATTCACCTATTCGTCGGTGGCGGTTTACTACACGACCGACGGTTCGACT
The DNA here is from genome assembly GCA_964422285.1 of uncultured Chthonomonas sp. Classification (GTDB taxonomy): domain Bacteria; phylum Armatimonadota; class Fimbriimonadia; order Fimbriimonadales; family Fimbriimonadaceae; genus UBA2391. The sequence goes on from CAYRAX010000051.1 coordinate 5,797, forward strand.
CCGGCCGGCAACATCGGCTTTGGTAGCGGCACCACCCAAGTCCTGAACAGCTTTGCCAGCCAGGTTCAATTTTTGGCAAATGAGAACACCGGCTCGGGCGTGGTGGATTGGTGGAAGGCGACTTTGCCCGCCAACACCCGCGCTTACGGCACTCGTTTGCGATACTTCATCCAAGCCTGGGGCGGGACGACCTCGCAGCAAACCGGACTCTTTGAATTCACCAACAAAATTGCTTGGCCGGGCCAGGGAAGCGCCTACGCCAATCACTCGGTCGGCTATCCGCCCGTGCATTTTTGGAAGGAAGAAGCGGTCGCCGGGAACGGCTACATCAACACGATGCTCGACCAAAATGGATCGCTGTACGATGTTTATTATCCTAGCGCAGGCGCGGTCGAAGGCGTTGCCGCCAAGAACGAAGGCTACGTTGATGGGCTGGACACCTTCCCGCCAGGACTACCGCTTGGCAGCCGCGGCCAATTGAACCTAAACGCCGCGTTTGCTGGAATCCGATGGAGCGGCAAAACGTATTGGCTCACCAACGAAGCGGGCGGCGATTACACCAACTGGACCCACGAATACGTCGCCGACACGCAAACCGTAAAAACGACCTCAAAGTTGGTCGCGAACAGTGCCAATTTCGATGTTCAGCAATACGATTTTGCGCCGATCGGAATCACGTATCCGAACGACACATCGGGTAATCCGAATCGCGGTATTCACATCAAGCGGCTGCTCATCACCAACAACACGGGCAGCTCGCAATCGCTCAACGTTTATTTCTACTTGAACCCGGCGCTGAACGGCGGTGATAGCTACGACGCAATGTTCACGGATGCCAGCCGGGGTGCAATGTGCGCCTACGACAACACGTTTCGGTTCACGTCATCCTCGGGTGAATACAATCCTACTTCGTTCAGCAACATGGCGAAGAACGTGTCGCTCTACCTGGCCGCAGCCATGAAGACGACCAATACGGTTGGCGGATCGACTGGCACCGTGGCGCCTGATTCTTGGCGCGATACCAGCAGCGACAACAGCGAAGGATGGATTGGCCAACGCGTTACCATCGCTGCCGGCGCAACCAAGGAAGTGGACATCGCAGTGGTCGGCGGATTTGATAATTACGCCGGAGCGAGCGGCACCTACAACGCCCAAATCGCCAACGCGCTCACCTGGTTCCAAGCAGGCAACATGAACGATGCGATGACCAGCAGCAACACCTATTGGCAAAACTGGCTCGCCAGCGGTATGACGGTTGATTTTCCCGATGATAAGTACGACGCAACCTACAAGCGCGGCCTGCTCGCGACGGCGTTGCACTTGGACGGCAAATCTGGCGCGGTGGTCGCAGGTATGCACAACGGCGCTTACATGTATTGCTGGCCGCGCGATGCGGTTTGGGCAGCCGTGACACTTGCTCGTACCGGGCACTTTCCCGAATCTTCAAACGTGTTCAAGTTCCTGCGCGAGACTGCTTTCCGTAGCAATGAATCTTGGGGCAAAGGGTTCTTCTACCAAAAGTACTCGACCGATGGATACCAAGTTTGGAGCGCGCCGCAAGTTGACGAGACGGCGGTTGTTCCTTGGGGTGTAAAGCTCTACTTTGACTGCACCAACGACACTGGCTTCTTGGCGACCAACTATACGATGGTCAAGGACAGCGCGAAGGCGAGCAGTGAAGATTCGGCAGTCGATACTCGGCTGTACTACGACGACACTTACAACCTGATGAACACGATGAACCTTTGGGAAGACCAATTTGGGTTGCTCGTGTTCTCCAATGCCAACTGCGTGCGCGGGCTATATGATGCGGCGTCGATCGCTTCTCGTTTGGGTTATGGCTCTGACGCGACGGCGTTCAATTCACGCGCGGCCCTGATGCTGCAAGGCGTGAAAGATCGGCTAGCCTGGAACGGCGAGAACACCGACATTTCGCTGCTCGGTCCGGTCTATCCGTTCAATATTCTGCCCGCCACCGACCCGCTAATGGTCACCGCGGTTAACCGAATGAACGGCGTGGCGAATGACAGATTTGGCAATAATCACCCCATCGTCAACACCTCCGGCGAGTTCACTGGGCTCGTCAACCGCTATTGGGGCGACACCTATTGGAACGGCGGACCTTGGTGGCTATCGACGATGTGGTACGGCATGTACTACTTGGAGCGAAGCAACTCGACCGCGGGGTACGGGGACATCGACAACCACAAGTACCGCATCGACCGCACGATGGATTACCTCGGCAAAGTGGGATTCGGCGCCGAGCAAATGGCTCCTTCGAATAGCTTGCTTTACGGCGGGCAATCGGACTTCCGGTTGCAAGCCGCATGGCCCAATGCTTGGGAGTCGATGTCGTTCTACGTGGACTCGATTGCAGCCTTCCTCGGCTTCACGCCCGATGCGAGCGCAAACACTCTTCGCATTGCGCCGCGTTTGCCGAGTACTTGGAAAACCATGACGTTCAGTAACATCAAGCTCGGTTCTCACCAGTTCGATCTGACGGCAACGGAAAGCAGGCTCTATTGCTCCCAAGTCATCACAAATCGAACTGGCGCGGCGGCGAACTTGGCCACAGTCGTACGAATCCCCAGCGGAGCATCGGTAACCGGTGTCACCGTAAACGGAGTCAACGCGCCCTACACGTTTGAATCTGGCCCCCGCCGTGTTTTGGTGAACGCCGCACTCGCCACCGGCGCGAACGCGAAGACGACGGTCATGGTTCTCACCCGGCCAGCTACCAACGGTGGCGGCACCAAGCCAACCAATCCGGGCGGCTCGACGCAATCCGGCAAGTAGTTATTGATCATCCGCAAGTTGGCCTCGGCGCTCCAATTTCTGGCAGCACCGAGGCCAACGGGTGTCCCCACAACCAGCTACAATATTCATTGCAGATGCCCAAAGTCTGCCACGCCAACACATGAGCCTAGACCCGCAATACCAACAAATCGTCGAGCTTTTCGGACTCGTCGTTCCCGAGTTGGAAGACGACCCCGAAGATGAGGTCGTTGGCAAGACGCTACTCGAGAGTAGCCAGCTAGGCGACCAATCACTGCGCGAAGGCGACTATGGTGCGGCCGCAAAACATTATCAGCGCGCGCTACAGTTGGGCGACGCTGACCCTACGGCGGCGCACTTGGGGCTCGGATTGACGCTGGAGATGATGGAGCAGAGCCCGCAAGCGATTCGCCAGTACGTCAAGGCGATGAAGTTGCACCGCGAAAACCCGGACCCCTACGTTGGGCTGAGCGAAGTTTACAAGCGCCATGGCCGAGCCAAAGAAGGCTTGAGCAAACTGCGCCAAGCGATCTCCGTGGACCCCACGAACCCGCTGCTACACCTAAAACTCGCCGAAGGACTTCGCGACTTGGGATACAAAAAGCAGGCGTTGCGCGCGATCCAGCACGCGATCATGTTGGAACCCGACAAGTACTTCTTCCACTACTGGATGGGCGATTTGTGCTTGGCGATGAAGGAATTTGAAGCCGCGCTGGAAGCGTATCGTGCGGCGATCGAGCTTGCTCCCAGCGACGATCACCTTTTTGCTCGCGCGAGCCTTGCATTTTGGGGGGCTGGAAAGCAACCGGAAGCCATCAAAGCCATTCGGCTCGCCAGCGATTTGAACCCAGAAAAGCTCGTTTATTACGGCGTTTTGGAGCAATTCTTGCTTCATTCTGGCAACTTGGAAGAAGCGGAGCTAGAAGGCAAACGGACCCGCCAGCTTGACGCTTATGACCGAGACTTGGTTGGGCGCATGATGGCAGAAGCCACCGCTCACTGAAGTTGATAATTGCGCGGTGCGGGTTTTCGCGCGGGCAACTCGGCCTTGTTGGCCAATCGGCCGGGGCCGTATCGCAGGCATGGTGCCTGCCGGCATTCTTCCGAGCAACATCCCGCCATTTTTTCTTGGCAACTGGGGCATGAGGCGTGGAGCGCATTACATTCCACGTTGGGGCAGTTGATATAAACCTCGCATGGGCACCCGCAATGCAGGCACTTGGTGATGATTGCCGCGTCGTTCGCTCGGTTTATCGGCACTCCAACGCGGTCATCAAAAACGTAACACTGGCCCTCAAAAGCTTCACCGCGCACCGCCGCATCGTAGCCGTAGGTGACGATGCCGCCATCAAGTTGCCACACGTCCTCGAAGCCCTCCTTCACCATCCACGCAGTCAATTTTTCGCATCGAATTCCGCCGGTACAGTAGGTTACGATGCGCTTTTTGCGATGCGGCCCCAGGTTCTCCAAGATCCACGCGGGAAAGTCGCGAAAGTTGTCCAGATCAGGGCAGATGGCTCCCTTGAAACGGCCGATGTCGGTCTCATAGTTGTTGCGCCCGTCCAGCAAAATGACGTCTTCGTCCTGGATCGCGTGCAGAAATTCGGCCGGACTCAAATAGCCGCCGCGCTTTTCCATCGAAACCTGCTCGCCAAGCGCAATGATCTCGGGCCGCGCGCGTACAAATATCTTTTGAAACACGTGGTCATCCGCTTCGTCGATCTTGAACGGCATCGCGGCGAACCTTGAATCCTCGTGCAGCGCACAAATGTACGCCTCACAGTCGGCGGTTTTGCCCGAAACAGTTCCGTTGATGCCCTCTGGCGCGACGATGATTCGGCCCAAAAGGTTGAGCGAGCGGCACAGCTCTAGGTGCTCGCGCGCGAACGACTCGTGGTCGTCGATGCGGACGAAATAGTAGTAGAGCAAAACGCGATATTCAGCGGCCACTCATAGATTATGACCGGACACGATGCGGGGGCATGAATTGGCTTTGCATTTTTGAGCGAGGCAGGTGCGTGGCCCTCGCCGAATGCGGGCAGAGGGCAATGTGTGCTCAACGTGCGTGTTCATTGTGGTGGCTCGTCGGTTGAGGCATCGCGAAGACGAATGGTCTTCGCGCCCCTTTTTTGGATTATCTCCCCCTAAATCCCCCTCAACTTCGTGAGGGGGACCTTTTGGCGTAAACTGTCCGAATGCTCTTGGTTAGTGCTACGATGTTTGCCGCGTTGGGGCAAGCGCAGCCGGCGGCTGCAATCGCGACCGGAAACGAACTCAAAATCACCGGCCCGCATGCCAGGCAGGTCAAACTAGAAACCGGATATCGACCCTATTCATGGTCGTCTAGCGGCCGATTCCTCGCCCTAATCAAGCCCGCGGGAAACAACAGTTTCGACGTTCAATTGCTCGATTTGGCGGAGGCCACCTCAACCCCCAAGCCGATCGGCCAGCGATGTGGGGCACCGCAATGGTCGCCGGATGGACAGTGGATCGCATTGGCGACGCCAGAGGGCTTGAAGCTTATCGAGCCAGCATCGAACACGACAAAGAAACTCGGCGTGAGCGCACAGTGCGTGGCATGGTCACCGGATAGCCGCAGATTGGCACTATCTCAACCACAAAAGGCGGGTAGCGAAATCTCGATTCTCGCCGTGACTGGTCAAAAGGCGACGCCGATTTGGTCAGGCGCGCGGGTAAGGAACATCGCTTGGTCGCCGGACGGATTCACGCTCGCGGCGATCATCAACCCGCCGAAGGGCCCTGAACTCGCCACGATGAATGTCGATGGCCGCACCGCCAAGTCATTCGGCGCGGTGGACGATGGCATCATCGCTTGGTCGCCAGGTTCAAAGTTCATCTTGACCCAACGCAACGGAGGTTATGCAGTCCTAGAGATATCCGAGCGGACATTCGCACCGGTTCCCGGCCGCCCCAATTCTCCTCCGACGTGGATCGCATCCCAAAGGTTGCTCGCGACAATTGACGGCATCGCGGTCGAGCTAAACGTGGCCCAGCAGCCGTTGAAATGGGCGGAGAGCCCCACGTGGGGACCATTGACTTCGCTAGACGTAAACTGCCTGGTCGTGCCTCCGGTCATCGCGCTGGACGGAAGCAGCAAGAGCGAGGGCCGCTCGCTCGCCAAGGCACCGAAACCTCTTCGCGGCCAGATCCGTTTGCAGGGGCGAGTCAGTGATATTGATCCCTACGAGGACGCATTTTCCGTGGACGTGACAACTGCGATCACCTCAGATGGAAGGGAATTTGAATTCCCCAATCCGCTAAGCCAAGTTTTCTCCGTCGGACTCAATTCAACCATCAAAACCGATGATTCAGAGGGCCGTTTGCGTAGTTTCGACCTCAAGCGCGAGGGCCTAATTGCGATCATCGTGGACGGCCTCGCGATAAATTCGCACGAGACGAGGACGGCGCTAAGCGTTTTTGTTCCGCAATGGGAGGGTGCGGTGCTGGCCAAGACGGCAAAGATCGCGCGCACCAAAAGGGTACTCATTGAGGGCGGTGTTTCCTTGGACGAGGTCGTGGTACCCATGATTCACCCATTGGTAGGTGGCGCAGTTACGCACAGCAACGACTTTCAGACGGCCCGCAAAGGGCACAGGCATCAGGGTAACGACCTGATGGCGCCAAAACTACGCCCAGTGATCGCCTGTTTCGACGGCCGCGTAACCTTTTTGCTCCGCACGAAAGGCACAAGCGGCAACTACATTCGCCTGACCAGTGACGATGGCTGGACCGCGCTCTACATGCACATCAATAACGACACGCCGAACACCAATGACGGACTGGGCGGGGCGAGATATGCGTTTGCGCCGGGGCTAAAAGATGGCGATCGCGTGGTGGCAGGTCAGCTTTTGGGCTGGTGCGGCAACAGCGGCAACGCCGAAACGACCAGTCCGCACGTTCATTTTGAGCTTCATGACGAGATCGGCGGCGGCAAATTGAACCCGTATTTCAGCGTTAAGGCGGCGAAAATTCTGCGCGAACCCGTTTTGCCGCAACCATTGCCCAGCGTGGACCTTCGCACCGGTGAATCTCAGGTTCGCGGAATCGTCGTGCAGGCAGATCGAACTCGCAACGTGTTGGTGGTAGACGTTATGGCGAGCCGAAACCGCGGCGAAGCGGGAAAAGCAGAAAAAGACCCGCGCCGACTTTATGCGGTTTTGGAAGCACCCCGCGAAGGATCAACGCAGCAACTCGCCGCGCCTGCTACGCCAAACGAAGGTTCAATTGTGACGCTCGTGGGTTCAGCGCGCGATGCCAATTCCATGACAGTCCGCAGCGTCGTCTTGGAAGGGAAGCGATAAATCTCTGACCCCTGGCAATCCTCACGGGATATAATGAGTTTTGCGCCAAAACGGCGTGACCAAACGTCTTCTCATGTCGGGCGACTCTATACAGGACACATTAACGGAAAAGCGATGGTTGAGTGCCCTCGCCAAAGGCGATCCCAACGCATTGGGAGCGCTTTATGAAATTTATGGCGAGCGCATTTTCCGCTACGCTTTTCGGATGCTGGGCAACCGGTCTGATGCCGAAGATGTGACTGCGGAGACGTTCTACCGAGTATTGAGAAGAAGCAGCGAATTGCGCGCGGATGGCGCTTTTCGAACCTGGCTTTTTCGAATTACTCGGAACCTGTGCATCGACCGAATGCGACAACACAAGCTGGTTGAGCTTCCGGCTGATGCACAATATGGATGTTCGGAGGATCGTACGGCACTCCGGCTGACGGTTAGGCAGGCACTTGCTGATCTGCCTGAGGAATACCGAGAGCCATTGATCCTTTGTGATCTGGAAGATATCTCAGCCAAGGAAGCGGCAGAGGTTTTGCGAATCAGTGTTCCGGCACTGAAATCGCGTCTTTATCGGGGCAGGAGAGCCCTGAGAGACAAGTTAGGAGGAACGCTGGAGAAATCAACATGAACAAAGAAATGTATCAAAAACTCGTTGACCTCTATGCGGGCGATGAATTGCCAGTCGAGCTTATGGAAGAGCTCGAACAGGCCGCGTTCACTGACCCGGAATTGAGTCATGATATGCAAACGATGTCGGCCACCGTGCGCGCACTGCGAACGACCCCGGCACCCGAATTTACAAACGAATCTTTTCACCGAATTTTGATGAAGATGTACCAAAAAGGAGCGGTGGCGAACCCGATTTCACCGGAGCCATCCCATCTTCAGCTAAGACTGCCCATGAGCGGGTAGGGTAATCGATAGGAGCCTTTTGAACGAGTGAAACTGGAATGTTCTCGCAAAGATTTTGCTGACGCGCTCAGCTTGGCTGGTCAAGCGACCAGTGTGCGCACGTCTCTGCCCATCTTGATGACGATTTTGCTGGAAGCAGATTCGAGTTCCATCAGGTTGCTGGGATGCGACGGCGAAATGTGGGCTGAGCGCAAGATCTTAGCCAACGTTTCTGAGCCCGGCTCGGTGTGCATTTCGTATGCCGTTTTGCAAGCGCTCATTGCATCGCTGCCCGATGGCCAAATCACGTTCGAGCTCGTTTCCGGCACGCTGATTTTGCGCCAAGGTCAATCCGAATGGAAGTTGACCGCATTGCCTGCCCAAGATTTTCCGTTGCCTCCCCAGGTCGGTGGCTCGGCTGAGTTGCGCCTGCCTATGGGCGAACTTCGGTCTTCGGTGGACGGCGTTGCGTACGCAGTCGCCGATGACAATTCGCGCCCGGTTCTGACTGGCGTGCTCTTCACCTATGATGGAGCAATTTTGACCTTGGTGGCGACCGATACACACCGACTTGCCGTGGTCCGACTTGAAAAGGACGGCATCGGCTCGCAGGTGAACGCGATCGTTCCAGAAAAGGCGCTCAAGGCCATCAAGAGCCTGCCGATCGCCGATGATGAAGAGGTCATTGTCAAGTTTGACGAGAACCGGTTGGGCGTTGACGCGGGGACCGCATGCGTGGTCGCGCAGCTACTTTCTGGTGCGTATCCGAACTGGGAGCGCGTTATTCCTGCCGAGCACACCCGAACCTGGACGATCGACCGCGATGAGCTGATCAACAACGTGAACCGCGCGATGATCTTGGCCAAAGATAACGCCAACCGAGTTCGATTCACGGGTAGCAGCGAGATGGTGATCATTGGAGCACGATCTGAAGACAAGGGCGAGGCCAAGGAAGAAGTGCCGATCCTTTCTGCCAACGGCGACATCGAAATCGCGTTCAACGGGCGATATGTTTTGGACGCCCTGAAGGCAATGAAGACCGAAGGAATTCGCGCGGAGATGACCGAACCTGCTCGCCCTGCCGTTTTCCGCCCCGTGGATGGTAGCGAACAGCAACTCTGCGTGATTATGCCGATGGCATTGGGGTAGTCCCTGCGTGATTGGTGCGAATTGGTCCCCTTCTCCAAGCACCGGTTGGAGAAGGGGATTTAGGGGATGAGGCAA
>CAYRAX010000052.1:0-1039 GCA_964422285.1 uncultured Chthonomonas sp.
TTTGCTGGTTCAGCAGGTCCCGGCACTAGCGTTCGCCCGGGCGGGATGTGGGCCGCATACAGTTTTGGTACTGGTAACAGACTCAATCTGAATGCAGGAGACACGGTTCGTGTTGCCACGGTAAAAGTAATTTGTAATCCGCTGATGCTTGCGGCCTTTGGAGGCACCTATGGTGACGACGCATCAGAAACTGGGGTGATGCTCTTTGCTGCTACCAATGCCTCGTCGCGATCCACCTATATTGGAGTAACAACCGGTGCAGGTCAGGGAACAACGATCAAATACGCGGTCACCGCCGACATGTCGACAGTGCCGATTGCTAGTCCAGAATCACTCCAATTGCAGGAAGATGGCGTGCTCTCGCTCGCCAGTCCAGGTGTGCTGTCCAATGATATCGATCCCGGAAACAGACCAATTCAAGCGGTTCTGCAGCAAGGTCCATCGCACTCTTCGTCGTTCTTCTTAAACTTAGATGGTTCTTTTGCTTATGTTCCAGTTGCAAATTATGTAGGCACAGACTCCTTCACTTACCGCGCTAGAAATACCCTCGGACAGAGTAGCGAACCCGTGACGGTGTCGCTGTCAATCGCGTCGGTGAACGATCCACCGGTCGTGGAGCCGCCAACCAGTTTGGTCATCGACGAGGGCGTAACGAGCACGATACACTTTTCCGCCTCGGACCCCAACGATACGCCGGAGAATCCACCGTACAAATTTGAATTGCTGAACGGTCCAGCGGGCGCGACAATGAGTGAGTCGGGTGCGCTTACGTGGACGCCAACCGAGGCCGATGGACCGGGAAGTTATCCAATCTTGGTAAAGGTGACGGACAGTGGCACGCCGCCACTGTTTGGCACTGCCTTCTATTCGATTGTAGTTAAAGAAGTCAACCGTGAGCCAGCTTTGGATGCTATTCCAGACATTGTTGGTAATGAAGGGTCCAACATCACGTTCGCCGCAGTGGCAAGTGACCCCGACATTCCTGCTCAACCACTCACATACAGTTTGCAGGGCGCTGCGCCCGGGATGTCGATCGATC
>CAYRAX010000052.1:1049-10881 GCA_964422285.1 uncultured Chthonomonas sp.
GTGTGTGCAGTTGGGTGCCGACCGAGCAACAAGGCCCAGGAACTTATGCCTTAACTGTTGTCGTTTCAGATGGAACGTTGCATTCGAGCAGGCCAGCGAAGATAACGGTAAAGGAAGTGAATGAAGCTCCCCAGCTCGATAATTTCGAGCCGATGGTCGCGCATCCCGACCAATTGCTTGAGTTCGATGCACACGTAACGGACAGCGACTTGCCGACAAACATTCTTGGCTATACGCTGGAAAACGCGCCATCGGGAGCGACAATTGGGTTGTTCGATGGTCACTTCAAGTGGACACCGACGATTTCCCAAGCGGGCCAAAGTTATCAATTCAAAATCGTCGTGACCGATAATGGCGAGCCCAGCCTCGCAACCCAATCCTTGGTGACGATAGCCGTCAGTCCGAGCGGGGCAAACTCGCCCGTGGAAGGCAAAATTACGCTGCAGGATTGGAAGATCAGGCCGGCTGGCCAAAAGGTCACTTTCGAAGTTCGAAATACGTTGGGTGTTCCTGTCGAGGTGATCAAAGACGTGGAACTGGGTCCGCATGGATCGTATTCGTTCAGTAGCACCCTTGTCGGAACCTATGCGCTCGCCGTGAAAGGATTAACATGGCTCAGCGCGATTCGGTATCCCGTTGAATTGGGCAGCGCAGCGGCGAAAGTAGGCTTTACGCTCATCAACGGCGACGTTGATGGCGACGATTATGTCGGAACCGACGACTACCTTAGGCTGAGTCAAGCGTTTGATTCTTCGGTGGGCGACGGAAATTACGACCGCAACGCCGACCTTGATGGCGATGGCTACGTCGGCACAGACGATTACCTGATCCTCAATAAGAACTTTGACCAACAAGGCATGTGAGAACGCAAATGAATACCAAAAATCCAAATCGCTGCGAGGCGACAGCCGTAGAGAACAGCCAGATCCGCCAGGCAAACAACTTCCGTAAGTGCATTTTTGCTGCGATCTCTGGCGTGATTGCCACCACTCCAGCGGTCGCTCAAGACGTGAGGTTTTGGCTTTCGTATCAAGATCCAGCGTTTGCGGCGATCAACAACCGCGCGGTGGGCGACGAAGTGCTCCCGGTGAGCAATGTTGCAGGCCTTTTGGATCTCAAATACGGTGTGATGGTCACCGCGAGCCGCGACGCTAGATACTCCGCGGGCAACATCATGCTTGCATTCGACAGTGTAAACACGAATGCATACAGTCGGTACGCCACTAAGGCGGCATGGGATGCCGCAACGCAGCACAAAGTTCTCAATGTGAATGGTACTGCTCTAGCAGATGTGAGTTTTGCGACTGGCCTCGCGGGTTCCGACTCGAAGGGCAAGGCAAAAAAAGTGGATGTAACTCCATTTCCGCGCCTCAATTTGCGCGGCACAGCAGGACGAGGCACAGGTATTCGAGCCGGCGGCTTGGCGATTGAATTTGGATTCGGCGAAAACGGAGGACTCGAACTAAAGGCAGGCGATACGGTTCGACTAGCTACCGTGAGCTTGACTTGCAACACGCTGATGCTCACGTCTTTTGGCGGAACCTATGGAGACGACCTTTCAGAAGTTGGTGTAATGCTATTCACTGCTCCAGGTGAGCCCAAAGGCTCCACCTTCATTGGAACTTCCACTGGCGCAGCACAGGGATCGACGGTCAAGTACGCGGTGACGTGCGATTCCGCGACAGTGCCGGTTGGTAAACCAGATTCCTGTCAGGTACCGGAAAACGGAACATTCTCACTTGCGAGTCCGGGAGTTCTAGGCAATGACACCGATCCTAGCCAGCGACCAGTGCAAGCGGTGATCCAACAGGGCCCAGCGCATGCGTCTTCATTCACTTTGAACTTGGATGGTTCGTTCTCCTACGTTCCGGTTGCCAATTTCACAGGCTCAGACGCGTTTACCTATCGTGCACGCAATAGCCTTGGGCAATACAGTGCGCTCGTGACTGTTGCGGTGTCGGTTACGGCAGCCCAGCACTATTGACCAACAGGGCATGTGAGGTCCGCACTGTGCCGCTGGGTAGACTCGGCGGCATGGCTGACCTGATGAACCCCAAAAGTTTCCCCACTCTGACGCCATACATCGTTGTCAGTAGCACCGAGGAAGCGATCAAATTTTACGAGGCGGCGTTCGGTGCATCCTGCCGGTTCATCTTGAAAGATGACAGCGGCAAGGTGATGAATGCCCAGATCGTCATCGGCGAGTCGGTGCTCATGTTGAATGACGAGTTCCCCGATTGGGGCGTGCTTGCGCCGGTGCCTGGCGCTCCGATGCCATTCTCGATTCACATCGCCAGCAAGAGCATCGACGCCGACTTTCAGCGCGCCGTTGATGCCGGTGCGACCGTAGTGACTCCGCTCGATAACATGTTTTGGGGCGATCGATTTGGGCAGCTGATGGATCCATTTGGCTATAAATGGTCGATGGGCCAGCCCGTCGAAGACCTAACCCCGTAGAGGCTCGATGCAGTCCGATCGCGACCCATTGAAAGACCGCAACTTGCGTCCTTGGCAGCGGTTTGTGCAGCAAGAAGCGCTCGGTGGAATCGTCCTTTTTGTCGCAGCCGCCGTGGCTATGCTGCTCGCAAATTCGCCGCTGCGCGAAGCCTTTCATGGCTTTTGGCAGATGCCAGCGGGGCTGCATTGGGGCGATTGGTCACTACAAAAGCCGCTCCTCGTCTGGGTGAATGACCTGCTCATGGCGGTCTTTTTCCTGGTGATTGGGCTCGAAATTAAGCGCGAGCTTCTGGCGGGCGAGCTTTCATCGGTGCGCCAAGCAATGCTACCGTTACTCGGCGCGATCGGCGGTATGTTGCTACCGGCGGCAATCTATTTTTGCCTCAATTCTTCGGGCACCGGCGCGCGTGGATGGGGCATTCCCATGGCCACCGATATCGCGTTTGCGCTCGGCATCTTGATTCTCGCGGGTCGGCGAGTGCCATCTTCGCTCAGAGTTTTCCTGCTCGCGCTCGCCATTTTCGATGACCTCGGCGCGATCTTGGTCATCGCGATTTTCTATTCGCACGAGATGAACTTGGCGATGCTATTCGCGGCGGCTGGCGTTTGGGCGGTGATGCTCGCCATGAATGCGTTGGGAGTGCGGCGGCTGGGATTGTACGGGGCTTTGGGGTTAGTGCTCTGGTATTTGATGCTGAAATCGGGCGTGCACGCGACCATCGCTGGCGTGCTCACGGCCATTGCCGTGCCAGCAACCTCGCGCCTTCGCACATCGGCATTCGTGGATGTTGCGCGCAACCTGGTGAATGAACTCGCTGATTCGGGAAAGCGACTCAAAGGCATGATGCTGAACGAGCGGCAAGACGGCCTCATTCGCGCGCTCGAGAGCGAAGCCGAGCAGTACGGGACGCCGCTTCAGCGCCTAGAAAATGCGATTCACCCTTGGGCCGCGTTCGTCGTGATGCCCGTTTTTGCGTTGGCCAATGCCGGAATTGCTATAAGCTCCAGCGAAATTTCGTCCGTGGCGATGGGCGTTTTCTGGGGCTTGGTCGTCGGCAAACCGGTTGGAATTTTGCTCTTTTGCTGGATCGGAGTGCGGCTCAGGCTCGCGGTTCTGCCCGCTGCGGTTACGTGGTCGATGATGCTGTCGATCGGGTTGCTCGCCGGAGTTGGATTTACGATGTCGCTGTTCATCTCTGGCCTTGCGTTTCCGGGTCTTGCGCTGGATTCACAGGCTAAGCTTGGCATCGTCGCTGGGTCCGCCACATCTGGAATTGCAGGATTCCTCGCGCTAAGAGCCTCGACCAAGCGCTCAATCGCGTGCAGTCAGCACGTCGAGTAGCGCGTCCCACTCGGCGACATCGTCAAAGTCAAGACAGGTACTCGGGTGGGCGGATAGATCCAAGACCGCGCGGCCCCCGAGAAGTTTGCTCACCGCCCGTTCAGCGTGACCTTGGTTTGCTCGACCCGCGATGACGCGCAAGCACGTGCCCAAACCCAGCCGCAAAAGCATCCGTACCGCGCTCTTTCGGTGGCGTCGAAACTCGCTGACGATGGAGTGCGCAAGGTCAAAGCCCGCTGGGCTCGCGGCGAACAGAGTGCCCGTCACAAAGACGCCTTCGACGAGACGAATTCCCTTGACTGGCACCTGGGGATAAGCACCGCGAAAGGCCTGAATCGGGCATGCGCCTGCCGCGAACCATGCCCCGTCTGAGTCAACGCGCGACTCAACGACTTGAATAAAGCGCTTCAGCTCGCCGGGCTCGATCAAAGGAGTATCCGAGGCCAAAAAGAGGATAGCGTCGCACGCATCGCGTAGCGCATCAACGCCCTGCTTGGCGTTGCCGATTGCACCACCAGTGTCCGAGTACCAAGCGTAAGGCGCGGCGTGATGTTCGGATGGAGCGCAGCCAACCACAACCCCATCAGTGAATCCGTCGGCGACCGCCCGTGCGACCACGTGCTGCACACACGGCGCTCCGGCAACCTGCGCCATCGCCTTAAAAGGCGTCTGCATGCGCTCGGCGAGCGGCCCAACTTCGTGGCCTCCCGCCAAGACGACTACTCCCCATCTCATGCGGAAATCGCCCTCCAGGCAAACCAAATGGCGAGGCTAAATCCGACCAACACTACGAATTTTCGCACTCGTTCGCTGTCGATTCGTTGCGAATAGTGGGCGGCGACGTAAGCGCCGATGATCGACCCAATCGCGACCGCGACGCAGGGAATCCAATCCACCATCCGGCCAGCCACAAAGATGACCGACGCGACGACGTTGATGATGGTTGCGAGCCAGGCTTTGAGCATGTTTTGAGCGTGAATATCGACTTCGAGAAGCAGTCCCAAATACGCCAGCATGAGGATGCCCATACCTGCGCCAAAGTAGCCGCCGTAGACGCTGATCAGGAACTGCAGCGCGATGCCGGATCCCATCGAGAGCCCGCTCGACCGGCGGCGCGACCAGTCTTTGATCCTGGGTTGCAGGGCGAGAAGCGTTGTCGCAAAGAGGATGAGCACCGGCACCACCGCGCGAAAAGTGGCGTCGGATGTCGCGAGCAAGATCGTGGTTCCCGTTGCCGCGCCAACCAGTGTGGGCAAGGTGAGCGTCACCATTTCACGGCGCACATGCTCGATCTGTTTGCGGAATCCAGCGATGCTGCTCAGGGTGCCCGGAAAGAGCGCGAATGAGTTCGTCGCGTTCGCCACTTTTTCGCCCAGCCCCAGTGCGACGAGCGATGGAAAAGTGATCAGCGACCCGCCGCCCGCGACTGCGTTGAGCGCTCCAGCGAGCGCGCCAGCGACCGCCAACAGCGCCAGCCCAACCGGCTCGTGCGCGCCTAGCACGACGAAATCTCTGTGCCAGTAGCGAGCGTATCCAGCACCCAGTAGCGAGCGGCGATTCCGCTATCGGCGAATGCTTGGCACATGGCCGCTCCGATCGCGTCGTGGTTGTCTTTGGAGATCGCCAGCATGCCTGGTCCGGCTCCGCTGAGGCAGGTCGTCGCGGCACCGGCTGCCATCGCTTGGCGCTTCGCCTCCGCCGCACCGGGGATCAGGGGCACGCGATAGGGTTCGTGCACGCGGTCGGCCATCGCGGATGCCAGTAGCGAAAGGTCTCCTTCGCGCAAAGCTTCTACAACCGCGAGGGCGTGACCAATGTTGTGAATCGTGTCGGACTTGCTGTATTGTCCCGGCAGCGCGGCGCGCGCATCGCTCGTGAGAAAGTTGTACTTGGGAACGCAGACGACTGCCTTCAGTGGCGCAAAATCAACGCGTTTGACGATATTCGAGTTTTCCCCGGCCACAACCAGCACCAGTCCGCCGAGGAGCGCGGGCGCGACGTTATCGCCGTGTCCTTCCAATTGAATCGCGCGATGCAAAACGCGGTCCAAGTTGTCTGGATTGTTGACCATGTTGAGCACGGCATCGCTTCGATCCGGCTGGACAGCGCGAACGGAAAGCGCACTCGCAAACACGAGCCCAGCGAGCACGGCGGTAGAGCTTGATCCCAATCCACTCGCGCACGGAACCTGGTTTTCGCAGGTGATTTTCAATCCGCGATCCTTGGGCATCAAGCCGGGCCATGTTTCGGAAACCATGGTGCGAGCCACGAGGTGCGACTCGTCGCTCGGCAAAATTCCCTCGCCTTCACCGCGCGTTTCGACTTGAATCTGGGCGGCAGAATCCGTCAGCTCCAGTGAAAAGGTGTTCCACAAGTTCAGCGCAAGACCC
This sequence comes from uncultured Chthonomonas sp., assembly GCA_964422285.1. GTDB lineage: Bacteria > Armatimonadota > Fimbriimonadia > Fimbriimonadales > Fimbriimonadaceae > UBA2391. The sequence goes on from CAYRAX010000052.1 coordinate 7,239, forward strand.
AGGCAGTCGAATCCGGGGCCCAAATTGGCGGTAGTGGCTGGAATTCGAACCTTGATCATAGGGCGTAGTTTACTGGGCGCGGGTCAAAATCTGAGCAGACGTTTCAAGTCGTCGAGATTGGCGTCGATGCAGGTTGGCGCGGCGGCGGTCCGGGTCACAATTTCGGTGTCCTTGAGTCCGTGGCCCGTGAGCACGCACACGATTTTGCATCCCTCGACCGCAACTTTTTGGTGCTGGACGGACTTGCGCAGTGCGGCGAGACCCGTGGCGGAAGATGGTTCGCAAAAAACGCCGTCAAGTTGGGCAAGCCTTGAATGCGCTTCCAAAATTTCCTCATCGGTAAGCCGCCAAATTTGGCCATCGGATTCCCGGAGCGCGGTCAACGCCTCGCACCAGCGCGCGGGGTTACCAATTCGAATCGCGGTAGCCACCGTTTCGGGCTGCTCGATCACGCGATTTTCCAGGATGGGCGCCGATCCGCTCGCCTGACCGCCGATAATATGGGGCAATCGCGCAATGGTTTTGTCGTCAAAATACTCGCGGTACCCGAGCCAATAGGCGGTGATGTTGCCCGCGTTTCCGACGGGCAAGCAGTGATAATCGGGTGCCCCGCCAAGCACATCGCAAATCTCGAATGAGCCCGTCTTTTGGCCCTGCAGGCGCGCAGGATTGACCGAATTGACCAGCGCGATCGGCGTCTGATCAGACAGATCGCGTACCATGCGCAGACCATCGTCGAATGAGCCGCGGATCTGCACAACTTGCGCTCCATAGGCCAGCGCACCGGCGAGTTTGCCCATGGCGATTTTGCCGTCCGGAACAAGAACAACGCACTTCAACCCGGCGCGCGCGGCGTAGGCCGCGGCTGAGGCGGCGGTGTTGCCGGTGCTGGCGCAGACGATCGACTTGGCACCATCATGAACAGCTTCGGTGACGGCGGCCGTCATGCCTCGATCCTTGAACGAACCCGTTGGATTCAGTCCCTCAAATTTGGCGAAAAGCTCTGCGCCAGGGCATGCCCATTCAGCGACTCGAGGCATGGGTATGAGAGGCGTGCCGCCTTCGAGCAACGTGATGGGCTCGCCGCGCACGGAAACGCGATCGCGATAAGCTTTTATCACTCCAGGCCAAAATGGGTTCATCTTCTCATCTTAAGTATGGGCAATTGGCCGGTCATTCATCATTCGTGGTCGTTCGCCGCACAAACGGCAACGGAGCCGACAAGCCCATTTCTTTCACTGCGGCGCGCAAGGGCGTGGCACCATGTTCGTGCACCGGTTTCAAGAACAAGGCTGACAGCAACCGAAGGCCCATGCACGTTGCCAATACCGTTAGGTAAGCGGTCGCAACGGGGACGGAGTTTCGTAAATTCTGCATCAGGATTGAGCTTAGAAACGGCGACAGAGCAGCCGTGAGGGCCATGAGCGATTGGCCAGCCGCGAGATAGTTGGCGCGATGCTCGGTGGTCGAGGTTCGCAAAATCAAATTGAATTGCGCCATTCCGACGCCAGCCCACGCAATGCCGCTGAAAATGTGGCTTGGCGCCATGATGATCGTGTTGAACAGTAATTGGTCGGGCCTCGTGAAGAACCAGCCAAGCGGCGAAAGCGCGATTCCCACGCATAGGACGGCAAGCACGGCCTTGTTGCCAAATCGGTCGCACATTTGGCCCCACCACGGCGCGATGAGCACGGCGGTTGCTGCCTGCAAAAGCCCCAACGCCTGCATCACAGTGAACGGCATTTTGAGCACTTCGAGGCAATAGGCCACCAGCAATCCACCCATGAACATCTGCCCAAAAACAAACGCGAACAGGAACACGAGTACTTTGCGGAAATTCATATCGCGGTACGGGCGCTTGATCGTTTCGATGGCGTGGCGGATATTCTCACGCTCAGGATTGGCGCGTACTTTGTCCGGCACTTTGATGTAGAACAAGAAGCTGATCAGCGCGCATACCAATCCGAGCGCGAAGCACACTTGAAAGCCGCGATCTGATAATCCGCGGTTTGTGAAACCATCGACGATGGCGCCGCCGATGAGGCCCGCGAGCGCCGATGCCGCACCGCAAATTGAGGCCCTTTTAGCATAAAACGCGCCGCGACTTGTTTCCGGGACAATCTCGGCGATCCAATCTTGATAGATCGGGTCGCTGACTTGAACCACGGCGGATGCGAGGCCAACGATGAATACCATCATGGACATTCGCGCGCTGCCCCAATTCGGATTGCAGGCGATGATAAGCACGATGATGTGCAGCATGCGCCAGATGATGCCGAAGCACGCAACGAAATTCTTGTATCCATTCGAGCGGCGGCCGATGACGGCGCCAGGAATTTGCATCAATCCCATGAGGCTGGGGATCGCGACGATCAGCCCCAGACCGACGTCGCCCGCGTTGATGTGCTTGAAATAGCCAATCAAAATCGCCGATCCGCACAGATTGATGAACGCGCAGGCAAACGCGTTGTCTAGCAATATGTGGCGCGTTATGGTGCGTAGATTCGGCGACGACATGAGATCTTCTTAGGTTAGCTGAAATTGCGGCACAAAAAAGCCCCGCAACCCAGATAGGATGCGGGGCTCTGGGAGGTTGTTAGTTTATGATTTATCCAAAACGCTTACGCGATTAGGATTTGCTTTGAAAATCAAAATGCTCATGTTTTCGGTGAACTTGTATTCCAAACCAAGCGCGTTGGTGAGCATGTCCAGGCCCTGCTTGAGGGTCGTGTCGATCAAGAAAGCATCAACCATTCGGCTTGGCACCGAAGCATCGATTTCCAGCGCGACATCGGTCTGCTTCGAAATTGCCTTGACGACCTCTTTGAAGTCGGTCTTGTTGAATCGCGTCGTGAATTTCTTTTTCAAGACCGCGTCGTTCAGTCGTCCGACTTGTCGTTGGGGTGTCGTTGCGCCATCTGTTTTCACGCCGGGAATCGCGTTGCGCACGGCACCAATCTTGAAGATGTAGTAGATGCCGTTTTGCAGTTCGTAATTGAGGTTCGCGACTCGGCAAATGATTTGCAGCGACTCTTCGAAATCGATGTTTGAAAGCGCGAGGAACAGCTCAGTTCGGGGCACGCCCTCAACAACAAAGTTCTTTTTGCCTTGGTTGAAAAGGTCGGTGAGCACGTCGCGAACGTCTTTGCCCTTCGAACTAATCGTTACCAATCCCTCATTGGTGGTAGTGACGTCAGGTTGAGTTTTCTTATCGGTTTCGCCACCGACTTGAGCGAACGCGGTGAGCGAAGTGGCAGCTAGTGCCAGAATCATCCAAAATTTGTGTTTCATAGTTCTCCTAGTGGCCATCTAGGCTCTACTGAACCGGACGATTCACCTCGCGTATTTGATGCTGAAAAATCAGGATTCTTCTTCGTAGACGCGAACCACGTTCTTTGGTTTTGCGCGCCGATAGGAGTGGCGTCGATAGGATTTGGTCGATCGCCGGTATCGCTTAGTCACGGATGCCTTCGGTTTGGGCTTTGCTGGCGCGGCTTTTGCGGGCGTCGGTGTCGGCTTTGGCTTCGCGGGCGGTTGCACCGGGGCTGAAGCGACCTGCTTTCCGTTTTCGATAGATGCCTTCTTGACTCCACCGTCGGTTGACGCTACGTCGTATTCCTCAGCGTTTGGTTTAGTCACAGTC
>CAYRAX010000052.1:10891-14970 GCA_964422285.1 uncultured Chthonomonas sp.
CGCCGCGATGGGCTTTGTCGCGGGCTCGGTGTGCTTTGGTTCGGGGGCAGGCTTCGCCGCTGGTTTCGTTTCGGCATGCGGCTTTTCGGCTTCTTTCGGCACTGGTTTTTCTTCCGCGTGAGCCTTCGATTTCTTGTCCTTAGCGGGCGGCTCCTCCTCAGATGCTACCTCCGACTCCTTCGCGGCGAGTGCCTTTTCGCCGAGCACGTCTTTGGTGCCGCGCATCATGACCGACATGCCGATGAGCACGACTCCGAGTCCGCCAGCCATGGCGATCGTCTTGAGGTTTCCCTTGGTCATCAAACCGACGTCCGGGACCGTAATGGTGACGGTCTTGGTAGGGATGCCCTTGCGTTTTGCCGCGGGTTCGGCGGGCGCATCTTCGGCAGGGGATGTAGGCTCTGGTGCAACGGCGGCCACCGGCTCTGGTGCTGGCTCTGGACCGGGCGCGGAAATTGGCACCTCTGCTTCGGCGGTAGGCTCGGCCGCCGGCTCCACGTCGGGGACTGGGTCTGGCTCATTAAAAACCGAGGTCAGATCCGCAAACGGGTCCTTCGGGATCGTTTCTTCGGCTGGCGCCGGTGCGGGAGCGGGCTCTGGTGCCGGGTCGGGTTGAGGTTGATCGCCCGGCTCGGGCATGGGCACGGCGGTCGCCTCGGGTTCCTCATAAGGCGTCACGACTGGCGCGGGCTCCGAACCAGTCGAAAGCATCTTTTCGAGTGAAATTTGCTTATCTGCGGCCGATTTTTGGCAAACCGCGCAGTCCGTGATGTGCTTTTCCAGCTGCTTTACGGTGTCTTCGGGCAGCTGGTCACCGGCCAAATAGCGCGCCATTTGGGCTTGGGCCAATTGACATTCGATGCTTTGCAGATCCATAAGCTGACGTCCAACGAGGCATAGTGCCCCGTATCTGATTTTCGGGACGGTTCAGGGGCGAAATTAGGCGCGCCCCGATGAGTATTTCTGCCCATTTGCCCCCTATTTTTGCAGTATGATCGATTCATGTACTGAGAATGGCGCACAAAGGTCATTCATGTGCTGGTCTAGCGAAGGAGTCTGACATGACAATACAACAAGCGTACGCGAATCTGAAAATAAAGGTGGACCTGATCCCGGAGGGTGCATCGAACCGCCCGGGCAGGCCACTGAAGGTCGAGTACATCACGATTCACAACACAGATAATGATGAGCCGGGTGCGAACGCGCGCGCTCACGCCCGATACGTCAAGGGTGACGACGCCCGGCGGCGCAAGGTCAGCTGGCACTACACGGTGGATGATAACGAGTGCTACAAGCATCTGCCGCTATCAGAGCAGGGTTTTCATGCGGGCACTTCTCAGGGCAACCGGGTGAGCGTCGGCATTGAAATTTGCCAATACAAAGGCATCAACCAAGCAGCGGCAAACGATCGCGCCGCGCTTTTGACGGCATTACTGTTGCAAAGTTGCGACCTCGGCACGGACCGGGTTGTGCCGCACAAACATTGGTCGGGAAAGAATTGTCCTAAGAAGCTGCTGTCCAAATGGGGCGCATTCATCGAAGCCGTCCAAAACTACCTAGATCAATTGAATCAGCCGCCGAAGGCTTCAGCGAGGTCCAAGGCGGCTCCAGTCAGTTCAAACCTGGCGCGAATTATGCGATCCGACATGAATGAGATCGCCGCGAGCGCGCAAGGAGCGGAAGAAATTGTGCGGGCCAACATCACTCTGCCGGGTGGCGAGAGTTTTGCGCTCAACGCCAGGCCAGACGTGCCCGACTTTCGTGACTTGATGTTCGTGCCAACGCTTGTGATGGTGCCGCCTGCGCGAACGATCGCTGACTTTAAGAAGGCCAATGTTCCGATCTTAGACCAGGGTCGGGAGGGTGCGTGCACGGGGTTCGGCCTTGCTACGGTTGCCAACTACCTGATTCGCCAGCTTAATCCAAAGTCGACAGCTGAAGTGAGTATGCGCATGCTTTACGAGATGGCGCGCCGCTACGACGAATGGGAGGGCGAGAACTACGAAGGATCAAGCGCTCGCGGCGCGATGAAGGGCTGGAACAAGCACGGCGTGTGCCTTGATTCGCAGTGGCCGTACTCCGCTGCTGGGAGCCCAGGGATGCTGACAACGGCTCGCGCGCATCAGGCAGCTCAAATTCCGATGGGAGCCTACTTCCGGGTCAACCACAAAGACATTGTCGCCATGCACGCGGCAATCACCGAAGTCGGAATCTTGTACGCAACTTCGCAAGTCCACGAAGGCTGGCAACAGGTCGGCCCGAATGGCAAGATCGCGTTTTCGCCAACGGTGATCGGCGGTCACGCTTTTGCGATCGTCGGCTACGATGCCGAGGGATTTTGGATTCAAAACTCGTGGGGCCCGGGTTGGGGATTTGGTGGTTACGGACACATCACCTACGAGGATTGGCTGGAAAACGGAAGCGACGTTTGGGTCGCAAGGCTGGGTGTTCCGGTGGCGATCACCTCCGCCGGTGGTGCGGCGGTGGCATCGCAATTCCTGGTGGGCGAAGTCAAGCCAGCGACATTCAACGCGTTGCGACCACACGTGGTCTGTTTGGACAACGACGGACTATTGGCGCAGACCGGCGCTTTTGCCAACGACGCCGAAACCGTGGAAGACATCATCACAAAGCAGATTCCAGATTTGACGAAAGACTGGGATAAGTGTCGAGTGTTGGTCTATGCCCACGGCGGATTGGTGGAAGAAAGTGGATTCCTCAGCTTGCTCGCGCAGTACCGCGAAACGATGATGGCCAAGCAGGTTTACCCCCTGTGCATCGTGTGGCGGACCGGGCTTTTCGAGGTTTTGGGCCAGATGCTGCAAGACCAATGGGATCGGCATCTGCTGGCGGGCGGTCCACTCGAAATCATCGACGAACTCAAGGACAAGGTGCTGGAAAAAGTCGCTTCTCCGCTCGGTACTCCCATTTGGAAGAAGATGAAGAATAATGCGATTAGTGCCACCGTGTCAAGGGATGGCGGCGCGCGGCTGATCGCGGAGCATCTCGCGGATTTGGCTAGCGTCAAAAAAGAACGCTTCGAAGTCCATGCGGCAGGGCATAGCGCCGGTTCGATTCTGCTTTCCACGTTCTTGCAAAAGCTAAGCGCAACGGGGCCGATTCGCACGGGACCCCTACGTGCTTCAACTGATCCTGAAAGTCGCGGGTTCGATGAAATGGGCCTGGGAGTGCCAGTCCAATCGTGCACTCTTTGGGCACCGGCGATCCGGCATGACCTTTTCAACGAAACCTATGCCCCGATGATGCGCGCAAGGACGATCGACCGACTCGCGATGTACATGATGACCGACGAGTTCGAGCGCAAGGACACGTGCTTGAACGCCTATGGCAAATCGCTCTTGTACTTGGTTTCGAACGCGTTTGAAGGCGCAAACGGAACGCCAATCGTCGGCATGGAGAAGTTCCTGGATTCCGCTGGATTCGGGCTACCGAAGACAACGGTTGTGAAGGCACGTTACGATCCGATCTATGAGTTCAAGCCTGGAAGCAAGATTCCAGATATCGCCAGCAAATCGATGGCGCACGGCGATTTTGACAACGATGCCGCGACGCTGTGGTCGACGCTCGCGCGAATCTACGGTACGCCGTCGATCACCATCTGAAACGAAAGCGGGCATCCATTCGAAAGCATGGGTGCCCGCCTAAGTCATGGTTCGCAGTGGATTAGCTGAACTTCAGCTCGATTCCGCGCTTTTGAATTTCCTCGACGAATCGCGTACCGGTCATCGCGCTTTCATAACGGACGCCGCCCGTCGGAACTTTGCCATCGGCGACGTCTTTGGCAAAGATCGCCATCGAGAATCCGGTCAGTCGCTCCATTGAAGTGAAGCCAGTGGTATCGCACTGCTTGTCCAGAATGTCGATTTGCAGCTTGATCGGCTGGCCATTCTTCTTGCCGATGCCTACGCCTCGAATGGCGCAAAGATCCTTGTCTTTGAATCCGTCCAGATAGCTTCCGAAGACTTCGTACCAAAGTTCGCGTGGCTTGACTGAACTGCCCTTCACGACGACTTCCTTGTCGCCCCACAGGCCGGAGTCTTTGAACAGCTTCATGAATT